>JANYHZ010000108.1 GCA_025362135.1 Betaproteobacteria bacterium | reverse complement strand
GGGCGATGCAGTCCTGAAGCCCTTCGCCCATGGGAGAAGGGTTGGGATGAGGGGTGGCTGGAAAATATACAAACACTAGCACTGGCGCGGATTCACAGGCATTTATGCTCCGAAAGCCGCCCCGATTATAGAGTTTCAATATAGGTAGGGCGGGGCGGCGTAGGCCAGCATTGCACTTCGCGTTTACAGCGAGAACGCCGCCAGCTTCTTCTTCACCGCCACATTCTTCAACGTGACATATCGCGGCAATCCACCTTCGTACGGCGGATACGCTTCGCCCTCAATCAACGGCTGCAAATAATTGCGGCATTTTTGTGTGATGTGAAAGCCATCCGCCGTAATAAAATCGCGCGGCATTTTCTTTTCCTGGTTGGCGACTTCGGAAAGCGGCACAGGAACGATTTCCCATTGGTAAGGCTTGGACTTGATACGCTTGATTGCGGGCATCACGCCGTTCATGCCTTTGACGGCATATTCGACCGCGGCCTTGCCGACGGCGTAGCTTTGCAATACATCCGTCTTTGAGGCGATGTGGCGGGCGGCACGTTGCAGATAATCGGCCACAGCCCAGTGATTCTTCAATTTCAGCTCTCGTTTCACCATGTCGGCAATGAAGGGCGCAACGCCCCCTAGCTGCGCATGCCCGAACGCATCCACCAGACCGGACTCGGAAACGAATTTACCGTCGATATTGCGAATACCTTCGGATACACCGATCGCGCAAAAGCCATGTTGCTTGACGCATGCATCGACCCGCGAGAGAAATTTTTGTGGCTCGAACGGTATTTCGGGGAACAATAAAATCTGCGGGGCGTCACTAGCTTTTTCTGCTGCGAGTCCGCACGCAGCCGTAATCCAGCCCGCGTGTCGGCCCATCACTTCGAGCACGAAAACTTTGGTTGAGGTTCTGGACATCGATGCCACGTCCAGCCCCGCCTCGCGCATGCTCACCGCCACATACTTTGCGACCGAGCCGAAACCTGGCGAACAATCGGTAATCGGCAGATCGTTGTCCACCGTTTTTGGCACGTGTACAGCGATGAGCGGATAACCCATCGATTCGCTCAACTGCGAAATCTTCAGGCAGGTATCAGCCGAATCGCCCCCACCGTTGTAGAAAAAATAGCCGATGTCGTGCGCCCTGAAAACTTCGATCAGGCGCTCATATTCGCGGCGATTCGTGTCAACGCTTTTGAGTTTGTAACGACACGAACCGAACGCGCCTGCCGGCGTGTGTCCGAGTGCTTTGATATTGGCAAGTGGCTCTTTGCCGGTGTCGATGAGGTCTTCGGTGAGCGCACCGATAATGCCGTTGCGGCCTGCGTATACCTTGCCGATTTTTTTTGGGTATTTACGCGCAGTTTCGATCACACCCTGCGCGGAGATATTGATTACGGCAGTGACACCGCCGGATTGGGCGTAGAACGCGTTCGGTGGGGATGCATCGCGCTTCATTACGGCCTTTCTTCGCTATGCCGCGAGCGCGGCAAAAATTCTGTCGCGAATTTCCTCGACTTTGCCCATGCCCGCAATACACAGGTAACGCGGTGCGCCATTCACACCCGAGGTGGCCCAGTCACCGTAATAGTCGATCAGCGGCTTGGTCTGTTCGTGATACACCGCGAGGCGCTTCTTGACGGTCTCTTCCTTGTCATCATCGCGCTGAATGAGATCCTCGCCGCTCACATCATCCTTTCCCGCGACCTTGGGCGGATTGAATTTGACGTGGTAGGTGCGGCCGGAACCCGGATGGGTGCGACGCCCCGACATGCGCTCGACGATTTCACTGTCATCCACTGCGATTTCAACGACGTAATCGAGCTCCACACCAGCCGCTTTCATCGCATCAGCTTGAGGAATGGTGCGAGGGAAACCATCGAACAGGAAACCTTTCGCGCAATCGCTTTGCCTGATGCGCTCCTTGACGAGTCCGATGATGATCTCGTCGGATACCAGCGCGCCTGAATCCATCACTTTCTTTGCGGCGATGCCCATCGGCGAGCCCGCCTTCACAGCGGCGCGCAGCATGTCGCCTGTAGAGATTTGCGGGATGCCAAATTTTTCCTTGATGAAGGTGGCTTGTGTGCCCTTGCCAGCACCTGGGCCTCCCAGAAGAATCAGCCGCATGTTTTCTCCCCGTCGTTGTTTTTTTGAATATCCCATTCTAACGGGATTTGCCGAATGAGCGCCGCACCCGTTCCAGGTCCTCGGGCGTATCCACGCCGGACGGCAACGGGCCCGCCCAAATGTGCACTGCGATGGAAAAGCCGTGATACATCGCGCGCAATTGTTCGAGCGATTCAAACTGCTCCGCCGGCGCGGGTGCCAGCGTCGCATAACGTTTCAGGAACGAAGCGCGATAGGCGTAGATGCCGATGTGGCGCAGCGCTGGAAAATCGCTCGGCAGCGCCTCTTTCGATTGTGCAAAGGCGTCGCGCGCGTAGGGAATCGGCGCACGACTGAAATAGTGGGCAAAACCATCGGCATTGCACACGACTTTCACCACATGCGAACTGAAAAAATCGCCCGCGTCAGTGATGACGTTCGCGGCAGTTGCCATCGCAGCGACTGGCTTTGCGGCTAATGTTTCGGCAACTTTGGCGATCAACAGCGGGTCAATCAGCGGCTCATCGCCCTGCACATTAACGACGATTGTTTCGTCGGCAAGCGCGAGTTGCGCAACCACTTCGGCGATGCGGTCGGTGCCCTGTGCGTGGTCGGTACGCGTCATCAATGCCACGTGTCCATGCTTTTCTGCCGCTGCTTTCACGTCCAGGTTATCGGTTGCGATCACGACGCGCTGCGCGCCAGATTGAAGCGCTTGATCTGCCACACGCACTACCATCGGCTTACCCGCAATATCAGCCAGCGGCTTGCCCGGCAGGCGGGTCGAGGCGAATCGCGCCGGGATGACAGCGATAAATTCCATCGTCACAACTTTTCTTTTCCGCAACGACTGTCGTGTTCAACCACGCACTTCTTCAGCCTTTAACTCGCGCGCCTCATCCGCCAGCATCACCGGAATGCCATCGCGGATGGGGTAGGCCAACCGTGCCGAATAAGAAATGAGTTCGGTCTTGTCGACCGACATTGTCAACGGTCCTTTGGTGACCGGGCAAACGAGAATTTCAAGCAGCTTCGGATCGAGTGACATGGTCATGCTTTCTATGGATTAGTTTGTTCATCACAAAATCGGTAAGATCATCCGGCAGCACGGCATCAACGTGCATAAACCACATCCGCTGGTCAGCGAAAGTGCCACATTTTACCGCGTCCTTTTCAGTCATCAGAATAATCCCGGCATCCGATCCCGGCATATCTTCGGCTCGATAGTGGTAATGATCGGGGAATGGCTGCGCTGCGGTCAGCGCGAATCCTAAATCCACGAGATGCGAAAAAAATCGTTGCGGATGCCCGATACCCGCCAGCGCGTGGATGTGCATGCCCTGGAATGCAGCGAGCGCATCGTTCACGCCGGTGCGTTGGTCAGTTTTCAGATTCACAAAAAACTCGTTCGTGAACGTCATCGCGAACACGGGTGTCGTCCCAGAAAAACGCATCGGATCAGCGTTGCCACCATTGCGGTTGACGACAATTGCACTGACCGTGTTTAGTCTTGATGCTGGCTCACGCAACGGGCCTGCAGGTAGCAGTTCGCCGTTGCCAAGGGCTCTGGCACCGTCGATGACACAGATTTCAATGTCTCGCTGCAATTTGTAATGCTGCATGCCGTCGTCACTAACAATCAGATCAATTTCCGCGTGATTACGCAGAAGTGTTCGCGCGACTTCCACCCTATCTGCGCCCGCGTAAACAGGGACACCGGATCGACGCGCGAGCAGCGCGGCTTCATCACCCACCGAGGCGCCTTCGACAGTCGTCGGCACCACATGGATCACGGTGGCCCATTCCTCCGGCTTTCGCCGCTGATAGCCCCGCGTCACGATGCCGCAATGCTTGCCTCGTTTGGTCAGCGCTTCCACTAATGCCAACACCAGCGGCGTCTTGCCGGTCCCGCCGACCGTGATATTGCCGACGATGATGACGGGCACACCGACAGAATGTGATTTAAGCAAGCCAGCACGATGTGCCCCGCGCCGAATCAAAGTCAGCATCCGGAACAGCCACGACACGGGCCGCAGTAAAAGTTGCCAGGGACTGTTACGTTGCCACTCGCTGGTAAGCCAAGCTTCCATCGTGGGGAGTGGTAAGCCGCTATTTGCTGGCGGCTTTTGCCTGCGTCGTAAAGGAGATTTTAGTAAACCCAACCATCCGCGCGGCTTCCATGATATTGACCACTGCCTGGTGCGTGGCACCCGCATCTGCGCCGATCGCGATGACCGGATCTTTCATGTTTCCAGCCGCCGCAGTTTCGCGTAGAAGATTGGAAAAGGCCTCGACACCATTAAACGCGACCGGTGTGTTGTTGACGGCGTACTTGCCGCTGTTGTCTACGCCAATGTTGATTACCTGCGGGCGATCCGGTGCTTTTTCGGCGCTTGCTTCGGGCAGGTTAATTTGCAGTTCAGCGTATTTGGAGTAGGTGGTCGTCACCATCAAAAAGATGAGTATGACCAGCAGCACATCGATCAGCGGGATGAAGTTGATCTCAGGCTCTTCGCGCTTTCTGCCCTTCTTGAAATTCACGCACGGTCCCCATGAAGGGTCTCAACCAAACGAATGCCTTGTTGCTCCATATCGACCACCATCACATCGACCTTGCTGCGAAAATGCCGATAGAAAATCAGCGCCGGGATCGCGACCGCGATGCCACCAGCCGTGTTGTACAAGGCCACAGAAATACCGTGTGCCAGTTGTGCCGGGTTTGCACCCTGCGTGCCGGATGCGCCGAAGATATCGATCATGCCGATCACGGTGCCAAACAGGCCCAGCAACGGTGCCACGGTCGAGATGGTGCCCAAGCCATTGAGGAAACGCTCCATATCGACCATCACCGCGCGACCGGCTTCTTCCATCGATTCCTTCATGACTTCGCGTGAGCTTTTCACGTTGGCAATACCGGCCGCGAACACACGCCCCAGGAGCGAATTGTCGTTTAGTTTCGATACGAGTTCCGGCGTCGCACCAGCGGCACGAAACGCCTGCACAGTGTCCTGAAACAATGACGGCGGAAGCACCGAACTTCGACGCAACGTCCAGAAGCGCTCGCCGATAATTGCCAGGCAGATAACGGAACAAAGAACGATGAA
Organism: Betaproteobacteria bacterium; assembly: GCA_025362135.1. Classification (GTDB taxonomy): domain Bacteria; phylum Pseudomonadota; class Gammaproteobacteria; order Burkholderiales; family Usitatibacteraceae; genus UKL13-2. Next base: position 31,104 of record JANYHZ010000108.1, on the reverse strand, counting down.
CCAGATTGGCCAACCTGCGGCCTGGATGATGGAAAGCAAACGGAACTCCCTGATTAAACGTTGACGATTCGCCGGTGAAGCGACTTCCACCGGCGCGCGGCTTGTGCGCCGGATGTGCCCGCACTTTAGCGCATGCGGCGCAGGTTTCACAAGTGGCGTTCGCAGTCTACACCACGCAAAACACTGTCGCATGGCATCGGTTCTTTGACGCGAGCCCAGGGACTTTCGTTCCGGTGTCCGCGCATCCGCCAATCCCCATCACGACCTTTTTGCGCGTCGCCCAGCGCAGGCGCGCCGCGCAAAGCAACTCACTGGTTGCGCCGCGGTCGAAGGATGGCGCGGCGTCTGTGTAAAAGCGCGCGTCCGCAAACGGCGTTAGACCCGTTCATCGATTTCATCCACAAAGCTTGTGGATAACTCTGTGGGTGGGCGCCGATGAGTGACGCTAAGTCATGAAACTGTAACGCTTTTTTCTCTGACGCTCAAAAATTGCGCGTTGATAACCTTCCATGTTTTCAATAACTTAAGGCTACTGTACCCGTAGCGTCGCGGCTTTGTTTTTGATGGATGTCGGCACCCGCAACGATTCTTTGCGCGCAATGGTAGCATCGCGCCATGCCTGCCGACCTGCCCGACCAATCTCCGCTTGTTTTCGATGGCGACAGTACCTCAACGCCGTCATCCGTGCCTCGGCGCGGTGACCCAACGCCCATTTCGGTCACCGAACTCAACCGTCGCACACGCAATATTATCGAGGCCAAGTTTGAACTGCTGTGGGTATCCGGAGAGCTTTCAAACGTGACGCGTGCCGCCAGCGGGCATTGGTACTTTGTGCTGAAGGACGACGAGGCGCAAGTACGCTGCGTGATGTTTCGCAACCGTGCTGCCGCAGTGTCATTCAAACCCGAAAGCGGCATGCAAGTCGATGTCCGCGCGCTACCCTCGCTATACGAGGCAAGGGGCGAATTCCAGCTCGGCGTGGAAGGCATGCACAGGGCCGGGCTGGGCGCGTTGTTTGAGGCCTATGAGCGCCTGAAGGCGAAGCTCAGCGACGAGGGATTATTCGATGAATTGCGCAAACGGCCATTGCCGACGTTCCCGCGCAAGGTGGGTATTGTCACCTCGTTGCACGCCGCTGCGCTGCGGGACGTGCTGACGACGCTCAAGCGCCGCGCTCCGATGATCGTGGCCATTGTCTACCCGACGGCGGTGCAAGGTGCCAATGCGGCGCAGGAAATTTCAGCCGCCCTCGACACCGCCCGAATCCGCCGCGAAGTGGATGCACTGATTATCTGCCGGGGAGGAGGAAGCATCGAAGACTTATGGTCGTTCAACGCAGAAGTCGTTGCTCGTGCCATTTTAAGGTTTCAGGATGACACAGCGATTCCGGTCGTGTCCGGCGTTGGCCACGAGACCGACTTCACCATTTGCGATTTTGTCGCCGACCGGCGCGCGCCTACGCCTACGGCGGCAGCCGAAATGGTTTCCCCGGATGTCGAACTATTGCGCGCCGATGTTCGGTCAGTGCAATCGATTCTCGTGCGAGCGCTGCGCCACACGCTTGACAACGCTTTTCAACGGGTGGACCGAGCACAGCGGCGATTGCTATCGCCGCAGGATCGTGTGACTCGAGAACGTGTCGGGCTGGCACGGATCGCCGGGACGCTTCGCCACGAATTGGCGGCAAGCATAAATCGCGCAAAATTTGAAACCGCATTGCTCAAGCAGCGCATATCTGCACGGCGTCCCGATTTGGCGCTGTGGCAGTCGAACCTTGCGCAGCGCAGGGGGCGACTCATGCAATCAGTTCAGCGCGTACTGCTCAACCGCAGTACCAGTCTCCAAAGCCGCTCACAGGCATTGCAACTGTTGGCACCCGCGCGGGTACTGGAACGCGGCTACAGCATCGTAGAACGCAATGGCACGATACTTCGCGACAGCGTAAGCGTGCGCGCAGGAGATACCATCGCGGTTCGACTGGCACGTGGCGGTCTGGTGGCGGAAGTGAAATCAACTGATCGCGACTCGACGCTTGCCAGCGATGCCGGGTAAGCGTAGATTTATCGGCCCGATCAACAAAAAATATCTGGAGGACACAATGGCAAAGAAAGAAAAGGACGAAAGCTCGCTTTACAAAGTTATTGAAATCGTCGGTACCAGTAGTGTGTCATGGGCCGATGCGGCGAAGAATGCCGTCAAGTCAGCTTCAAAAACATTGCGAGATGTGCGCGTGGCGGAAGTATCGAAACTCGACGTCAAGGTCGGCAAGGACGGTGCCATGACCTTTCGCGCAAAAATGAAGCTCTCATTCAAATACCAGGGCTGATCGCACACGCAACACAAAAACGTCAACCCGGCCCCGGTGAACTGCGGGCCGGGTGGCGGAAATGCACAGTCAAACTTCATGGCTGGCGCAGAAACGTCATCATTTTCGCTTCCACGACAGCATGCAAGTCAGATTGCAAACAGTCCATTGGCGAAACGTCGGGCATTGATCTTAACCAGGTAAGTTGCCGTTTGGCGAGTTGACGGGTGGCGGCAATGGCTTTATCGCGCAACGTTTTTTTGTCGATTTCACCTTCCAGAAACTGCCAGGTCTGGCGATAACCCACGCAACGCATCGATGGCATTTCTGCGGTGAGTCGGTGGCGTCCGCGCAGGGAATTCACTTCCTCGATCAACCCTGCGTTCAGCATCGCATCAAAGCGCGCCGCAATTCGTTCGTGCAACACCGAACGCTCTCCGGGGATCAATCCGATCTGCAGTGCCGCGTACGGAAAATCTGGTGTCCGCGTTGTGCGCGTTTGTAGCGCTGAAATCGGTGAACCGGTCAAGTGAAACACCTCCAACGCCCGCTGGATACGCTGTGCGTCGGTCGGTTTGAGGCGCGCCGCCGTGAGTGGATCGATTTGAACGAGCTCGGCGTGCATGGCGGGCCATCCCAATTGTCCGGCGCGTGCTTCGAGCGTGGCGCGAAGGTCGGCATCCCCCCGTGGCAAATCGGAGAGGCCCTCAAACAGCGCTTTAACGTAGAGCATCGTACCGCCAACCAGCAAAGGTATTCTTCCCCGCGCACTGATTTGCGACATGACCCTCAATGCGTCTCTACAAAACTGCGCGACCGAGTACGCGTCCATCGGGCTTATTAAATTAATCAGGTGGTGCGGATATTCGCGCAACGTTTCCGCGTCCGGTTTGGCGGTGCCGATGTCCATGCCGCGATACACCAGCGCCGAATCGACGCTGACAATTTCGACCGAGAAACGATCCGCCAAGTGCATCGCCAAAGCCGTCTTGCCCGACGCCGTGGGGCCGAGCAGAAAAAGTGCTTTCGGGCGCTTCATCGACATGCTGGCACGCCTGAGCTGCGCTAGCGACCGCGCATGAAGAGTTTGTCGAGATCACCAATCGCAAACTGATACCAGGTGGGTCTGCCGTGATTGCATTGGCCCGCGCGCTCGGTTTCCTCCATTTGCCGCAACAACGCATTCATTTCCGGGATGTTCAATATCCGATTGGCGCGCACTGCACCATGGCACGCCATGCTACCCAGAATTTCATCTCTTTTCTCGGTGAGCGCGCGCGACGCCCCGTGTTCGGCAAGATCATCGAGAAGTTCGCGCAGCATTGCGGGTGCATCAGCGCTGGGCAGCATCGCCGGTACCGCGCGAATGACGATCTCGACCGCCGACAGAACACCAAGATCGAAACCGAGACGCGCAAAGAACGCCTGATTGTCAGAAACGAGTTCGATATCCCGATCACCTAACGCAACCGGGATCGGTGCCAGCAGCGGCTGGGATGCAAGCTGACTCAAATCGAGCGCCGCTTTCAATTTTTCGTAAACGATTCGCTCGTGTGCCGCATGCATATCGACCAGCACCAGGCCATTCGTGTTTTGAGCCAGCACATAGATACCGTGCAATTGGGCGAGTGCAAACCCCAACGGCGGAATATCGCCAGCATGCGGAAAGTCATTATTTGGTGCGGTGTTCAGGGCATTTTCTGCCTGGAAGGCAAGCGGGACGCGGACTTCGCTTGTTTGTGCTCCGCCAATCTCGCCACGAAGGGATTCGTAGAACGCGTGGGGCTCGCGCGCGCTCATGTTGCCAAATGACCCTTGCTGCGCGGGTTGAAACGCGCGTCGCGCCTGCCCGGCTATCGCCGCTTGTGGATGTGCCGAACGATGCTCGATGCCACTGATCCATTCCACCGGATTCGCAGTGGGCGCAGCATCGCCGGAAGTGGGTCGCGCCAATGCTTTTTGCAACGTGTGAAACACAAACTGATGAACACCGCGCGAATCGCGGAAACGAACTTCTGATTTCGATGGGTGCACGTTCACATCAACCATCGACGGGTCAATCGACAGAAAGAGCACATACGCCGGGTGGCGGTGGCCGTGCAAAATATCGGCGTAGGCGCTTCTGACTGCATGCGTAAGCAATTTGTCGCGTACGAAGCGACCGTTGACGAACAGATACTGTTGATCGCGCCCGGCACGGGAATAACGCGGTTGCGCAACGCTGCCACTCAAGCTGAATGCAGGATGGGGCTCGTCAATCATCAGTCTTGCTTCCGCAAATCCGTCGCCGAGGATGGCCGTGATGCGCATCATGGAATCGCCCATCTGGTATTGCCATACCCGTCGCCCGTTATGAGTGAGCGACATCGCTACGTGCGGTACCGCCATTGCGATCCGCTGTGCGGCATCTTCGCAATGACCGAATTCGGTCGCTTCTGTTTTGAGAAATTTTCGGCGGGCGGGCGTGTTGAAAAACAAATCCTCTGCCGTTACGACCGTTCCCGCTTCCAGTGCGGCCGCTTCCACCGGCGAGAGTACGCCGCCGGCGCCCTCGATCCGGCTCGCGTGATTCGCTGGTAGTTGCCGGGTGGTGACGATCAATCGCGAAATCGCCGCCAGACTTGCCAGTGCTTCGCCTCGAAAGCCGAGGCTCGCGACGCGTTCCAAATCGTATAGCGAGGCGATTTTGCTGGTTGCATGGCGCGTTAGCGCCAGCGGGAGATCAGCCGCTAAAATACCGACGCCATCATCGGCCACTCGCAGCCGCTTGATACCTCCCTGTGACAATTCAATGTCGATACGCGTGGCACCGGCGTCCAGACTGTTTTCAAGAAGCTCCTTGAGTGCCGCGGCCGGGCGTTCGACCACCTCGCCGGCGGCGATCTGGTTGATAAGGAGATCGGGGAGTACCCTGATTGCGGGATGTTCGGTCAAGTTGTGCGTGAGTAGGAAGTACCTGAGATGCAGCGAGTGCCGTGTAATGCGAGATGCAAGAAGTTTGCGACTTCATCCTCCATTCTACCGTGACGCATTGGGCACCAAGAGAGGTAGAAAACGGCATGGCTATACCTTGATTGCGCGGTGTTCAATACGGCCAACGGCTGGCGAACTACTTGACGTACGCCCTTGCTAAGTCTATGGTTATCGAATAAAAAACAAATAGATAGAGCACTTTCAGAGAAAAGTTCTCATTCGGAGAGTTTATTTTGCACCAGTGATGCGCATGCGCGTCGCGTTGACAATGGAAAGTCCCCACGTGGCACCGGCCGATCAAACCGCAGCAGAACAGGACCAGTCCAAGGAGTTTTCGCTTGCCGCGCCGATTGCTGCCGATGACCGCACGTTCATCGCCAAGCATATTTTCTCGGAGCAGGTTCGGCTGTTGTACCGCTTTTCGCTGGCAGGTTACCTTGCTGAACTGGTGGTTACTTTCCTTCTGGGTGCGCTGTTGTGGAACGAACTCGGTCAGCGCCCCGAATTGTTCGCCTGGTTTTTTGCCGCATTCATCCTGATGATCACGCGCTACGGTGTGTACAACTTCTTTGTCCGTGCCAGTCCGCCGCTCGCCGCGATGGCGAAATGGCAGACTGCCTTTGTCGTCGGCAGTTTGCTGCTTGCCGTGTTGTGGGGCCTGATGGGCTCGGTGTTACTGCCCAAGGCGGGGACAACGCAGTTACCGGTCATGATGCTGGTCGCACTACTCACCACAGGCGCGATGACCTATTACGCGCCCCACCGAACACTGTATTTCTATTACGCACTGATTTCCCTGCTACCCATGGGCGTAGTGACGTTCGGGTTCGGCGATCGCGCCGGCTCGCTGCTTGGCGCGGCGATCATTGTCCTGGCGGGTCTGCTCGTCGCCGTGCACACCAAAGTACACAAAGCGCTGGTTGAATCGCTCACCGCACGCTTCGATAACCTGTTGATTGCGATGCGGTTGAAAGAAGAAAAACTTCGGGTCGAAAGAGTGAACCTGGCACTGGGGCAGGAAACCGACGAGCGCCGCAAAGCCGAGCGTGCCGAGTTACTCGCCCTGCAACGCTTACGGCTCCATCTGGAGCGCACGCCACTTGGCGTCATTGAGTGGGATATGGATTTTCGCGTGTCGACGTGGAATCCCTCGGCTGAAGCCATCTTTGGCTACGCAGCCGGTGAGGTTATTGGTGAATCTGGCTACATGCTCGCCGAGGGTACACAGGATAGCGAACGCCTGGCAGCGATGTGGCTGGAGCTGACAAACGCTCCTGGTTCAACGCGTGCCACCCTGGCCAACAAAGTCAAACGTGGTGAGATCATCCACACCGATTGGTACAACACACCGCTGGTCGACAACGAGGGCAAGATGATCGGAGTTGCCTCGCTCGTGCAGGACGTCACCGAGCGCCTTAATACCGAACGCACCATCCACTACATGGCGCATCACGACACACTTACGGGCTTGCCCAATCGGCGCCTCATGCAAGACCGGTTGAATCAGGCTATCCTGCAGGCGCGTCGCCAGCAAAAACACGTGGCGCTCCTGTTTCTCGATCTGGATCGATTCAAGCTCGTCAACGACACGCTCGGCCACGAAACAGGCGATTATGTTCTGCGCGACATCGCGAAAAAACTGAATAAGGTCGTGCGCGAGGGCGACACCGTTTCACGCGAGGGCGGCGACGAATTTCTCATTATTCTGCCGGACCTGGACAAGCCGGAATTTGCACAGCTTGTCGCTACCAAGATTCTCGACGAGCTCGCCAAACCAATCGAATTCTCGGGCCAGGAGTTGACCGTAACCGCCTCGATCGGCATCTCGCATTACCCTAACGATGCGACGGATGTGCAGCAACTTTTGAAGCACGCTGATTCGGCGATGTATCAGGCCAAGGATGCGGGGCGAAATACTGCGCGCTTTTTCACGAGCGACCTCAATTTCCTGCTATCCAAGCGCCTCGAAGTAGAGTCACGTCTGCGGCGCGGCATCGAGCGCAATGAATTCTTCCTGCGCTATCAGCCGCAGGTTGATGTGTTGAGCAACCGCATACTCGGTGTCGAGGCATTGCTGCGCTGGAACGATCCGCAACACGGCGAAATTTTCCCGAAAGACTTCATTTCCATCGCTGAGGAACTCGGACTGATCGTTCCGCTCGGTGAATGGGTGTTCCGCACTGCCTGCCAGCAAATCAAGGCCTGGGATCACGAAGGCTATCGCGACATCGTTGTTTCAGTAAACCTTTCTCCCCGCCAGTTTGTGTCGCGCAAATTGCTTCCCTCCATGAAACTGGCTCTGATGGAAACCGGTATTGACCCCACGCGCATCGACCTCGAAATCACGGAAACCATGGCGATGCGCAACCTTGAGCAGTCCATCGAAATTCTGGCTGAACTCCGGCGCATGGGCGCGACCATTTCCGTCGATGATTTCGGCGTCGGCTATTCTTCACTGGGTCAGTTGCGCCGTCTTCCCGCACAAACGCTCAAGATTGATGCCAGCTTTATTTCGCAGATACCGGATGATGCCAACAGTTGCTCAATTACCGAAGCGATTATCGCCATGGCCAAGCGGCTCCGATTGCGCACCGTGGCTGAAGGTGTCGAGACGGACGCGCAACTTGATTTTTTGCGCGCCAACGGCTGCGACGCCTATCAGGGATATTTATTCGCCAAGCCACTGACGGCAGTTGAAACGACGATGATGTTCAAGGCGCAGCGCGCCGCGGCCTGAAATCTTTGCGGACTGAGCCCCCTTGTAACTAGGCACGCGCCAGCGGTGGATTCTTCGCGAAATAGCGCCTGATGCCGTCTGAAATCGCGCCCGCAATTTTGTCCTGATACCTGGGGTCCCGAAGTTTCTTTTCTTCGTCCGGATTGGAGATAAACGCGGTCTCGACGAGAATCGAAGGTATGTCTGGCGCCTTGAGTACTGCGAAGCCGGCTTGTTCCACGCTTGTCTTGTGCAGCCGATTGAATTCACCCAGCTCTGAGAGCACGAGTTTGCCTAGTTTCAGGCTATCGTTGATTTGCGCCGTCTGCGAAAGATCGAGCAGCGTTCGCGCGAGAAATCCATCCTTCATGCCCAGATTCACGCCGCCGATCAGATCGGCTTCATTTTCACGATTTGCCAGCCACTTTGCCGCAGTCGATGTCGCGCCACGTTCGGATAGCGCAAACACAGAGGATCCGTTTGCCTGCGGATGAATGAATGCGTCTGCGTGCAGGCTCACAAACAGGTCAGCCCGCAGACGCCGGGCGCGCTGGACACGTTGCTCCAGAGGCACAAAAAAATCTTCGTCCCGGGTAAGCGCAATGCGATAGTTGGCGTCGTCGTGCAGCTTGCCCCTGAGCAATTTGCCGATCACCAGCACGATGTCTTTTTCGCGCGTGCCGCGTCGCCCGATTGCACCCGGATCCTCGCCGCCATGGCCGGGGTCGACCACGACGATAATTGGTCTCGGCTGTTTTCGACCACTTGCAATTGCCTGTGGTTTATTCCATTTTGCCGTGTTATCAACACTCGAATCGCCCGCGCCGATGGAGCTTTTATCCTTCGCGGGCGCCGTCGAGTCCGCCAATTTATTATTTTGCTGTGGCGGTGGTACAGGACCGTCTTTTCGCGGTCTAGAGGCAGAATAGGTTGTGGCGTCGGTTGGTACGGGTTCCCGCACGCCGGTACTGATCTGGTCGCCCGTGCCATTGCCGCTGCCTTTCCCGAAGTCAGCGACATCATCGTTGAGTAGCGCGAGCATCGGGTCGCTAGGTTTGGCTGGATAGATATCAAGCATCAACCGGTGTCCGAATTCGCCCGCAGGGGGTACTGCGAATACCTGTGGTTTCACTTCCGTGCGCAAGTCCAGCACAACACGGATCACGTTGACGCGATTGACACCGACGCGTACCGACTGGATGTAAGGATCATTCGTGCCAATCTTGGCGGCAAGCTCCTTCAAGGCCGTTCCCAGTTCGACATTTTCGATGTCGATGACGAGCCGCTCCGGGTCCTTCACAAAGAAGTGTTGTACCTTCAACGCAATCGGCGACTCGAACGTAACGCGGGTGTATTCGTTGGCAGGCCAGACGCGTGTCGACGAAACTCGAGTCGCGGCTTCAGCGTCGCGCGCTAAAAACGGCGACAGAATCAGGGGCAGCGATAGAAATATTCTGCGCGACGAATTTGGCGATTCGCCTCGCGCAACCGTCACCGGATGGAGGTGGCGGGCGTGAGTGTCACCTTGCGCCCCAGCGCTGATAGCATTCGCTGGCCCCGCGCCGACGTCGCCTCGATATTGGCTTCCCTGCCGTCGATCAACCCCGATTTCAGCGTGATGCTCAGGTCTGGCAGAGGCAACAATTCTCCGGCCTTCTCCGGCCACTCCACCAGACAAATATTCGTCTCGTGGAAGAGATCGCGAAATCCGGCTTCTTGCCATTCCTCAGGTTCGCCGAAGCGATAAAAATCAAAGTGATACAAGTTTAACCTAGAAACTACGTAAAGTTCAACAAGGGTGTACGTCGGGCTTTTTACGCGTCCCGAAAAGCCCAAACCACGGAGGATGCCGCGACACAACGTGGTCTTGCCAGCGCCCAAGTCGCCGGAGAGATAAATCAGCGCTCCCGAGTCACTCTGCGCCAACCCACGCGCGATCACCGCCCCCAGCGCGAGGGTGGCTACTTCATCGGCCAACGCCAACTGCAAATTGTCGGAATTCATCACACTTGTATTGATCACGCTAAACTCGAATGATGGTGCAATCCATCAATATCGACTTCGCACAGCTCGCCACAGACATCAAAATCTGGGGTCGCGCGTTGGGATTTCAGGAAATCGGGTTTACCGACACGGAGCTCACTCGCGAGGAAATTTATCTTCAACAGTGGTTGGACTCTGGCTATCACGGTGACATGGATTATATGGCTCGTCACGGTACCGCGCGGTCGAGACCCTGGGAACTGGTGCCGGGCACGATAAGGGTGATTTCTGCAAGGCTCAACTATAAGCCGCCTGCAGCCCGCGATAGTTGGGAGACCATGGAGGATCCTGATGCGGCGTTTATTTCACGCTATGCGCTGGGACGCGATTACCACAAAGTACTCCGCAGCAAACTGCAATCCTTGACTACCAAAATTGCGGCGCAAATCGGCACATTTAAACACCGAGTATTCACCGATTCTGCTCCGGTGATGGAAGTCGCACTCGCGCGCAATGCGGGCCTTGGCTGGCGTGGCAAGCACACCTTGCTGCTCACGCGGGAAGCTGGTTCGTGGTTTTTCCTGGGCGAGATCTACACCGATTTGCCGCTACCGATCGACGGCACCGTGACTGAGCATTGCGGGACTTGCACAAAATGCATCGACATCTGCCCGACCAGGGCCATCATCGCCCCATACAAGCTCGATGCAAGGCGCTGCATTTCCTATCTCACCATCGAACACAAAGGTGCGATTCCGCTGGAATTGCGCGCATTGATGGGCAATCGCATTTATGGTTGCGACGACTGCCAGTTAATCTGCCCATGGAACAAGTTCGCGAGCGCCACAGTTGAATCCGATTTCGCGGTTCGCAACGGGCTTGATGATGTGACGCTGGTCGAACTATTCCAATGGAGTGAAGAAGAATTCAACCAACGCCTTGAAGGCTCGCCGATACGCCGCATCGGTTTTGAGCGCTGGCTGCGAAATATCGCGGTCGCACTGGGAAACGCGCTGGCGGATGCAGATACGAAAGAATCCCGCACATCAATCCTGGCAGCGCTGGAAGGACGCAAGGACCATCCGTCCGCACTCATCCGCGAACACGCTATTTGGGCGCTGGAACAGCACCTGACAAATCGGCCTTCCAGAGACTGGTGATCAACTGCCGGTTGCTGGCACTTTGCGCATCGGCGTCGTTACCCAGATCACGTGCGTATTGTTGCTACGCGCCCATCGCTCCACTATCCCAATTTTCTGATAGTCCACGACCTCAACATAAGCCGGATCGCTCGGCCATGTTGCGCAGCCACTCAGTGCAAAGGCGCAACTAAAAAGCAGAATCGTTTTTTTCATCGTATCCCCCATGAAAAAAATCGGACGACAATGGGACACAATTCATGTATCCCTGAATCAGGCTACTCCTCGTTTTATTGCGATGCAAGCGCCACGAGGCGCAATTTCAGGGCAGGTCGGTCGCGCAACGGGCCGTCACAAATGTGACGTGGCGCAACAGAAAATGCGTCGCGAAATTGCCAACGCTGCGTCACCAGACAAATGCTTTTTTCGCGTTGCGATACCGTTTGGCAGCCTTTGGATTCTCCATCGCCTCGCGGAGTGCAGCATGAAGTTCGTAACGATTCGCGTCTCGACCAGACTCCTCCACACCACGCGCGTAACCCAACGCAACGGCATTGCCGACAAGTCGCAGGGCGTCGTCCTCGAGCGGACCGCTAAGTGGTTCGGCAGGATGCTCAAATGCAGTGCGGCAAGTATCGACCGACAGAGAATAATATTTACGACAGGCCGCCGGGCGCGCGTCATAAACGCTGCACGCACCATCGACCAGCAAAGCGCAGGGGATGCCCGCCTGTGTGTGTTGCAAAGGCGCGAGTGGTGCAATACGCGTCAAGTTCGCAGCTATTCTCAGTTTAACTTCCGCGTGCTGTTCAGCCGTCATCCGGGCGTGGATGTGGTCGGCCATCACAAAGGCCTCATATGGCCGCACTTCAACGCGCTGATGGCAGCAGTAATTGCAGCCGCGTTCGCAGGCCAATACCAGCTTCGACGACGCGATGATGGCCAGTTGCTCGCGCTGCAGCCGTGCATACATGCGCACGACCTGCGCGCGAACGGCATCTGCGTCGCGCGCAGGCGTGCTCCGCGCAGCGGCACGCTCCTGCTCGAACACTGCCTGCAAATCGGCCGATACCGCTTCTGTCACAGCCAGACTTGAAAACGCAAATTGCTTTTAGCCGCGATCACTACACCCTGCCGACGATCAGCTTGTTGATGCGCTTTACGAACGATGCCGGATCTTCCAACTGGCCACCCTCGGCTAGCAGCGCCTGATCAAACAAAACCTGCGACCACTCAGTGAACAAATCACCGTCAGTGAGCTTCATCTTGCCGATCAACGCGTGCCCGGGATTGATTTCCAGAATGGGTTGTGAAGAATTCACCTTTTGCCCGGCCGCTTTGAGCATGCGTTCGAGGTTCCCGGAAAGTTCGTTCTCATCGACCACCAGACAGGCAGGCGAATCGGTCAGCCGGTGCGTGACCCGTACCTCCTTAACCTTGTCGCCCAGCGCCGTTTTGATTTTCTCGACCAGCGGCTTGAACTCCTCGGAAACCTTTTCCTGCGCCTGTTTTTCAGCCTCGTCCGCCAGCGCGCCCAAATCCAGATCGCCTTTTGCCACAGACTGCAATTTTTTCCCGTCGAACTCTTCAAACTGCCCTAGCCACCACTCGTCGACGCTTTCGGTAAACAAGATAACTTCGATACCCTTCTTTTTAAAGACTTCAAGATGCGGGCTGTTCTTTGCCGCCGCGAAGCTATCGGCGGTGACGTAGTAAATTTTTACCTGCCCCTCCTTCATGCGAGAAACGTAATCGGCAAACGAGACCGTCTGCGCATCGTCAGCATTGTGCGTCGATGCAAAGCGGATCAACTTGGAGAGTTTTTCCTTGTTGGCGAAATCCTCGCCCAGGCCTTCCTTGAATACGCGGCCAAACGCGCTCCAGAAAGTTGCGTACTTTTCTTTCTGATTTTCGGCCAGGTCTTCGAGCAGACCGATAATCTTCTTCACACTGCCATTCTTGATCGCGTCCACATCCTTGGATTCCTGCAATATTTCGCGCGACACATTCAGTGGCAGGTTGTTCGAATCGACTACGCCTTTCACGAAGCGCAGATAGCGCGGCAACAAATGTTCAGCGTCATCCATAATAAAGACGCGCTTCACATAAAGCTTCACGCCACGCTTGGCGTCGCGATCAAACATGTCGAACGGTGCCTTCGACGGCAGGTACAAGAGCTCGGTGTATTCGTGGTTGCCCTCTACCTTTGCGTGGGTCCAGGCGAGTGGTTTTTCCCAGTCGTGTGAAACGTGTTTGTAGAACTCTTCGTATTCGGCCTCGGTAATTTCGCTCTTGCTGCGCGTCCATAACGCACTGGCCTTATTTATTGTCTCGAATTCATCCTTGAGCACGTCCACTTGCTTATCCTTGTCCCACTCGGTCTTCTGCATGACGATGGGCATCTGGATGTGATCGGAATATTTACGGATGATCGATTTAAGGCGCCAGTCATCAAGGAACTCCTTGGCGTCCTCTTTCAAATGCAACGTGACCTCGGTGCCGCGTGAAATTTTTTCGACAGCCTCGAGCGTGAATTCCCCATCGCCGCTGCTTTCCCATCGGACACCGTCACTTGGAGGCGCACTGGCGAGCCGCGATACCAGGGTGACTTTGTCGGAGACGATGAACGCGGAATAGAAGCCCACGCCGAACTGCCCGATGAGGCTAGCATCCTTCTGCTGGTCGCCGGTGAGCTTGGCAAAAAATTCCTTGGTGCCGGATTTGGCAATCGTGCCGATGTTGGCGATGACTTCGTCGCGCGACATACCGATGCCGTTGTCAGCGATGGTGATAGTGCCTGCGGCCTTGTCGACCGAGACGCGAATCTTCAGGTCGGTATCGCTCTCGTTGAGCGCCGAATTGGTCACGGCCATGAAGCGCAGCTTGTCGATCGCATCGGACGCATTCGATACCAGCTCGCGCAGGAAAATCTCGCGATTGGAATACAGTGAATGGATCATTAGCTGCAAAAGCTGTTTGACTTCGGTTTGAAACGAGAGGGTTTGTTTTTGTTCGGTGGCAGTGGTCATGGGAAACTCCGTTGTGAATCAATGTTTAAGTCAGTATTTAAAACAAGTTTGCATCGCAAATGCGGGCAGGGCGCGACTTTTTCAAGTGCTAAAATTGCCGCAGACCAAAATTGTCGCAGACAAAAAAATCAACAGGAGAATTTGATGACCCTCTGGCATTTAACAGCCGCCATGCTCGCCTCCGCCCTCGTCTTATTGAGCGGCCCTTCCCGCGCCGACAATATCAGCGTCATCACCTCGTTCCCCAAGGAGCTCACGGAAGCTTACAAGAAGGCCTATGAAGCCAAATATCCGGGCGATAAGGTTGAAATCCTGAACAAAAATACCGCCGCCGGTATCGCTTATGTGCGCGAGCAGACCGCCGGAAGCCGACCGGAAGTGTTCTGGGCATCCGCACCGGACGCGTTTGAGGTACTTGCTTCCGCGAAGCTCCTGCAGAAAGTTGACGGCGGCAATCCAAATATCCCGGATAAAGCGGGTACCTATCCGATCAATGACCCGGAAGGCTTTTATAAAGGCCAGGCGCTCGCCGGCTACGGCATCATGTGGAACACCCGTTACACCAAGGCCAACAAACTGCCCGACCCGAAAGAATGGGCCGACCTGATGGCACCGGTCTATTTCGGCCACGTCGCGATTTCCTCGCCTTCGCGCTCTGGCACCACCCATTTGACGCTTGAAACCATTCTGCAGGGCGAAGGCTGGGACAAAGGCTGGAACCAGATGCTCCGCATCGCGGGCAATTGTGCCGCGATCACGGATCGCAGTTTCGGCGTACCGGATGGTGTCTCCAACGGACAGTTTGGCGTGGGTCTGGTGGTTGATTTCTTCGGGTTGGCACCGAAAAATTCCGGCTTCCCCGTCGAATTCGTTTATCCCAGCATGACAGCCATCGTTCCTGCCAATATTGCACTCATCAATGGTGCGAAAAATGCCGACGCTGGAAAGCGCTTCATCCAGTACACGCTCTCCGACGACGGCCAGGCCCTGTTGCTCGACAAGAAGATCAGTCGACTGCCCGTGCTGCCGTCGATGTACGCGAAGGCACCGGCCGGTTACCCGAACCCGTTCAGCGGGACCATCAGGGCCAAGGTGAATTTTGATTCGGATTTGTCGGAATCGCGCTACTACGTGGTCTCGTCGATGTTCGATCAGATCATCACGTTCCGCCACAAAGAATTGGCCGCTGCGACAAAGGCAATTCACGATGCCGAAAAACGCCTCGGCGGCAAAGCGAGCGCGCAACTGGAGGAAGCCCGTAAGCTCGCCTTCACTTCACCCGTCACGGACGCACAAACGAAAGACAAAACCCTGCTCGCACTGTTCAAAGCGGACAAAAAAGACGCGGCAGCGACAGCGCAAAAAACCAGGGTTGAAGAAGAGTGGGCGCAAAAAGTAAAAGCCAACTACGCGAAAGCGGCTGAACTGGCGAGCGCGGCGAAGTAAAATTGTTGCAATGAAGGTTGCTGCACGTAGGACAAGTTATTTTTTTTGGAACTTTATCGAAACCACTCGCTCAATAAGAGTGCAGTTGTTTCCTTGAAGTGAGTGAGTAGTACCGGGGGCCGCAGGAGTGCGGCCCCTTTCTGTTTGTATTGCAAAATTGGCAAGATCCTTATTTGGCGGGCGTTTTCAGGCATTTATGCTCCAGCAAGCGCGCCGGATATAGACTTTACAATCTTTGCAAGGTGCACACCGGGCACGCGATCCTGCGGAACCAACTGCAACTCGGTTCATCGTGATGTCCACGATCAGAAGTCCATCGGCTTGCCATCGTTCAACCGCATCCAGCCCTTGGCGATACGGTAGATATGCCAGATCACCACGACAATGATCGTGAAGAAACCGATCACCACGAACATCAGCAACAGGCTCAACACCGCCCAAAGCATGCCCCACCAGAACGTGCGCATCTGCCAACGAAAATGGCCTTCGAGCGGCGTTCCTTTGACTTCGTCTAGCTTGATGTAGTTAAGGATGATGGCCGCAAGACTTCCGAGTCCGCCGGTGACATAGCCGGATGCCATCAAGCCGTAGATGATGTGCGTGATCTCGACATCTTTTTTCGCGCCCAATGCTTCGGGTTTCGCGCTGTCCAAGTCTTTCATCATATTCGGGAGCGGGGGCGGCACGTCATTGCCAATGTTGTCATTCATGATTTTCCTTTCGGGTGTACGCGAGTCTGGCATTCGCCGGGGTGAGAATTCAGCCCACATCTTACCGCTGTATCCGCTGAAGCACCTTTACTAGACAGCGATGGCTTATGACTTCCGGCCCGCCCTCCTTTCCAATTCGATGGTCACCGTTTCAAGGGTAAAAAACGCAGTGCGCGATGAGACGCACTGCCGCGACGCAACCGGTTTGTTTCGACCAATCGCCTACCCCAGCGGATAGTCATAGCGAATAAAGCCGTTGAATTTCGCCACCTTGTCGTACAACGCGCGGCCAGTCGCGTTGTGCTCCTGTGTGAGCCAGTAGAAGCGCGTGGCACCACGTTCCTTCGAAATCCTCGCTACAGCTTCAATCAGCGCGCGTGCTACGCCTTCCATCAGCAATGCCATGAATTTTTCAGTTAAAACATAAAACTCAAGCATTGGTGAGCCTTGACAGGAATTTTTCCATCCAGATGCCGCGCCACCGCTAGAGTTTCACCTTTTACTTTTTCTCCGCCGCCGCCCGAATCGCCTGCAGCGTCGTATTCGGCGAGATCGCTTCCGGGTCGATTCGAATCTCGATGAGCGCGGGTTTACCAGCCTTCATCGCGCGCGCAAACGCAGGTGCAAATTCCGCCGTGTTCACCACCACTTCCCCACTCGCGCCAAACGCCCGCGCATAAGCAGCGAAATCCGGATTGATCAGCGCGGTGCCATACACGTGGCCGGGAAATTCGCGTTCCTGATGCATGCGAATGGTGCCGTACATATTGTTGTTGACGACGATAAAAATAATATTGAGTTGGTATTGCACAGCGGTTGCCAACTCCTGCCCGGTCATGAGGAAACAGCCGTCACCGGCGAATGCAACCACGACGCGATCAGGATGTACCGCCTTGGCCGCAACCGCTGCGGGTACGCCGTAGCCCATCGCGCCGGAAGTCGGCGCGAGTTGTGTGCGAAAGCCGCGATAGCGATGGAAGCGATGCACCCAAGTGGCGTAGTTTCCAGCGCCGTTGGCGACGATGGCATCAACCGGCAAGACCCTATCGAGGTGCTGCATCACGTCCCACATCTGTACCGCAC
This sequence comes from Betaproteobacteria bacterium, assembly GCA_025362135.1. GTDB lineage: Bacteria > Pseudomonadota > Gammaproteobacteria > Burkholderiales > Usitatibacteraceae > UKL13-2. Next base: position 13,720 of record JANYHZ010000108.1, on the reverse strand, counting down.
CGGGGATGGTCTTTTGCGCCTGCCAGGAATGGTAGTCGGCGTTTGTGTCCTTCACGTTCGCTTCCACACCTTCTTGCGTCACACGCGGCAGCGCAGCGAGCGAACGCACCATCGCGGCCATGGTGGCGTTGATCATGAGGTCGGCTTGATACACGCGTCCCAGCTCCTCGGCACCGGCGTGGATATGCACGAGCGACTGTGGGGTTTGCGCGTTTTGCCTGTCCGCAGGGTCGATTAGTGTGTAGCCGCTGGTCGTCATTTCACCCAGCCTGGGCCCGAGCGCAATGACCAGATCAGCCACCTTGATGCGCGCGGCGAGTTTGGGATTGATGCCGATGCCAACATCGCCCGCGTAATTCGGGTGGGTGTTATCGAATAAATCCTGAAAGCGGAATGCGCAGCCAATTGGAATTTTCTGCGTCTCGGCAAAGTGTTGCAAGTCGGCGCATGCCTCGGCGTTCCAGCCGCTGCCGCCGACGATCACAAATGGTCGTTTGGCCTTCGATAACAGACTGGATAGCCCCGCCAGTGCTTGTTCTCCCGGCGATATTTCCATACGCTGCCACGCGCGCGCATCGGTAACGGATGCGGTCGCCGAGAGCATGTCTTCCGGCAGCGCCAGCACCACCGGCCCCATGCGCCCGCTCGTTGCGACCTGGTACGCGCGCGCGATAAATTCCGGGATACGATCCGCGCGGTCGATCTGCGCGACCCATTTCGCCATCTGCCCGTACATGCGGCGGTAGTCAATTTCCTGAAACGCTTCACGCTCGACAAAGTCACTGCCGACCTGACCGATGCACAGAATCATCGGTGTCGAATCCTGAAACGCGGTGTGTACACCGATGGAGGCATTCGTGGCACCGGGCCCGCGCGTGACCAGACAGATGCCGGGCTTGCCGGTCAGCTTGCCATACGCCTCGGCCATATTGGCCGCACCGGATTCGTGACGGCAGGTGATGAGCCGGATGCTGTCGCGATGTTCATACAGCGCATCGAGCACCGGCAGATAGCTTTCACCGGGAACACAGAACGCGATGTCGGCACCGTGAATTTTTAGTTGGTCGACGAGGATTTGCCCGCCGCTGCGCGCTTTTAACGATGTCATAGCTGCCTCACTTCAAAGCCGCGCGCCTTGAGCATTTCCACCAATCCGCGTGGGCCAACCAGATGCAGCGAGCCCACGGCGACAAAATGTGGGACGCTCCCTTCAAGATAGTTTTCAATTTTTTTCAGCATCGAGTCATGACGGCTATGCAGCAGCACTTCGTCGAGCTGCTCCGTCATGCGCATATTCCTGTTCACACTCCTGGCGACGTCCTGCATAAGACCCGCATCCCCGGATTGCCAGGCGTTGACCATCCCTGTCACCTGGTCTGGTGCCTTGCCGGATTCGAGTGTGCTGATCGCGTTTTCGAGGAACGCCTCTTGTAACATCGGCGGCATATCGTTCAACATTTTCAGTTGTCCGGCCTGCGATTCAAGTTCCAGAATTGGCTTGTTCCCCTCTTTGGCTTGCGCAATCAAATACGCATCGACACCAAAATTCATGTCGTAGCCCAGCTTCGAAAATTCGGCGATGGAGAGAAAACCGCCGATTAGAAACGGCTTCATCGGTTTGACCGCATCGAGTGGAATGTTTAAGCGCACCAACTGTACTTTGAGACGCTCAAAGAGCGGCATTGAGATATGTTTATCGAGGCTGTCCGGCGCTTTGTAGTTGATGATTGTGTCGATATCCGCCAGACCCTCGCTATTGGAAATATCGGCTTCCACGACCAAACGCGGTGACCGCTTGAGAGCAGCCTCAACCGCCGGCGGCAAAGGATAAAACGCGGGTTTGCCGACGTGGATTGTGCCGAACAGATACGTTACATTCGTTTTTGATTTTATTTCCCAGAGAAACGCTTTGGTATTGCCGGGCCGAACGGTATCCGCCAACGGCTTTACCGGCACTGCGGGACCAACAGGGATGACAATGGGCCCGGGTGCAACCGCTGCGGGCTTGGTAGGGTCATATGGTGTTTGTGTCGCAGGTGCCCCCACAGTTGGCGGCGCGGCAGCTAGGCCCGTTGCCGACACCAGCATGGCTAACGCGATTGCCGTTACGGCGCTAAATTGATTCATTGCCAGTATTCTGAAAAATCAAACACGAACAGTGACACATCGCAGTTTCCATATCAACTCGTCGGCCATTGTTGTGATGAGTTACCTTCATATTAAAAATTGCGTGTGTAGTGCTTCGTAAATAGCGGTACATTTAAAACCGATGGATTTTTTCGGCTGGTAAGGCGCGACGAGGCGACACAGCTATTGCTACGGCAACGAGGAGCGACGCTGCCAGATGGAAAAAGACATGGTTTTATGTATCGATATTTGCGAAGCACTGCACTAGAATGAGGCGATAACGAAAAGGGGCCCAAGATGCTGCGTTCTCTGACCGGCAAGTTCGAATCGCCGCAACTGGCGACACTACGCAGCATCTCGTTGTTCAGTCAGATAGCAACCGGGGAATTGCGCACCATCCGGGGCCTGCTGCATCACCGCACCTACCTGAAAGACGAGGTTATTTTCGACGAAGGTGAAGAGGGCCAGGCAATCTATTTCATCCTCAGCGGCAAGGTGCTTATTTGTCGCCAGGGCAAACCGGTCGAAGGTGTGATCGCTGAATTGGGCGTGGGGCAGTGCTTCGGTGAAATGGCGCTGCTGGACAACGCGCCGCGCATGGCCCAGGTCCGCGCCACCGAGAATTGTTCGCTCGACGTACTATTTCGCGAAGACTTTCTCAGACTGATCCAAACCCATTCGCATATTGCATCCAAGCTTTCACTTGAGCTTGCGCGGATGATGGGCGAACGCCTGCGACAAACCGTCAACAGCTACGTGCTGTAATTCCGAATGAATGCCAACGCGTCTCGTATTGGTCCGGTCACCTGGTGCGGCATCATCGGCAGCACTTGCCTGCTCATTTTCCTGTTCCAAAAGATACTGTGGCTGGTCGTACCCTTCCTGCTCGCGCTCCTGCTCTATTACCTGCTTGCCCCGCTCAGCAATAAATTAGTGCTGTCCGGTTTGAGCAGCAATCTCGCCGCCACATTGCTAAGTGGTGCGTTCTTGCTCGTCGTGATTGGCGCGCTTTTGCTCATCTATCCGAGGGTCATCGCCAATGCCGGCGAATGGCAGAGCACCGTGATGCGCTACCTGGACGGCGGCGCGCGCGTGGTCGAGGCACTGCTGTTTGAGATGCAGCAGAATTTTGCGTTCCTGCGGAAGGGCAACCTGAGCGTGGAACTTCGCGAAAAAACGTTGGGCTATGCCGAACAGTTTTCCGACAAACATCTTGGCGGCGCAATCTTCACCGTGGTCGCTTGGCTACCTTCTCTTTTGCTGGCGCCGATCATCGCTTACTTCCTGCTCAAGGACGGCGGCACGCTGCGTAAATTTATTGCTGAAACCGTACCCAACGCCTATTTTGAAAAAACGTTGTATCTGCTGCACGCATTGGACAAGACTGCACGCCAGTACTTTGTCGGGATGTTCAAACTGACCGTTATTGACGCCGTATTTCTGGTTTTCGGGCTTTGGATCCTTGGCGTGCCATCCCCGCTCACGCTGGGGTTGATCGCCGCTGTATTGGGCTGGGTCCCCTATATCGGCCCGATCATAGGCTGCGTGCTAGCCGTCATGGTGGCTGCAACAGATTTTCCGGGGGAGATATCGCTGGTCTACGCCGTTGTCGGGCTATTCGGTCTGCTCAGGGTACTGGATGACTTTGTGTTCGTACCATTTGTCATCGGCAAAAACATGAGCATTCACCCCTTACTTACTTTGTTGATGTTTTTTGTCGGCGAGGCGATCGCGGGTGTGGCGGGACTGATGCTGGTGATTCCCATCCTCGGGATCGTGATGGTGGTGGGGGAGACGCTGGAGATTATCTTCCGCGATACACGGCTAAGGGCACGTCACGCCTACGCGCGACAATTGCATAAACGCGCCGCAAATGCAGACCTGGAAATGCGCCAGCACTAAGCTCCTGGGACCCGCGACCGCAAACGGCAGAATTGTCAGAGACGCGATGCGATCCTGGCTGCGAAGAATCTGGCTGCTTTGTAGAGATTCCAAAGGCGCAACGCGCCCCTGGCGACCACAATCGCGCTGCGACGCCGTATTGCCACCAGCGCCACTGCGCCCGCTACCGTCGCGAGCAACAGCGGATGGGCGCGCAGATAACGGCCCGCGGCGAAGCCCTGGTCAGCTACCGCGAATGGCGTTTTCAAGCGCGCACCTGCAGCTGCCACTTGCTCTCGCTGCCCTTCAATCCGAACCAGCAATTGGGCACGTTTGTGCATGATGTCATGCAACTGGCTATTCATTCTCGCCACGCAGTGCGTGCCGGTCTTTCTCCAGCTCGGCAAGGCTGGCCGCGAATAACTTCGTTCCGGCGCGCGCCCTGGAACGCAACACCATGGCCACAACGGCACCAGCTACCAGATAGACCAAAGTCAACGTACCTAGCGCCGCGAGACGGTGATCGTCCCAAAACAGCACCACGATGAACGCGTTCAGCAATATCAAACCGGTGCCAATGCAAAACGCCACAATCACGCCCAAAAGGAGCAGTTGCGTCAAACGCAGCCGCTCTTCCTGCAACTCGTTGGCTAACAACTCCAGTCGGGTCGCGAGAATGGCGAGCAGGGAAGAGGTCAGTCGTTTGAGCGACCCCATCAAGCCTGAACTGGCCACCGGCATATTTAGCGACCGCGCGAGATCAACATGCCCACGACCAACCCTACGCCGGCGGCAATACCAACGGCGCGCCAGGGATTGTCATGCACGTACTCGTCAGTGGCCAGTGCAGCCGCCTTGGTCTTTTCGATCATCATCGCTTCGGCGTCTTCCAACCGCTCTTTGGCTGCATCAAGGTGTCCCTGAATACGTTCGCGTGCAGCAGAGACCTTTTCACCGGCCTGACTGGCGGTGGCACGCAATAATTCTTCAGCGTCCGCCACCACCATTCGCAAATCCTGCATCAGCTTTTCTTTGGTGACGTCAACGTCATTACTTGTCAAATTCGCACTCATGCCGCTCTCCTTTTAAACCGAATAAAACTGCCTGGACACTTTCCCGAAAAACACGCTACGCAATTCGCAGACTCTGTATTGCCGTAGCAATCTTAAATTACATTTGCATCATTGTGAACGATCCTTGCGAACAGGTTTGGCTATCGCGGTGTTTTGACATCTTCGACAAACCGCGCATAGATTTTCAGTAACGCGGCTTCGGTCGCAACAACGTACCCGTGCTGTGTATTCTCATTCACCACTTCTTCCACAACATAGCTGCGCTCCAGCAACAGTTCGAAGGGCTGCTTTCGTTGCAGCGCAAGGTGCAATGCGACCACCGCCCGCGTACTGTCATTGTCAATACCGGTCAGCTTTTCCAGCCTCAAAATTTTAGCATTCAGCAAAAAACCAACGCCGCTCCCCATTGCAACGTCTGTCACGCGCGGCGCGATCGACATCGCTTGAAGGCTCGCCCGCATGTGTTCCTGCAATAGCACCGCTGGCGGCTCGCTCCAATGCTGGTAGTGGTATTGCTGCAACTCTCGCGAACGGTTTGCTGGCGCATACAGCATGGCTCGCTCGGCATATTGGCCATCAGCCCGCAGGGGCGCAACGTATAGCGGCTCGTTCAATGGTGGCTGCGCGGCAACAGCACGCGTGGCCGCTTCCAACCGGTAATACCTGTCGGATGGAATTGGTGCCACCGATTGGCAGCCTGCCAAAACAAGAACGCCAACACAAACCACGAGCTTGATCGCTGTGCTCATTTTTTTGCTTCCAGAGGATCTGCGGGGAGTGGACTGGTGAAAATCGCCGAAGGGCTTTCGCGCAACTGGCGGGACAACTCGTTCATATTGCGGCTGGCCCGTTCAAGGTTGGACAAAATAGTTTGGGTCTGGCGCATCGCGGAACTAATCTCTGCCTCAGTTCGCTTGAAATCGTTCAGCGTCTGATTGATTTTCTCGGTTGCCTGGTCGCCGTTCTTCAGGATGCCGCTCAAATACTGGCGATTTTCCGTATTCAGCATTTGCCCCAAATTTCCTGAGGCCTGCTCGCCATTCTTCAACATGTTGGTCATGTGCTGGCGATTTTCTGCGTTCAAAAGTTGTCCCAGATTCTCGGCGGCGGTATTCAAGCGAACCAGTGCGGCATTCGCCTGGTCAAGCGTCATCCCGCCTTTGCGTTCGAGCATACCGCCCAGATTATCCACCTGGCGGTTTAACGTTTGCAACGCCGGTCGCACATCATCGCGTGCGATGTTGCGTAGATCACCGGCCAGGCCGCCCAAGGCTGCGATCAAAGGGGGATTGTCGAGCGCACGAACCGTTTGCCCTGGCTTTAGAAACTCCTGACTCTTGCCCTGTTGCACGTCGATCAACTGGCCGGATAACAATCCTGATGACCCAATCGACGCAACGCTGTCGATGGGAATTTTCCAGTCCTGTTTGAGCAGCAATTGAACCCGATAATTCATGCGGCCTTCGCGATTGATCGGTTCAACGCTTTGCACATGCCCCACCTGGTAGCCGTCATACGTTACCGGGGAACCATCTGCGATGCCGGCGACATTCGCAAAGATCGCGAAATACGAATCGTGCTTCTCGGTATGGCCGCTCAAGCGCGCCAGCGCGTAAATGAGCAGGGCCATCGTGATCAGGACAAACGTCCCCACAAGGGTGTAATTGATGTTATCGCGTTTCATTGTTTTGCCCCATGTTTAGGTCAACGCCGATTAAATCCTTCGACAGGCTCAGGACGAACGGTACCGTGTTGATTCCGTTCGTGGTGAGCTTGTCGAACCACATTCAGGCTAGATTTGATCTGCGTCACCTTTGCGTTACGCAAGTTCACGAGTCAACCGCTGCAAATATGCATCCCCATCGATTTCCTCGCGTCTTGGTTGCCGTTGCAGCAGGCTGACGATGCGGGGATGATCTGAGCCGCGCACCTCCTCAACTGTGCCGGTCAGCAGGATGTGCCCTTGATCAAGTACGGTAATACGGTCAGCGATCTTGAACGCACTTTCCAGCTCATGGGTCACCACCACGATACTCATCCCCATCGCCTCCTGCAGGTTCAGGATCAGCTCATCCAATTCCACTGACGCAACCGGATCTAACCCCGCCGAAGGTTCATCGAAAAACAACAGGCGCGGATCGAGCGCGATGGCGCGCGCCAACGCTGCACGCTTCAACATTCCCCCGGACAATTCGCTCGGCATCAAGTCTTCAAAACCATTAAGATTCACCACTTCCAGTTTCATCCGCGCCATGATCTGTATGGTGTTCTCGTCGAGTTCGGTATGCTCGCGCAGTGGTAGCGCGACGTTTTCGGCCACGCTCATCGAGTTGAACAGAGCGCCGCCCTGGAACGACACACCCATCTGTCTGCGCAGGGCAAACATCTCTTGCGCAGTAATGCGCGTGATGTCCTGGCCGAGCAACTTGACCGACCCTGATGTGGGTCGATTCAAGCCAAGCAAATGGCGCAGTAGCGTGCTCTTGCCGGAACCGCTACCGCCCATGATGACCATGATCTCGCCTTGCGCAACGGTCATATCGATCTCGTGCAGAATCTTCCGTTCTCCGTAGTGGGAGACGAGCTTGATAATTTCAATGGCAGGAATTTCGGGCGACACCATATCAGCGGCTCAGAAACCCGGTGAACAACATATCGGCAAGAATGATGGAGACGATGCAGAGCACCACCGAACGTGTCGTCGCGCGCCCTACACCTTCCGCGCCACTTTTGACTTGGAAACCATTGACCGCGCCGATAATGGCGATCAGCATGGCAAAGGCGATGCTCTTGTATATCCCGCCAAGAACATCGGACGTCGTCAGCGCCGCAAAGCTGCGATCAAAGAACACTTCCAGGGGCATACCCAGCGCAGCGAGGCAATACAAGGCGCCACCCAGCATCGCCACCAGATTGGCCAGCACGGTCAGACATGGCATGGTCAACATCAATGCAACCAGCAACGGCGCGACCAGATATCGCACCGGGTTGACACCGATGACACGGAGCGCATCAATTTCTTGCGACACGGTCATGGTCCCGATCCGTGCCGCGACCGCTGAGCCGGAACGACCGGCGACGAAAATACCGGTGATAAGAGGTGCGAATTCGCGGCTCACAGAATAGGCGATTCCCACCACCACCTGGGAGTCGGCACCGAATTGTTTGAGGGTATGAATGCCCTGCATCGCCAGCATTGTGCCCGTGGCAAAGCAGGCAATACAGACGATGGGAATGGCGCGAACGCCGACCTCAACTGCTTCCTTGAATACTGCAGAAACCCGCACCGGCTGGTTGCGCCAATGTCCCAACAGCAACCAATACAGACTCTCGAACAACAATGCGCTGGCGTAGCCGACCTCGTTACCGAACTTCGCGGTTTGTCTGCCGACCCACTCCACCGCCGCCAACGGTGCGCGCATCACGTTAGACAGCAAGATCGTCACACTCGGCCACGCTGGCGACGATGCGGAAAACTTTATCCAATCGCGCCAGTTTGATCACGCCAAGCACGCTGCCAGCAGGCGCAGCAAGGACAAAACCCTGGCCTAGTTTTCTTGCGTTCTGCAATCCTTCCACCAGCGTCGCAACGCCAGAGCTATCCATATACTTCACCGCCGACAGTTCGATCACAACAGGTGATCCTGTTTTGACCAGATCAAGCATCACTTTCCGGACAATGGGCGAAGAATGCATATCGACTTCCCCAGACAGTGCGAGGATCTGAAGTTTGCCGTGGGTGGTAACGGTATGGGTCACGATATTTCCAGGAGGTTCTGTTTGTCCATACGGATGCTCATATAAAGCAGGTTGCCGTAACCATCAGGTGGTGCGCAAAACTCCATCTCGTCCATCAAATGCCGAATGAAATGAACCCCTAAACCGCCGGGACGAACATCCTCCAATGACCGGGATTTGATTTTCGCCTTATCAACCGGTAGTGCATGGTCGAGCAATTCAAAGATCATCGCATGCCGATTTTTGTGATGTCCGACGCGCAATTCATATTCCTCATCCGATCTGCCCTGATAACCATGTTGAATCACGTTCATGCAGGCCTCATTGACTGCGACCACAATCGCCTCGGTCAACCCGGCGGCAGCACCTGCCGACTCAACCATGTCACGCACGCGATCACGCATTTCTTTCAAGGTCGCCGGGTCGGAAGGAAATCTGAGCACCCCGACAGGATAACTCGCAGCCGATTCGATGACCAGCAGGGTAATGTCGTCATGCAACGGCTGGCCGCTGGAGGAGAGTCTCTCGACGATGCCGCGCAAGCGTTGCGCCAGCGGGTATTTGGCAAACTCGTTCAGCAGCGCCTTCAAGCCCGCTTCACCCAACTCCTGATCAAAGCCCGCTTCCGTCACGCCATCGCTGTAGAGGTAGAAGCTGCCGCCATGCAGGCACACCTTTTCATCCGGGAAGCCGATACCGGACAAAATGCCAAGGGGCGGCATTTCCGCCTCGAAAACTTCAAATTCCCCATCGGCTTTGCGCAGCATCGGTGGCAAATGCCCGGCGTTGGCAAAAACGATATTTTCCGTAGCCGGGTCATAGATGCCCGCGATCATGGTGACGAACATGCCATGCGAACTCGTCTCCACGACTTCGTCGTTAATGGCCGCCAGCAATCTGCCGGGCTGCAGCATGGTTTTGCACAAACACTGAAACAGGCTGATTGTTTTGGACATCAGCATCGATGCACGAATGCCCTTGCCGGACACATCCCCCAAACTGAACGCGATGCGCCCATCGGCCAGCACCACGTGCGAATAGAAGTCCCCTGATATGTCTTGCGCGGGCAGGTTGATACCAAAAATGGGGAAACGCGGCTCCGGGTTCCTGGGTAACAAATTGCGTTGAATCTCGCCCGCCAGGCGGATTTCCTGGCGCAAAGACTCCTGTGCCACCCGCTCAGCTGTCATCCTCGCATGGTGGATGGCAAATGCCGACAGCGATGCAAGCGCGGAAAGCAGACGCCCGTCCTTGATCGTGAACAGTGGATGCGCGCCCGCCTTATTGATGATCTCGATGGCACCGAAAGGCTTGCCTTTCATCGCCAAGGGGGCACACAGGATCGAGTGGGTCACAAAACTCGTCTCCTCGTCCACCTTGGCGTCGAAATCCTTGTCGCCACGGACATCCAACACCATTTCCAGGGAATTGTTGATGACCGCGCGACTCAATATTCCCTTGCCGAATGGGACAGCCAGACCGGTGACATCCATCGGCCCGGCACAAAAACGGCAGACCAGGTGCGTCCCTTCAGGATTTAATAAAAATACCGAGGCAGCCTCTGCATCCAGATGTTCCATCACCCGAAGCGTCGCATTGCGAAGGGTCTCATCGAGTTCCATCGATTCGGTGAATTGCGCGCCCAACGAGGCGACAAACTCGATCTCCTGCATGAGATGACTGTCTGGATCGATCATGCATCCTTCCTCGCGGTAAATAATAGGCAATGCACGATCTGTGCATCCGGACAGATTGTCGCTGATGCGTGGACACAATGGCAAGGCGCAAACGCGGGTACTTCGTGCGCCCATCATTGTTTGCGCCGCCCATATTGCCAGCGAAGATTGCTAAAATGAACAATAACCAGACAAGGAAAAACCATGCAAAACATTGGCAAAATTATGGGTCGCGTCATAGCAGCCGTGCTGGTGCTGCTGACAGTTCTGTGGGGCACAGGAAACGCAGCTGCGCAGGAATGCAAAAACCGTGGCGACCTCGACGCATTGTATTGCGATGAAAACAAGGACATGGTTGCCGATACACCCAAAGACGCGAAGAAACTGAAAAATCCCTCCACCATCGTCTTCACATACACCCCGGTGGAGGATCCGGCTGTCTATGAAAAAGTATTTGCCCCGTTCACCGACTATCTGGGTAAATGTTTGACCAAGAAGGTTGTGTTCTACCAGGTGCAGTCCAACGCCGCCGAGATCGAAGCGATGCGCTCGGGCCGCCTGCACGTCGGTGGTTTTTCGACCGGCCCCACAGCCTTCGCTGTAAATCTCGCTGGCGCAGTGCCGTTCGCCGTGAAGGGCGACGCCAGGGAATTCCAGGGCTATAACCTGATTGTGATCGTTAAGAAATCCTCCCCCTTTATGAAGCTTGCCGACCTTAAGGGAAAAAAAGTGGCGCACACCGCACCATCGTCGAATTCCGGGCATATGGCACCAATGTCGCTTTTCCCTGCCGAGGGGCTGACCCCCGAGAAGGATTACAAAATCCTGTTTTCAGGCAAGCACGATCAAAGCGTCATGGGCGTGAATTCCGGCGATTACGATGCGGCTGCGGTGGCGTCCGATGTGTATCACCGCATGGCCTCACGCGGGCAGGTGAAGGAAGACGATTTCCGCGTCATTTACAAGAGCCAGAAATTCCCGACGTCCAGCTTCGCCTACGCCCACGATCTGGAACCGGAATTGGCGAAGAAGCTGGTGAAGTGTTTTTACGACTATCGCTATACGCCTGAAATGCAAAAAGCATTCGACGGCGCCGATCGCTTCTTCCCGGTGACGTTCCAGAAAGACTGGGAAGTTGTGCGCAAGGTCGCTGAGGGTTCTGGCGAAGCATTCAACCGCGCCAACTACGACAAGCAGACCGCCAAGGAAGCGGACGCCGCGAAGAAGAAAGCGGACGACGCGTCGGGTGGCAAGAAATAGCGAAGTACTTTTTGTGACGCTGCCCTCTCCCCCGCTTGCGGCAGAGGACGCTTCGGTTCCACTCTCGCTTTTTTGCGGCGAGTGTTTGCATTTATTCCCCCTCCCCGGCAACGGGAAGAGGGTTAGGGTGAGGGGATGTTAAAGAATAACTCCTGCATGACAAAGTACCTGACTTGCGCGCTACTGTCGCTCACCAGTCTCACAGCATTCGCGCAAGAAACTTGCAAGCACCGGGGCGACCTTGACGCACTGTATTGCGACGAGGACGGCAACATGACTGCCGATGCGCCGAAAGATCCGAAAAAACTGAAGAACCCTGCTGCGTTAATGCTCAGCTATTCGCCGCAGGAAGACGCGGTAATTTACGAAAAACTCTGGACGCCATTCGTGGACCACCTGAAATTATGCGTGGGGAAACCGGTGCGCTTCTTGCCCGTTTATTCCAGCGCCGCGACAGTGGAGGCGATGCGCTCCGGCCGTATACAGTTGAGCCTTCTGTCGGCGGGCGACACACCGTTCGCCGTAAACATCGGCGGCGCGATCCCCATCGCAACCCACGGCACCGAAAAGGAAGGCGTTGCGGCCTATCACCTTATCGTCGTGGTAAAGCAGAATAGCCCGTTCAAAACGCTCGCAGATTTGAAAGGCAAGCGAGTCGCGCATGTGTCGCCCTCGTCGAATTCCGGCAACCTCGCGCCACGTGCCCTTTTTCCTAAAGAGGGCCTGATTCCCGAGAAAGATTACAAGGTGCTGTACTCGGGCAAACACGACAACTCCGTGTCTGGCGTAATCAACGGCGACTACGACGCAGGCGCGGTTGCAGACGACGTGCTGATTCGCATGCTCCAGCGCGGCGCACTGAAACCCGATGAACTGCGGATTATCTATAAGAGTCAGCCATTTCCGGCAGGCAGTCTTGCGGTGGCACATGATCTCGATCCACTGCTAAAGAAAAAAATTATCGACTGCACGTTTACGTTTCGATTTCCAGCAGACCTTTCCGCTGCATTTCGTGGCCCGGATCGATTTGTGCCGCTCAATTACAAACTCGATTACGCATCGGTACGCCACGTAGCCGAAGCGAGCGGAGAATCACTCAATCGCGCGGGCTTTGAAGCCCGCAAAACACGCGAACTGGAACTGGAAAAGAAAAGAACCGGGGACGCTGCCAAAAAATGACAACTGACCGCTCCATCCAAATCCGTGGTTTGGTGAAGGAATACAAGCGCGGCGTACCGGTCTTGAAAGGAATCGACCTCACCATCGCCGGCGAAGGAATCACCGCCATCATCGGTCCATCGGGAACCGGGAAATCCACATTGATTCGCTGCATCAATCGCCTGATCGAGCCGACCGCTGGTGAGATATTGTTTCAGGGTATGGATCTTGCCAAGCTCAAGGGTGCCGAGTTGCGCATGGCGCGGCGCAGGATTGGCATGGTGTTTCAGGAATACAACCTGGTCGAACGCCTGACCGTGATGGAAAATGTATTGACCGGTCGCTTGGGCTACATGTCCGCGTTCAAGGCGTGGTTGCGTAAATTCACGCCTGAAGATATTGAGGAAGCCTTCAATCTGCTCGATGCAGTGGGCCTGGCAAGTTTTGCCAATCAGCGTGCCGATGCACTATCGGGTGGCCAGCGCCAGCGCGTCGGCATTGCCCGTGCGGTGATGCAGCATCCTGAAATCCTGCTGGCCGATGAACCGACTTCCTCACTCGATCCAAAGACCTCGGTGGAGATCATGGAGTTGATGGCCAACCTCGCGGGCAAGCGAAATATCCCGGTCATCGTCAATATTCACAACGTTGAATTGGCCAAGCGATTCTGTCATCGCATGATTGGCATGACCGAAGGAAAAGTGGTGTTTGATGGGTCGCCTGCCCAGCTTACAGACGAGAACCTGAAACAGATATATGGCGGGGAGAACTGGATTGAGTAATTGCCGTCGTTCCCGCGCCGGCGGG
>JANYHZ010000107.1 GCA_025362135.1 Betaproteobacteria bacterium | reverse complement strand
TTTGCCGGCGAGCCGTGCATCATTTCGACCTTGATCGACACGACGGCAAGAAAACAGATCGAATCACAGCGCCGCATGCTGGAGGAGCGTTTCACCAAGATTTTTCATTCCAGCCCCAATCCCGCCAACGTTACACGCCTCGATGACGGGATGTATCTGGAAGTGAACGACGCCTGGACGCGTGTGTTTGGCTGGACGCGCGACGAAGCGATCAACCGCACCTCGATCGATCTGGGCATATGGGTGGATGCGAGTGATCGGCACGGCATGGTGCTCAAGCTTGAGCGCGGCGAAAAAATGCACGACGTAGAGACACATATGCGCCGCAAAGACGGCGGCGAATTGACCGTGTTGCTGTCGGTGGAGCTATCCGAATTCGACGGCCTGCGCTGCATTCTGGCCCAATATACCGACATCACGGAACGTAAAATTGCGGAGCACCGGATTGAGGAGCTGGCGACGCGTGATTCACTAACCGGCTTGCCCAATCGTGCCCTGTTGATCGACCGGCTATCGCAGGGAATTCTTGGGTCGCAACGCAATCGTGAGATGCTCGGCCTGTTATTCATCGATATTGATCGTTTCAAGACGATCAACGACTCATTGGGGCACGCAGCGGGCGATGAAGTCCTGAAACAGGTGGCGCAGCGCCTTGGCAGTCTGATGCGTAGGGGCGATACGCTGGCGCGTATCGGCGGCGACGAATTCGTCGTCGTGCTCGACGCCCTGCGCGTCGCCGAGGATATTGGCGCTGTGGCGCAGAAAATCACCCAGACGCTGGCCGCCCCTTTCCTTATTGAGGGCAATTTTCTTCACGCTTCAGCCAGTATCGGAATCAGCGTTTTTCCCGACGATGCAATGGATGGTGTGACGCTGATGCGCAACGCCGATATGGCGATGTATTTTGCCAAAGAACACGGACGCAACAACTATCAATTCTTTTCCAAAGAAATGAACGTGCGCGCAGTGGAACGCCTGCGCATGGAAAGCACCTTGTGGCAAGCCATTCAACTGGGGCAATTCGAGCTCTACTACCATCCGAAGTTCAGCCTCAAGGATGATCGCCTCATGGGTGTAGAAGCGCTATTGCGCTGGCACCACCCGGAACTGGGAACCATCCTGCCGGCGCATTTTATCCCGATTGCGGAAGAGACTGGCCTCATCGTCGCGCTTGGCGACTGGGTGCTGGCCCGCGCCTGCACACAGAGTGTCGAATGGAATCAGCGTTATGGGAGCGCGGTACCCGTCGCGGTGAATCTTTCTGTGGGGCAAATCAACAAGTGGCTTACCCGCAGCGTGCACGATGCGTTGGCACAAAGCGGCCTGGAGGCGCGTCATCTTGAGCTTGAGCTCACCGAAAGCATGCTGATGAAGAATGTCGAGGAGAACGCAGACATTCTGCGGCAACTCTCGGATCTGGGCGTCAATATTGCCATTGATGATTTCGGCACCGGCTATTCCTCCCTCGCTTACCTGCGTCGCTTCCGCATCCACGCCGTAAAGATCGACCAGAGTTTTGTGCGTGACGTGGACACTAACCTCGACGACGCCGCGATCATCGAGGCCATCGTGGCGCTCTCGCACAGCCTGAAATTGACAGTGGTGGCAGAGGGCGTCGAAACGGAGGCGCAAAAGCGTATTCTTTTCGATTTGAATTGTGATCAGTGTCAGGGCTATTTATTTTGCGAACCACTGCCTGCTGCGCAGTTCGAGGCGCGCTATCTCAGTTGAGGGCCCTGGGAGCAATACAAAGACAAGCAACCACGCACTTTTCCGGGCATTTTTGTTTGGAGAGGCTCGCCGAATGGCGGTCTACGTCAGAAGTTGCAAGCTACGCCGCTGCCTTACTGCAGCCCCAACATCAGGCCCACATTCTGCAACGCCGCGCGCCCTGCGCCCTTGCCGAGGTTGTCAAGGCGCGCAATCAGGACGGCCTGCTGGTTCTTTGCGTTCTCGAAGACGAACAGTTCCATCTGATTGGTGCCGTTCAGCGCCTCAGGATTCAACTCTGCGGGCGGATCGCCGCCGAACAGCATCACGTTGACGTGCTGCTTGCCCGCGTAGTGAGCGGACAGGCAATCGTAAATCTGCTGCCCGCTTACGGTTTTTGGAAGCGACCACAAATGCACCGGCACATGCACCAGCATTCCCTGGCGAAAGGCACCCACGGATGGCGTGAACAGTGGCGCGTGGAGGAGGCCGCTGTATTTCTGCATTTCAGGTAAGTGCTTGTGGTTTAGTTTCAAGCCGTAGGAGAAAATCGTAGATTTATTTTCGCCGCGCTCGAACTCTTCCACCATCTGTCTCCCGCCACCACTGTAACCGGATACACCCCACGTCGACACTGCGTGACTGGCAGGCAGCAAACCCGCGTCGACCAAGGGCCGCGCTAGCGCGATGAAACAGGTAGACCAGCAGCCGGGATTCGATACGCGACGACTTTCTGCAATGCGCCGCTCCTGGCTTGCCGTCATTTCCGGAAAACCGAACGCCCAATCGGGTAGTACCCGGTGTGCACTGCTGGCGTCTATCACGCGAACTTCAGGATTTTCTATCATCGCGACCGATTCTCGTGCCGCATCATCGGGTAAACACAAAATGGCGAGGTCAACGCTGTTGAGCAGGCGTTTTCGTTCCCCTGTGTCTTTGCGTTTGTCCGGCGCAATGCTGACGACTTCGATATCCCCGCGCTCGCGCAACAGATCACGGATCAAAAGACCCGTGGTGCCGTGCTCGCCGTCGATGAAGATTTTTGGTTTGGACACTCGGTAATCCTGTTTCTGAAAAAATAATGCTCCGTGTCAGGCTTGCGTCAACATCGTTTCCGCATTTGATACTTCGAATTTACCCGGGCCTTCGAGATTCAGGGTCTTCACAACACCGTCCACCACCAGCATCGAAAAGCGCTGCATCCGCACACCCATTCCTTTTGCCGTCAGATCGAATTCGAGCCCAAGTGCTTTGGTCCACGCGGCGGAGCCGTCAGCAAACATGCGTACTTTGCCGTCGGTATGTTGCTCTTTTGCCCACGCGCCCATGACGAAGGCGTCGTTCACCGAAACGCACCAAATTTCATCAACGCCCTTAGCCTTGAGTGCATCGTAATTCACGATGTACCCTGGCACGTGCTTGGCAGAGCAGGTCGGCGTAAATGCGCCAGGCAGACCAAAAACGGCAATTTTCTTTCCCTTGACCAGATCGCTCACGTTGAAACTGTTCGGCCCAATCGAGCAACCAGCGGTTTCGACGGCAATGAACTCGCTCAAGGTGCCATTGGGTAGCGTGTCTCCAACTTTGATCATTTCAATTCTCCTTAACAGTGGTTGTTCAAGTAGTCGTTATTTCGGGTGTCGCGTAAGTAAAGGAATCAGCAAAAAACTCATCATCCGGCAATCCGTTGGCGGCAAATGCCTTTTGTCCCAGCTCGATCATGATCGGCGCACCACATGCATAGATCTGGTAACCCTCAAGCGAAGCAAAGTCATCCACGATGGCCTGATGCACGAAGCCGGTTCGCCCTCGCCAATTATCATCGGGTTTGGGTTCCGATAATACCGGGATAAACGTAAAGTTTGGATGTTCCTGCTGCCACTGCGCGGGTAACAGCGGCATGTACATATCCCGCAACGAGCGGCAGCCCCAGTACAACACCATCTCGCGGTCAATGTGCGTGTAAAGTGCATGTTCGATTACGGCCTTGATTGGCGCAAAGCCGGTTCCGCCAGCCATGAAGATGATCGGTTTGTCGGAATCCTCGCGGAGAAAAAATGTGCCCAGCGGCCCTTCAAAACGCAGTATTGCGCGATCACGCATTTCATGGAATACATAGTCGGTAAATTGCCCGCCCGGAATCAAACGTATATGCAGCTCAACGTATTGGTCGTGATGCGGTGCATTAGCCATGGAAAAACTGCGCCGCTTGCCGTCTTTGAGCAAGATATCGAGATACTGGCCGGCCATGAACTGCAGGCGCTCCTGCGCAGGAAGCTTAAGGGAAAGAATCGCGACATCGGGCGCGACGATTTCTTTCCTTTCTACACGGCAGGGCAATGTGCGGACTTGAATGTCGCCCGCGCCGCCGATTTCTTTCACGCTTAGTGTCATATCCGAACGCGGCTTGCCCACACAAAACAACGCCTTGCCTTGGGATCTTTCCTCCTCATTTAACGTGCGTGCCTGATACGTGCCATAGTCAAATTCGCCTGCAATGATGGTGCCTTTGCAAGATCCGCACGCGCCATTCCGGCAGCCGTACGGCAGGCCAATGCCCTGGCGCAATGCAGCGTCGAGCACAGTTTCATCTGCGGCGACGCGGAAAACATTGCCCGAGGGTGTGAGAGTGATTTGGTATTCGGTCGTCATTTCGGCTTCGGGTTTTCTATTGTTTATACTGACGCGCTCAAATGAAAAAAGCGCAAAACATTCTCATTGCGGGATTCGGCGATATCGGCAAGCGCGTTGCCCTGAAGCTCCGCCGCTGCCGACATTATCGGGTCACAGCGCTGATTCGGAACACCAGCACACTGGCTCGCGATCCGAAAGCCGCCAGATCCTTTGGGGTACAGGTGTTGCGAGGTGATTTGAGCGGCGTTCGTTCATTGCAAAAATTGCCCGGACGATCAGACATGATCTTGCATTTTGCGCCGCCACCCGGTTCCGGTAAATCGGATACGAATACCGAACACCTGCTGTCCGCGTTGTGTGCCGTTCGCGACAGTGCTGCTCGTGCTTCTCAGCGATCCGCCGTCTCACGACCGCCGATGCTACCACGGCGGATTGTCTATATTAGTACCACCGGCGTATACGGAAATTGCCACGGCGAATGTATCGATGAGTCGCGCAAGCCAAAGCCGGAATCGGAGCGGGCCAAGCGGCGGGTTGATGCCGAGCGACAGTTAAAAAAATGGGGGCGGTTAAATGGCGTCGCGATCACGATCCTGCGTGCCCCCGGCATTTATGCCGAGGACCGATTGCCGCTGGATCGATTGAAACAGCAGACGCCCGTTCTGGTCGCGGCGGATGATGTTTATACCAACCACATTCATGCCGAAGATCTCGCGGCGGCAGTCGTCAAGGCGATTCAGCAGCGACGACCGAAGTTATTTCGGGTTTTCAACGTTGTGGACGACAGCCAGCTAAAAATGGGCGACTATTTTGATCAGGTTGCCGACGCTTTTGGCCTGACCCGCCCGCCGCGTATTCGCCGGTGGGACGCGGAGCACCAAATCGCGCCGATGTTGCTTAGTTTCATGCGTGAATCCAGGCGCATCGGAAATGCGCGGATCAAGCGAGAACTGAAATTTGTGTTGACCTACCCAACGTTTGCAAGCGCGATGTCAGACATGCAAGCGCGCATTCGCGCGGTGTGGGCTAGCGTTCGCGGCGAAACTCGCCCTCTATGACGCCACCGCGATGCGCGTTTTCGGATGGTGTCGCCTCGCGTGCGCTACCCGCGTCGGCGAATTGATAAGCGGGTTCCCGGATCGGAAGCAAAAGGAGTAATAGCGCCATGACGTCGGAAATGATGCCCGGAAAAATGAGCAACAAGCCGGCCAGTACCGTACGAAAACTATCGATGATTGCGGCGAGCGAAAATTGACCCCGCGATAATTCGCTGGCTAAACGGGTAACCAAGGAAAAGCGCGCCTGCTTGATCAAGACGATGCCGGCAATGGCTGAAAACAGCAGCCACGCCACGACCCAGCCACCGTGACCCTGGCCGAGAGTGTATAAAACCGCGCCTTCCATCAGCGGAAATCCCATTAAAATGCCGAGCATTATCAGTCGCATGACCTTGCCTTACTTTCTTTTCCCAGTTTCTCCAACTTTGTGCTATCTATTGCTGTCTATGTATTTTGGGGCACTAGCCGTGATTGCTACAGTACCCGACCAAAAACCCGGTGTAAAGATCATTGAGTCATTGTTACAACACTGACTTCATGCCTACGTGCGGACAGGATGGGTATCGCTGCCGGGCAAAAAATTCAGCTAGCCTATTTTTGATTGGAGCCTTGGTGAAACCATTGAAGCAAACAATGCTGCCACATTGGCGCGCCCTATCGGGTGGATGGTGCTTCAGTGCTGCAGTCGTGCGCCAGGCTGTTCTGATACTTACGATTGCGTTTATGACATCGACAGTAAGGGCCGCCGAGCCTGACTTACTTGAGCCGGAACGGGCATTTGCGCTGTCCGCGCGTTTCAAGGACCAGAAAACTGTGGAGTTACGGTACAAAGTTGCAGACGGGTACTACCTCTATCGGGCAAGGTTCAAGTTTATGGTCGAGCCGACTACATCCGCCAAACTGGGGATTGCGAAGTTTTCGAAAGGCAAAATGAAGCACGATCCTACGTTTGGCTGGGTCGAAACATACCGAGACAGTGTGCGCATACTTTTACCGGTCGCGACTTTAGCAAAGGAAACTGAGCCCGGCCAGCCGCCGCTACGGCTCAAGGTGACGTCGCAAGGGTGCGCGGATGCAGGAGTTTGCTACCCACCGTTGCACCAGCTACTGACCTTGCAACCTGGTAGCTTGGGCGTGGTGCTACCTGACGGCGAAGCGGACGCCGGTAGTACGGCGCGGTCACGACAATCAACGCCCCAGAATATGCCGCCGACGCTGAGTGAAGTACTTCGGAAACCGATGTGATCCGCCTTCCCCTAAACGCAGCAATTCAGAGACATTTTTTGTGCCCCAACGCTTTCTCATAACAGCCATTTTGGTACTCGCTACGCTCGCAGCTGTTGCCCTCTGGCTTGGCCGTGCCGATATCGTCGGGTTGTGGTCGGCGGACAATTCCGTCAAGTTTCCTTCTGAAATCGCAATCAGCTCCGGCGCGGTGTACAGCGCAAAATTTACCGATCTCCATGGCGACGCGCGGACCTTAGGACAGTGGGATCGTAAGCTTCTCATTGTGAATTTTTGGGCGACATGGTGCGGGCCATGTAAGGAGGAGATCCCGATTCTGGTGAAAATACAGGCGAAATTCGGTGAACGGGATGTGCAATTTATTGGTATTGCCGCAGATTCCCGCGCAAATGTTTCTAACTTCGCAGAAAGTACGGTAGTAAACTATCCCTTGTTTCCGGATGAGCTCGGCGCTATGGAATTTTCGAAACGCCTCGGTAATCGGTTGGGACTTTTGCCGCATACCGTGATATTCGGTCCGGGTGGTGCGGTCCTTTATAACAAGCTGGGCGCGATTTCCGAAATTGAACTAAACCAAATAATCGCGAAAAATGCGCCAATTAATCATTAAAATACCGTAAATGCGGTCAACTTTACAATTGCTGGGCGTTTAGCGATGAGCGCGTAGTTGCATTTCGTGTCGGAGGCTAGGTTTAATTTGAAAATGGTGGACGCGCATAAAAACAACAGCTGTCGCTTATTCCCAACTCATGGGATTCCTTATCTTCGGCGAAAAACTAGACAATTTCTGGCAATTTGAGGCAAACTCCGCCCCATGTTGAAAATATTGTTATTGCACGGACCGAATTTGAATTTGCTTGGCACGCGTGAGCCGACCATTTATGGCAGCACAACGTTGGCGCAAATCGATATGCGCTTACAAGAAAAGGCGAAGTTGGCAGGTGTCAGTTTGGAATGTTTCCAGAGTAACGGAGAGGGTGTGTTGATTGATCGCATTCACGCAGCGAAGCTCGCGGGCGTGGGGTTCATCGTCATTAACCCCGGTGCCTACACCCACACAAGCATTGCATTACGAGACGCGCTCGCTGCCGTTGCCATTCCCTTCATTGAAGTGCATTTATCGAATGTCCATGCCCGCGAAGCGTTCCGCAAACATTCATTTTTGTCCGATCTGGCGGTGGGCGTGGTCACTGGATTGGGTGCCGACGGCTACGAGTTTGCGCTTGACGCCGCCATTCGCCGCATAAGTAAGAACACAAAATAGCTTGGCCGACGCACATATCGGTGCTGCTCTGCGGCGACTGATCCATAGAAACGACAAGTAATAGTCGGCATGAGAGGACTACCCGATGGACCTGAGAAAAATCAAGACGCTAATTGACCTGGTACAACAGTCGGGGATTGCGGAGCTCGAAATCACCGAGGGCGAAGAAAGAGTGCGCATTAGTCGACACGGGGTGCCGGGCACTTACGCGCCAGCGCCAGTTTCTGCCGCGTCATTTGTGCTGCCTGCGGAGTTGGTGGGTGCGCTGCCGACCACCGCGCCCGGGCCGACCGAGCCAACC
>JANYHZ010000104.1 GCA_025362135.1 Betaproteobacteria bacterium | reverse complement strand
CACGGTGGCGACAGTCGAAATCGGAATCTGCTGCCCGGTCGAGGAGGTCACGTAAATATCGTAGAGTGCGCGGGGGCCGAGCTTGTATTCCGGCTTCACTTCCAGCACCACACGATACTGGCTGGACTGCGTGAAAATGGTGGAAATTAGACGCTGGCCAAATGCGTTGTAAAGCGCGTTGTCTATCGATGCCGGCGTCACGCCGAGGCGCGCGGCGGTATCGCGGTCGATATTGAGATAAGCCTGCAAGCCCTGATCCTGCAAATCCGACACGACCTCGGAAAGCTCGGGGAGGGTAGAGAGTTGCTCGACAATCTTATGCGTCCATGTGTTCAACTCTTCGGCGTTCGCGTCTTCAAGCGTGAACTGATATTGGGTACGGCTGACGCGATCTTCAATAGTCAGATCCTGCACCGGCTGCATATAGAGCTTGATGCCTTCAAGTTTTTCCAGGCGCGGCTTCATGCGCTCGATCACTGCCGAAGCATTGACGCTTCGCATGTTGTGCGGCTTCAGATTGATCAGCATGCGGCCGGCGTTGAGCGTAGTGTTGATGCCATCGACGCCGATAAACGACGACACGCTTTCGACTGCCGGGTCCTCAAGCACTGCCTGCGCCAGGGCCTGCTGGCGCTGCGACATACTGGTGAAAGATACCGATTGCGGTGCCTCCGAAATTCCCTGAATGACGCCGGTGTCCTGCAACGGAAAAAAACCCTTCGGCACAAAAATATAGAGCATTACCGTCAGTGCCAGGGTGCCGATTGCCACCAACAACGTGAGCGCCTGCCGGTCCAGTACCCAGTTGAGCATCACGCCGAAGCGGGCGATGACATTTTCGAACCAGCGGCCTGTCGTTTTGTAGAAGCGTCCCTGCTTTTCCTCTGGTGTGTGTTTCAGCAACCTCGCGCACATCATCGGCGTTAGCGTAAGCGACACGACTGCCGAAATGAGTATCGCCACCGCCAGCGTGATTGCGAACTCGCGAAACAACCGCCCGACCACGTCGCCCATGAACAGCAGCGGGATCAACACCGCGATCAATGAAAAGGTCAGCGAAATGATGGTGAAGCCGATTTGCTCCGAACCCTTCAGCGCAGCCTCCAACGGAGAATCCCCCTCCTCGATGTAACGGGAGATATTTTCAATCATGACGATGGCGTCATCCACCACAAACCCGGTGGCGATAGTCAGTGCCATCAGCGATAGATTATTGAGCGAGTAGTCTGCCAGATACATGATGCCGAACGTTCCCACCAGCGACAACGGCACAGCGACGCTGGGAATGATCGTCGCCGCAACGTTGCGCAGGAAGACAAATATCACCATCACCACCAATGCAACCGCAAGCATCAGCTCAAACTTTACGTCGTTCACGGACGCGCGAATCGTCACGGTGCGGTCGGTCAAGACCATCAATTCGACCGACGCGGGCAAGGTGGCGGCAAGATTGGGCAACAGTTGCTTGACCCGATCAACGACTTCAATCACGTTGGCACCGGGCTGGCGCTGGATGTTGAGAATGATGGCGGGCGTATCGTTCATCCACGCGGCAAGTTTCAAGTTCTCGGCGTCCTCGATCACGTCGGCGACATCGGTCAGATAAATCGGCGCGCCGCCCTTGTACGCGATGACGATGGAGCGGTACTCGGCAGCGGACTTCAATTGATCGTTGGCATCGATTGTGTACGCGCGAGCGGGACCATCGAAACTTCCCTTGGCCTGATTGACGTTCGCGGCACCGATGGCGGTTCGCACCTCGTCGAGGCCGATGCCGGTCGCGGCCAGTGCTTTCGGGTTCACCTGCACCCGCACGGCGGGACGCTGGCCACCAGAAAGCGTCACCAGCCCGACGCCGGGAAGCTGCGATATTTTTTGCGCAATGCGCGTGTCCACCAGGTTCTGCACACGTGGCATCGGCATTGTTTTCGACGTGATGCCTATGGTCAGGATGGGTGCGTCGGCAGGATTCACTTTGCTGTAGGTCGGTGGCGCGGGCAGATCGGTGGGCAGCAGATTGCTCCCCGCGTTGATCGCTGCCTGTACCTGCTGTTCGGCAACATCGAGCGACAGTGACAATTCAAATTGCAATGTAACGACAGACGCGCCACCGGAACTGGTCGACGACATCTGCTTCAAGCCCGGCATTTGTCCGAACTGCCGTTCAAGTGGCGCGGTGATGCCGGAGGTCACCACGTCGGGACTGGCACCGGGATAAAGGGTGATGACTTGAATGGTCGGGTAATCGACTTCCGGCAGTGCCGAGAGCGGCAACTGCTTATAGGCAAGAAAACCGGCGAGCAGGATCGCGACCATCAGCAGCGAGGTCGCGACCGGTCGCAGGATAAAGAGGCGTGAAGGGTTCATCGACTCGCCTGGCCGCCTTATTGCGCGCGTTCCCGCATCTTCTTGCGGAATTCGGCCTTCTGCTCGTCGGTCATGTTTTCCATTTTTTTCCTGAGCTCGGCTTTTTGCTCATCGCTCATATCGCGCCAGCCACCTGCCTTGGGTGGTTCATTCGATACGGCGGCGGGCTTGACCGCCTCGCTGGCTGCTGGTTTGGTCGCGCTACCCGGAGCCACTACCGCGGGACTGTCGCCTGCGGGTTTGCCAGGCGCGGGCGCGGATCCTGACACGGCGCTGGCGGGTGTCGGTGCACTCTGCGATGCATCACCTTTACCTTGCCTGTTGCCGCGCTTGCCCGGATCGCCGCCCGGCCCACCTGGTCCACGCTGGCGCGGTACGAACGGCGTCGTCACTTCAACTTTCGCACCTTCACGCAGACGATCAATGCCGTCCGTGACCACCAACTCGCCGGGCTTAAGCCCGGATTCTATGGCGACGTTGTCATTTTCAACCGAACCCATTTTGACGGGCCGCAATGAGACTGTCTTGTCCTCCTTTACCACGTAAACGATGGTGCCCTGCGCGCCGCGCTGAATGGCCGCCATGGGAATGACAGTCGCGTCTTTTTTCGTCTCGACCACCATACGCACGTTGACGAACTGGTTGGGAAATAATAGCCCTTCCGGGTTCGGAAATTGCGCTTTCAGCTTGATCGTGCCGGTGGCGGTGTCGATCTGGTTGTCCACCGTGATCAGCGTGCCAACGGCGAGCTTGTTTTTCTGTTCACGGTCCCACGCGTCAACCGCCAGCTTTTCTCCCGTTTTCAAGCGCTGCAACACGCGTTGCAAATTATCCTGAGGAATCGTGAACACGACAGTGATGGGGTCGATTTGCGTGATGACGACGAGGCCCAGCGCGTCCGACGAGCGGACAATATTACCCGCATCAACCAGACGCAAACCGAGCCGTCCCGAAATGGGTGCGGTGACCCGCGTATAGGAGAGTTGCAACTTCGCGTTATCGACCTGGGCCTGATCGATTTTTACCGTGCCCTCGAACTGGCGGACCAGCGACTCTTGGCTGTCGAGTTGCTGCTTGGCCACCGAATCCTGTGCCAGCAAAACCCGATAACGTTCAAGATCGAGTTTCGCGTTGTTGAGTTGTGCCTGATCGCGTGCGAACTGCCCCTCCACCTGTGCGAGTTGCACCTGCAGGGGCTTGGGGTCAATTTCGGCCAGCACATCGCCCGCCTTCACCACCTGACCTTCCTGGAAAAGTACGTTCTGCAACAGCCCATCGACACGCGCCTTTACTGTCGCCGCGCGCAGCGCCGAGACGGTACCGAGACCATTTTGCACGACGTTCAGATCGGCCAAGCGCACAGGAGCAGCCAGCACCGGCTGCGTACGGTTGGGATCGAATCCGCCGAAACGACCCGCGCCAGCAGCTTTACCGGGCGCACCCGCAGGACCAGTCTTGGTTGAATCGGCGGGATTGGCCGCATCTGCAGACGGCTTCATCACCCACCAGATACCGCCACCAATGATGGCAAGAATCAAAACCGGAACGACGCCCTTGCGTACCCAGCCGGGTTGTCGCTGCCATGCGTTGGCCGGAGCGTTAGTGAATTTTTCCATGATTTTATTTTGGTGTGGTCAATGTCCTCCGGAGGTCAACTGCAGGAAGCAGGCATGTTCCGGGAACAACAGGAATCGGGAGAGTACGGGGTGGCACCAGTGGCAGATTGTGCAGGATAAGACACGTCCGGACAGACCTGACCAGTCATTCATGCCTGGCAAATTGTAACGAAATGCAAGTCATCGTGCGGAGTCGCGATTCAGTGATCGGGCGAACGTGGGCGCGCTGCGGTGCTTGCTGGCTTGCTCGAACGCATAGGCAAGGCGAATCAGCGTTGGTTCGCTCCACGCCGCACCGACGAAAGATATGCCGCACGGCAGACCGAATACCTGTCCAGCCGGCACCGTCACATGCGGATATCCCGCAACCGCCGCAGCCGAGCTAAAACCGCCACCGCTCGCATCACCCTTGATGAAATCGGTCAGCCACGCAGGTTCACCGGAGGGCGCGACGAGTGCATCGAGCTTGTGCTCTTGCAGTACCTTGTCGATACCTTCGGCACGGGAATAAAGAAAATTATTCGCGAGCGCGTCGAGATACTCCTTGCTGTCGAGACCACCCTTGGCTTCTGCACGCAGAAAGTGTTCCTGACCGAAATAAGGCATTTCACGCAGCCGGTTTTGCTCGTTGAAATCGATAATGTCCTTTAGCGTCTTGATGCCGGACCCGGGCGCAAACTCGGCAAGGTATATCGCCATGTCGGCTTTCAATTCATAGAGCAGCACTTCATATTCTGTCTTCGAATATTTGCCGGTATTTGGCAGCTCGACGGGGTCAATGAGCAGCGCGCCCCTGGCCGTCAAAACCTTCAACGCCTCCTCCACGACCGCAGAGACGAGGTCGTTGCGTCCACCGAAATTGCTCCGCACAACGCCGATGCGAGCACCGTTGAGCCCATCCACATCCAGAAATTTTGTATAGTCATGCGCCATCATCAACGGCTGAAATGTGGCTGCATCGCGCACATCCACGCCCGCCATCGCGGTGAGCAATGCGGCTGCATCGGCCACCGTGCGCGTCATCGGGCCAGCCGTATCCTGCGAATGAGCGATGGGAACAATGCCGTTGCGACTGATTAATCCAAGCGTGGGTTTGATGCCGACCAGACCATTGATCTGCGCCGGAGAGGTGATGGAGCCATCGGTCTCCGTGCCGACCCCTGCGGCGGCAAGACTCGCCGCGATGGCGGCACCGGAGCCGGAACTGGAGCCACTGGTATTGCGATCCAATGCATAAGGGTTCTTCGTCAATCCGCCGCGCGCACTCCAGCCGCTGGTGGAGCGGGTCGAACGCATATTGGCCCATTCGCTCAGGTTGGTTTTGCCGAGGATCACGGCACCGGCTTCACGCAGCCTCGCCACCAAAAACGCATCGCGCGGCGGCTTCACGCCGAGCAATGCCAATGACCCTGCCGTGGTCTGCATTTTGTCCGCAGTCGCGATATTGTCCTTCAACAAAACAGGAATACCGTGCAGCGGTCCGCGCGGGCCCTTTAGCTTGCGCTCCACGTCCAGCGCTTTGGCGATCGACAGCGCATCAGGATTCAATTCGATGATCGAATTGATGCGTGGCCCGGTTTTGTCGATGGCACGGATGCGCGCCAGATACAACTTCACCAGCTTTTGCGATGTGAGCTTGCCGGACTGCATCGCAGCCTGCAAGTCGGCCATATTCGCCTCGACGATATTGAATCCTCGCGTTTGCACCGCACTTGCCGCCATCGTCGGTCCACTCCCAATTGCGCCGGCCAATGCACCGAGTTGCATGAAATCTCTGCGATTCATTTGTCTATTTCCCAAAGGCCCAATGGCAAGAGTATAGCGGGCGAACACGCAGAGCTTCCAGCTTGACGGCAACGCGCGCAGCACCTACTCTCGCAGCATGATTGAACTCAACCTCTCCGCGTTTGAAGCGCGCGTCCTTGCTGTGCTCGCTGAAAAAGCTTTCCTCACGCCGGACGTGTATCCGCTCTCCCTCAATGGCGTCGTTAACGGCTGCAATCAACTGAGCAATCGTGAGCCGGTGATGAGCCTGGGCGAGGAAACCGTCGAAACGGCGCTTACCCGCTTGCAGCAAAACAATCTTGCGCAGACTTACTTTCCCGCCGGCAGCCGCGTGGCGAAATATCAGCATCGCGTTGCTGAAGTTTTCTCACTCGACGACGCAAGACTTTCGCTGCTTACGTCGCTGCTGCTGCGCGGGCCGCAAACCTGTGGCGAATTACGTCAACGCACCGTACGGATGTATCCGTTTGCTTCGGTCGACAGTGTAGAGCGCTCACTTGGAGACCTTGCTGCAAACGAGCCGCCGCTGGCGGTGCAATTGCCGCGTGCGCCAGGCAGCAAGGAATCGCGCTGGGCGCATTTGCTTTCCGGCGCGATGGCAATCGAACGCGCTGAGACTGCATCAGGAATGAATGTCGGCGGCAGCGTGGTCGAAGGTGCGGGCGATGATCGCAAGGCGCGTCTTGAGGTGGAAGTCGCTTCGCTCCGGCGTGAAGTGACATGGCTGACGGAAGAACTGGCAAAATTCAAGAAGCAGTTTGAGTAGCTGTCATGTGCCAGCATAAATACTTAAAACTCCAGTACTGGTGCGGTTTCTGGCGGCATTTTGGCCTGAAATGTGTGCCAGATGGCGCTCTCGCCTTGCGTGTCTCTTTCACGCCGACAATGATGACGGCGGCGCAGTTGCGTTTCGGTGGAAAAACTGAAAGCTTCCCCTGCGTTCCTGTTTTGCGCTATACATTGCCAGATCGGCTTCCTTTAACAACTCCTGCGCCGAGCTCCCATCCTGGGGGTACATGCTGATCCCGATGCTCACCGAGGTGGTGATGCAGTGCGGGCCAATACTGCACTCCTTCAGACTGGCCGATACAATTTTTTCCGCCAGCGCGGCGGCATCCACATCGCTCGACAGTCCTTCAAGCAACACGATGAATTCATCCCCGCCAATACGTGCCACAACGTCGGTTTCGCGTACCGACGCCTTGATGCGGGCGGCGACCTGACGCAGCAATTCATCGCCCACATCGTGGCCAAAGGTATCGTTAACGGCTTTGAACTTATCCAGGTCCAGAAACAGGACGGCCAGATTTTCCTTGCGGCGCGCAGCGCGGACGATGGCCTCTTCGGTACGCTCGGTCAATGAACGGCGATTGAACAAACCCGTGAGGGCGTCCCTGGCCGCCAGTTCGCTGGCGCGTCGCTCGGCTAGCCTGCGTTCAACGATTTCCAGTTGTAGCGCCGCATTGCTTTCCTTCAGATCATGCACACGCTGAACACGCAAATCATTATTCAGCTCCGAAAGCTCCCGGCTCTTTTCCTGCAATTCGAGGTTCTTTTGCACCAGTTGGACGAATACAGAAACCTTCGCCTGCAGTATCTGCGGGATAATCGGCGTAAATAGAAAGTCCACCGCACCGAGTTCATAGCCTTTGTGAAGGCGGCTGATGTCGTCAGGGGAATACGCGGTAATAAAAATGATGGGCACGTGGGCTCCACATCGACTGGATCGCATTATCTCCACCGTTGCAAAACCATCCATTTCCGGCATATTTACATCCAGCAGAATTACGGCGAATTCATGATGCAGCACCATGCGAAGCGTTTCTTTGCCGGAAGTTGCGGTGAGAATTTCATACGTGCTGCTGTCGGATGCGCTTTCGAGCACGGTTTGGAGAACAAGCAAACTCGCAGCGTGGTCATTTACCACCAGGACCTTGGGCTTACGCATTTTTCGGCACTTGCGACACGAAACCGCATCGATGCCTGACGCTGCCAAACGGGGACGGTTCGCAACTCAATGTGGGTGAACAAATCATTTTGCCGGGTTGCTCATGAGAAGGCGATTATCAGGAACATGCATATTTTCAGTTTGCCGAGCACCAATGTCCACTGATGTCGGTATACCGCTCGTCCCAATGTAGGGCTACGGCTTGCTATGTTGTAGGAGACCGATCCAAGTGACTCGGAGTGAATTGTTTTGACAACAAAAGCCGCTGACAACTGTGATCGGGAGTTCCTGAAAGTAAATACACAAAGGAAAATCAGTCACCCTGAAGCATGAACGGACGGAAATGGTCACATTT
Organism: Betaproteobacteria bacterium; assembly: GCA_025362135.1. GTDB lineage: Bacteria > Pseudomonadota > Gammaproteobacteria > Burkholderiales > Usitatibacteraceae > UKL13-2. Next base: position 17,873 of record JANYHZ010000104.1, on the reverse strand, counting down.
CGCGTTAACGGTCACTCGAAAACACACTTCCGCGCGGCTAAAGGTTATGCTACCTCGCCTAAAAGTCGTGGCGGATTACTTGGTCAATCGTCGCTGACGTTGCGCAACACACAAATATTAACGACTAAAATCGGGAAAATTACCGTTGCGCGCAATAGTGTGAATTACCACACACAACAGCACATGACGATATATCGGGTCTGGCACGCGGATTGCGTGTAACCAGCACGATAAATTGCGATGTTTTTTGGACATCAACCTAACTAGTTATTGGAGAATCAAATGAAGAAAGTTCAACAAGGCTTTACCTTGATCGAACTGATGATCGTCGTTGCGATTATCGGTATTTTGGCTGCTGTCGCTATTCCGGCGTACCAGGATTACACCAAGCGCGCACATGTGACGGAAGGACTGTCGCTCGCTTCTTCGGGCAAGACCGCAGTTACCGAGTATTACAACTCCAAGGGGTCATTGCCACCAGGTAATGTATCAGCTGGCTTGGCCACAGCTCCTTCAATTAATGGGAATGCTGTCCAGAGCGTAAAGGTCACCGCCGGTCTCCTCATAATTACCTATAACGCGAAAGTCACGACGGGTGCCATACTCAATTTGTCGCCAATCACGGGTGTCGGTGGTGTAAAGTGGACCTGTAAGGCGGGTACCTTAATGAAAGCACAGTGGTTGCCTTCTTCCTGTCGTTAATTCGTTTTTCTTTGTAAGAAATAACCCCGCAAAGCGGGGTTCTTTCTTTTGGGCACCATGAAATTTTCTCTATCTGGCAACACATTGCTGCTTACGCTGCTTTTGGCGGCTACTTTCCTTATTTACCAGCCGGGTCTTTACGGAGACTATATATTTGACGATCTTTCAAATATCACGAACAACACTGCGTTAGAAATTAAAGAGCTTTCCTGGCAAGCTATCCAGGATGCTGCAATATCGAGCTTTTCCGGGCCGCTAAAAAGACCTCTAAGCATGTTGACGTTTGCGTTTAACGCGTCAACAACAGGATTCGGGGCACCGCTTTTTTTCAAGCTGACTGGCCTCCTTGTACATTTAGCGTCAGGTCTCGCCGTGTTTTGGCTCGCAGGACTGCTGCTGATGCGGTTCCGACCACTTGTAAACAATATGGTTGGGCCTGCCCCCCCCGACTGGACTCGCTTGCTTATCACGGGCATATGGCTATTACACCCACTGAATTTAAGCGCGGTTCTGTACATTGTCCAGCGCATGACGAGTCTTTCCGCCCTGTTTGCGTTCCTCGCTGTCGCGCTCTATTGCAAAGGGCGTAGTCGTCTCGAGATGTCTCAGCCGTTTGGCTGGGCACTGATTGGCGTTGTTTTTATTATCTTGCTACCGTTATCTGCGCTATCCAAGGAAAATGGAATTTTGGTGCCCGTGCTCGTGCTCGTTGTCGAACTCACAGCGTTTGAGTTCAAGAAGCTTAGCCGGGCAGACCGCATTCGGCTCGGCCTGCTCGGTTTGGTTACTGTTGCAATCCCCGCAATACTATTTCTTGGCGCTACGATTTCGCAGAACTCAACATTAATGGGCAGTTACAAATTGCGAGACTTTGATCTTGCCGAGCGTCTTCTCACCCAGGGTAGGGTGCTTTGGTATTACATCGCCATGGTGCTGTTCCCCAACAATAGCGACCTTGGTTTGTACCACGATGATATTGTGACCTCAACGGGAATCCTAACGCCGATAACGACATTGATCGCTTGGGGTGGACTTGTTGGTTTACTTGTCATAGCAGTTCTGATGAAACGCCGCTTTCCGGCTATAACATTCGGGATATTCTGGTTTTTTGGGGGGCACCTGCTGGAGTCCACCGTTTTACCGCTCGAAATGGTTCATGAACATCGGAACTATTTGCCGATTTTTGGCTTGATCTTTGCCGGGTGTTTTGCGTTGTTGGAATATGTCCGTATTGACGTTTACAGGCGACTGATAATTTTCGCCGTCACTGCGTATATGGTTTTGATTGCAGTTGTCACCATTTTACGGGCTGAACAATGGGGGGATAGCCTTACCCACGCAGTTCACGAAGCTCAAAATCATCCCGACTCCGAGCGCGCGCAGCAGCAGCTAGGCCGAATATTCATGTTCATGATGATTGATACACCAAAGATCGAGTACTATCTCGCCGCCAAAGAGGCATTGGAAAAATGTGTCCGCCTTACAAAGATAAGTATCACGGCTCATTTTTCGCTCATTCAGTTAGCGTTCCTTATAGAAAAACCTGTTGACCCCGCGATTGTGGACGCAGCTGAGCGAGTACTTTCAACTGGACCGGTACCGCCATCAGTAGCGCAGGCTTTCCGATCACTGGTCGATTGCCAGATCTTTGCTTATTGCAAGCTATCCGATAATGATGTGGTGCGGTTGGCGAACGCCGCATTGACAAACCCGCGCGGTACTATTGGTGTGACGACTCAGATTGCGATCTTTTTAGCGCAATACTATATAGATAAAATTGGCGATGGCGATCTCGCTGTTCTCACTCTTCAGAAAGCGTTGGTTCGTGATCCAAAGTCAGTAGCGCTGCACTTGTCAGCCGGTAGGGTTTTCCGAGTGGTGGGTGATTTTAAGCGCTCAGCGATGCATCTCGAGCAAGCGGAACGCTTTAGTTCGTTAGGGGCGTATCGAAACGAAATTGTTGAAGAGGAAAAAAAATTGAAGCGAGATTCTGACAAGTCACTTGGAAAAAGATAGTGGATATATCTTTAAAGCCGTCTAATAATTCGCGTAGATTGTAGCCAATGAGTACGAGTCAAATAACCATCATAATTCCCGCAAAAAATGAGACTGCCGGATTGCGTCAAGTGCTGCCCTTGATACGCGAAACCATTCCTCACGCCGAAATTTTGGTAGTCGACGACGGCTCCACCGATGAAACCAGCCGGGTCGCGCACGCGCTTGGAGCAATTGTTCACTCACACCCCGTTAGCATGGGAAATGGAGCCGCAATCAAAAGCGGTGCACGCGCCGCTCGCGGCGATATTCTCGTTTTTATGGATGCTGATGGCCAGCACAAGCCTGAAGACATTCCTCGCTTGCTGAATATGCTTGAGACTGGATACGATATGGTTGTCGGTGCCAGGTCACGTGCATCCCAGGCAGGCGCGCATAGGGCAGTTATCAATGCTATTTATAACAAGCTTGCGACTTGGATGGTTGGGAGCCCGGTTCTAGATCTAACCTCTGGATTTAGAGCCGTCGATGCGAAGCGATTCAGGCAGTTTTTATATTTATTGCCGAACGGTTTCTCGTATCCAACGACTATCACAATGAGTTTTTTTCGTGCCGGATACTCGGTTGCCTATCTGCCAATAGAGGCACCCCCTCGCATTGGGACGAGTCATATTCGTTTGCTGCGCGATGGACTCAGGTTTTTCCTCATCATTTTCAAGATCGGAACCCTGTATTCGCCACTGAAACTTTTTTTACCTATCAGCGCCGCGTTTTTCTGCACCGGGATCGGCTACTACACCTATACGTTCCTTGCTTACGGTCGCTTTACCAATATGAGTGCTCTGCTTTTTATCACCGCAGTTCTTGTGTTCCTCATGGGCTTGGTCTCTGAGCAGATTAGCGCCCTGAACTATAAAGACAGCGACTCTGGCCACTAACGCGCCCACCGGAGAACGACGTGTTCTAAAGCGTGCACTTCGCGACTTTGAATTGCCTACTGATAGACGTGCACTGCGGAGGATGTGCAGGTGGATACACACTTCCTGGCTGTTCATTTGTCATCAATATGCAAATAACAAGAGTTGCTTTGAGCAAAATGCCACTTAGCCGGTTACACAGTCATATCTGGTCAAGATCGAAATGGATTTTCACGCCATTCGCGTTGCTATTCATTGGTTATATTGTTTGGCTTTCACGCTTTGAAATCGACAGGCTCTGGAACGCATCTGACGGAATTTCGCTCCTGATTGCGTGCTTACTCCTTGGTACCGCACATTTCTTTTCACCCTTGGCTTCGCGCAAAATATTGCAGACTTTGGGCGTGAAAGTGGACTATCGCGTGTTGTTGCGTACTCACTTGTGCCGGTTGCCTGCACGATACTTGCCGGGCGGCGTTTGGCACACGGTGGGTCGCGCAGCGGATCTCCACGACCATGGTGTGCCCAGCGCGGTGATCGCGTGGATGGTGGCGCTCGAGAACGTATTGGCCATTGGCGTGGCATTCTTGCTCGGAGGAGCGCTACTCTTGTTCTCGAACACGCAGGCAATGTCTTATGGATGGATGGTTGCGCTAACGACTGCGTCATCGCTTGCCGGGCTCGTCGTGCTGCCGCTATTTGTCCGTCGATTGTGGCCGGATGACGCGCGAAATATGAATATCGCGAGGTGGACTGCGTGTTGTGTATGGTTTGCTGTAATCTGGGCATTCCACGCGGCCGCATTTGTGGCGTATACAATCGCGTTGGTCGGGGGAAACACGGTAGCGCACGCGATGTATACGGGAGGCGTATACCTCTTCTCTTGGGCGATCGGTCTTGTTGCGTTTTTCGCACCGCAAGGCATTGGTGTTTTTGAGGTCACTACTGTTGCGTTTTCCGGGCAGTCTATATTGCCTGCCAACATTGCGATGGTGGCGGGCTTCCGCCTTTGTATGCTTGTCGTCGACTTATTTCTCGGTGTAGGGGGCCGATTGCAAAGATGAAATTGAGCCATTTAGCTGGTCCGCTGCGGGCATACATCGTTCATCGACAGGGAAACAATTATCAAAGTCCGGCGTTGCTTGTGCCGCCTGCGCAGAAATTCGAGAACAGTTTTTAATGTGGCTGGAGATTCAAAAATCTTCTGGTTGCATTGGAGCGACTGGCCGTTTGCTAAGGACCCAGAGATAGCCAGGCAGCAAGCCATAAAACAAAGATGCGACCACTCGATAAATCCGTCCAAACGCGGGAAATCTGACGATACTCTGAGCGTGATATTTTGCCGGCTGCGCGATTACTTTCAGGGTGTAATCGTGAATCTCGAACGCCGAAACCAGTTCGACCAGTTTTGGCGTGCTTAGAGGCTTCTCCAAATAGCCTGCGGGAAATCCACGAGTTTTCAGTATTGCGCGAGCCATTGTCTGCGGTAGCCAATGGACGAAAGGCAAGTGGTAGTGCGGCTCTATTGGCCATCTCGCATTCATTGCGGAAAAGTACACAATACCGTCAGACTTCAACACGCGGCTAATCTCGGAAAATAATTGTTTTGCATCCGGCACGTGTTCATAAGTATGGTTGCAAATTACTACGTCCATGCTGTTTGATGACAGCGGCAGCGCCATCGCATCGCCGATCAGCACAGTTCGCTTTGCATTGGGAGCGGGCGCAACTGCCGCATCCATGTCGATACCAATGGCTAAGGTCGGATCAAGCTCCTCAACGACCGTATCAAGAACGAGCGCGTTTGAGCATCCGATGTCGAGGATCCTGTCAATCTGTTTGCCCGCCAGGGCCTCGCGCACAATGGCCGCGATCTTCAACCCACGGTTTCGCCGCTGCTCGGCGTTCATCATGATCGGGTAGAGCGCGCTGAACTTGCGCGCCACGTCGTTTAGATCACTAGCCATTTGTGGATCATTCCGAAGTGATATTTGATTGACGGTAATGCATCGCCGCCGAAAAACAGCCGTATGGAAATTTCAGTGAATTTAGGTCAGTGGCTTCCCGGGCCATTTTTTTGAAGCTTCAGGAGATATCCATGGGGCATCATGGCATCAGACGCACTGATCCTGCTAACAAGAGAACTCACTATATTCATCAATACTACTGCAGGAGGCAGTAGCAAGCCAAACACCATCAATGGATTGCCCGATCTTATCCAGCGTAATACCGTTTTGCTCCACGCGATGTTTGTGAGCAGCGCAGCTGTCTCCAATGGTTCACCGATGTGGCGCTCGCTGACGACCTCAAATCCATGTCTTTGCGCGAGCTCGAAAAGGCCGAAACGTGTCCATCTGTGGAAATCGACCGGTGCGTCGTGTATTGGATACAGAAAAGGTACCTTTAGAAAAAGATTCCCGCCGTTTTCCAAAACGCGCCCGATCTCTTTCATGCAGACTTCCGGCGCCTGAAGGTGCTCTAGAACATCAAGCAGCAGCACGGTTTCAAACCGGGCGTTCGAAAACGGGAGTGCATGCGCGTCTCCGTAAATCGTTGGCCGGGTTTCATACCACTGTGTTGCGGTTGAATAGTAATCAAGTCCTGTGTATTCGCGGTCTCGCGGCAGGAAGCGCTTGATCCGTTGATCGGAGCACCCGATGTCAAGTACTCGCATTCCTGACTGGCCGCCGATTGACGCGAACAACGACTGCTCGTGCCGGTGCGCAAACCACTGTGGGTGCAAAAATGTACCCTTCAGAAAAGCAAATCTGGCAGAAAAACTGCCGATGTCACTGCGCATGGTTCTTGAACCAATTCCATGACTGTGCAATGCCAGCAGGGAGTACAGTCGTGGCCTCCCATCCGAAGAGTTGTTTCGTTTTTTTGTTGTCAAGTACGATTCGTTTCAAATCAACGCTTCGGGATGGCAGGTATATTCTTTCAAGCGTCGTGCCCGTAATTTCCTCAACGAGAGTACAAACCTGATTAATGCTGTGACCTTTTCCAGAGCCAACGTTGCACACTTCAAAACCGGAAAATGCAAAGTTGGAGTCCGCAATGGCGAGGCAGAGTACCAGGAAGTCATCAATGAAGAGATAGTCGCGGACAATTTTGCCGTCCCCCCAAATGCTGAGTGGTGTTTTATTTACCACATGGCGAAACAGGGTCGGCAAAAGTCCGAAGCCTCGCCGAAAGTATTGGCCCGGACCATAGAAGTTACTCGGTCGCAGAATAAGGGCGCGACCGCTGTGTTGACATGCAAAGGCGTTGATGAAAGTCTCAATTGCGATTTTCCCGGCCCCGTAGTAGGAGGGGGGCTCGGCACGGGAAGTTTCTGTCAGGCCACCAGATTCAATTGATTGGTAAATGGCGCCACCGGAGGAGAGGTATACCAGCGGCACCTGCGGAAATTTCTGCAGAGACTCCAGAAATCTGAGCGTTGGCAGCAGATTCAGTCCTGCTTCCAGGGTCGGCTGGGACGCGCTAGTGCCTGGTGTCGAGTCACTGGCGACGTGAAACACTGCTTTGCAAGTTGCCAACAAGCCGTCTATCAACGTTGAATTGTCGAGTGACGCGGTGACGACATCCACCTTTGCCGGATACGCAGGTGCTGGCGTGCGACGTGCAAGTGCGATAACGCCATGCCCGCCTTCGGAGAGCGCTGCGACAAGCCGCCGACCGACGAACCCTGATGCTCCCAGCACAAGAATGTTATTGCGCATCTTCAGTGGCCACGTGTCAGTAGTTGGTATGCGTTGACGTAGCGTTGCGCGCAATCTTCCCAGGTTCCCAATTTTTCCTTCGCCCATGACCGCGCCTGCATACCGATCTTCAGATTTTCTTCCGGAAGCGACAGTTTTCCAATTGCCTTGCGCAAATCCCCACCAGATCGGACGATCAGGCCAGTTACTCCCTCTTTGATAATGTCGAGATGGGCGGCCAGTGCAGACGCAACAATTGGCACGCCTGCCGCCATGGCTTCCAGCATTACCTGGGGTCGGCCTTCGTCATGCTGGCTCAGCGTTACCAAACCAGTCGCCGTCGGAAAATGAAGCTCCCGCAGTTCGTCGGGATTGGTTGCGCCATGGTAATGAACCCAGGCTGGCATGTGAATGTTTTCCTGCATGGGGCCGAACACATGAAGCTCATGCTCACCGCGAAAAATATCATCACCCCATTCAAATAACGGTCCAACCTTGGCACGCGTAATCCGCGAGACCAATAGCCAACGATATGGCATCACCGCAGTTTTAGCGCGTGAAATTGCAAACCAGCCATTGTCGATGCCAAAGGGAATACATTGAATCCGCGCAACATCACCGAAACACGCCTCAAGGCGCGGTACCATCCAGTCGGCATTCGGCGCAATGAAGCAGGGACCAACACCAAAAATCCTGCGCAACTGGAAAACGATGCCAGGTATTTTGAGCAGTGCAAAATCGGTGCCGAGAACGGTCACCAAAAGTGGTCTGCCGTCACGTTTCATTGATGTCACACTCTGCAACCAGTTTGCGTGGAACACATCTGTACATGGCGAGTTCGCATATGCCGCCCGGAGCTTTCGCACAAGCGCGAGAACAGCGCCGATGGACGCAATGTTTTTTTTACGCAGCACATTGGCAATTCCACCGCTGTCCAACAATTTGTCGAACCATTCGGCATCAATGGCATTGGCGGCGTATGCAACGTTAGAGGGCAGATCTCCGCGAGGTCCCCAGAATGTGAGATCGAGATCCGCTCTTGCGGCCAGCGAGTTGACCATGCTTTTGATGAACGTTGCTTTCCAATCGTTCGAGTCGCGCGGGAATGAAGTGCTGGTCATGAAGACGCGCATCTTGTGGTCGTGGGTCATAGCCGCTTATTGAATTGCCAAAATCAACAGTAGGCCAAATTACTCATACCGCAACGCCTCAACCGGCCTCAACCCCGCCGCCCTTCTCGCTGGATAAAATCCAAAGAAAATCCCAATCATCGCCGAAAAACTAAAAGCTATTGCGATGCCGGTCGCCGAGACCCCAACTTGCATTGGCGACAACTTTGTAATGAGTACGCTGCCTCCATACGCGAGCGCAACACCGATCGCACCGCCGCACACGCAGATAACGATCGCCTCTGTCAAAAATTGTAAAAGTACGTCGCGGCGTTTGGCACCGAGTGCCATACGGATACCAATTTCGCGGGTGCGCTCAGTGACAGAAACCAGCATGATATTCATGATGCCGATGCCGCCAACCAGCAGCGAAATCGAGCCGATGGCACCGAGCAACAAGGTGAGCGCAGTGGCAATACCCTGCGCGGCCTCAGCGATGGAGGCGAGATCGCGAACGGTGAAATCGTCTTCCGCATCGTCGCGGATGCGGTGGCGTATGCGCAATGCCTGGGTGGCGTCGTAAATTGCGTCCTGTGTCTGGTCGGCGCTGCTGGCTTGCGCCATGATGTAGTGGATCGCACCCGGCGACCAGGTGCGAATGACCTGTTGGCGGGCGGTGGTGATGGGGATAATCACGGTGTCGTCCTGGTCGCCGCCGCCAAGATCGCTGCCTTTGCTGCCGAGTACGCCAATGATCTCGAACGGGCGATTGCGAATGCGAATTGTCTGGCCGACAGGGTCAGATTCGTTGAATAAATTTTGCGCTACCGTTGTTCCAATCACGGCCACGCGCGAGACTGAACGCATTTCTACGTCACCAAACAGGCTTCCCTGCTCGGCGATAAAGTCCTTGATCTCAAAAAATTCCGGACTCACGCCCATGACCGTCGTATTCCAGTTGTTCGCGCCACTGGCTACCTGAAAGGGGCTGCGCACCACTGGTGCGACGTTGGCGAACGTGGGTAGCGCCGAAAGTGTTTGTGCGTCGGCCAGTGTGAGCGTCTGCGATGCGCCGTTACCGGCCCGCACTCCGTTGGCGGTTGACGAGCCCGGCAGAATGATCATCACATTCGAGCCCATGGCGGCGATGCGCCGGTTGATATCTTCGCGTACCGATTCTCCGATTGCCAGCATCAACACCACTGCGCCTACGCCGATAATAATGCCGAGCATCGTGAGACCGGCGCGCAAGCGGTTCATCGACATGGCGCGAAATGCTTCAAGAAAAACCTGAGTCAGATTCATACGTGCAATTTGCGCCTGCCGTGCGACAAATAATCATAGATCAAGCATTGGCGAGCCTTCACAGGCATAAATATCCCGTGAGCCGCATGGATACTAGTGTTTGGTAATTTCATAAGTGCGCATCCGCCATTGGCCCATCATACGTGACCAGCCCGTCTTTCAAGCGCACCAGCCGTTTCGCGTACTTTGCCACATCCGGCTCGTGCGTCACAATCAGAATACTCATGCCCTCGCTGTTGAGTCGTGTGAATAGCTCCATAATCTCACCCGAGGTAGTCGTATCGAGGTTGCCAGTCGGTTCGTCAGCTAGAATGAGCGCAGGCTCGCAAACCAGCGCCCGGGCGATCGCTACGCGTTGCTGTTGGCCCCCGGATATCTGATTTGGCAGTCGCTTCGTGAACGCGCCAAGCCCCGTCTGCGCGAGTTTTTCCGTCCCGCGTCTGCGTGCCTCATTCATTGGCACGCCGGCGTACAGCAATGGCAGGGAAACGTTTTCGACCAGTGGCATACGCTTCAATAAATTGAAACCCTGGAATACGAAGCCAATAGTTTGGTTGCGTACTTTTGCCAGCTCGTTGTCGTTGAGTTGCGCCGTCTCCTTGCCGTTCAAAACATAGCTCCCGCTCGTCGGTGTATCGAGGCACCCCAAAATATTCATCAGGGTAGACTTGCCGGAGCCGGATTGCCCCATGATTGCGACAAATTCCCCCTGTTGAATTGTCACTGTGATGCCATGCAAAACGGGCGTCTCGACCTCCGCACTGAAATAGCTCTTGCGAACATCGGTGAGTTGAATCAACACCTCCGGTTTGGATGGGGATTTCACCACAGCTTGCATAACGAGCCTTACTTTTTCGCCGTTTTGTCTTGCAGGTCGCGGATCACCAATTCGTCGCCGGGTTTGACATCGCCCGAAATCATTTCCGTGAACTGGTTACTCGCCACGCCGGTGCGAATTTCCATTGGCACCAATTCATTTTTATCATTGATTTTGTAAACACGTGCCGGTGGCCGGCGTACGCGACCGCCGCCATCTGCACTTGCAGCGCTGTCAACTTTGGCAATTTCTTTCGGCACGTCGACCGATGCGGGATTGCCCGGATCAGCTTTTGCGACGCCCGAAACTTCCACCGGTTTTTTCTTGTTCACATCTTTCTTGACGACCTTCTTTTCTTCCTTGTCGTCTTTTGGCGGCTTGAAGCGTAGCGCGCCGTTTGGAATACGCACCACGTCATCGCGTTGACTCGCGACGAAGCTCACCTGCGCGGTCATCCCCGGCTTTAACAGACTGCCCTCGTTGTTCACATCGACAACGACGTTATACGTCACCACATTTTGCTGGATGGTGGGGTTCAAGCGCACCAGTCGAATCTTTCCCTGAAAGTCGCGTTCCGGATACGCATCGACCGTAAACCGCACTGGCATGCCTTGACGCACGCTGCCGACATCGGCTTCTGCGACACTCGTGTCGATTTGCATTTCTTCCAGATTCTTGGCGATTTGAAACAGCGTGGGCGTACTGAAACTCGCCGCCACCGTTTGCCCCACATCGATTTTTCGGTCGATCACGATGCCGTCGATCGGGGAGCGAATGATGGTGTAGCTCAAGTTGGTTTTCTCGCGGTCGAGCTGTGATTTCACTTGCGCGACGCTGGCATTGGCGACGTCGAGCTCTTTCGTATTTTGCTCAAGCGTTTGCGAGCTGATAAACCCCTTCTGCACCAGCTCTCGATTGCGCTTCAAGGTACTCTCGGCTAACCGCGCAGTCGCCTCGGCCGAACGCAGACTCGCGTCAAATTGCGCAAGATTGGCCTTGATGAGCGCGGGATCCAGCTCCAGAAGCACCTGATTGGCTTTGACCGTGTTATTAAAATCGGTGTAGAGCTTGGTGACCGTGCCAGAGACCTGCGTACCGACACTTACCACGGTCACCGGATTCAGCGTGCCGTTGGCGGTAATTCGCTGTATGACAGCGCCCCGATCCACTGCGATGGTGCGATAACGCTCACTCTTGCTTTCCTCTGCTTTCCTCTGGAAATAAATGCTGGTGCCAATGAGACCAAACAACAGCAACAGGGGAATGAGGATTTTTGCGCGGAAAAGAAAAGTGAATGTGGACGCGGCTGCAGATTTCAGAAATGCCATGTGCGTTAGGTTTGTTATGGTTTTTGTGGAGGTAGATATTCTAGCTTGGTGGACATTGACGAACGCCGGGGTGAGTTACCCCATTCTCTATCGTTGTACCGCCAGTGCGCGGCTGGGAAGCCCGTTGGAAACGAATGCATGGAAATACTCAAGATTGTTCAACTCTTCTGATCCGAGCGCGAATGGCTCAGCGCCGCTGCGCTTCATACACCGCTGGAACTGCATTTGCAATCCGAGGACGCGTCCGCCAGGTTGAAGCCGGGGCCAGGTGACCGCTTGCCCAACGACCGCAGACAGACCCCGTTGCTCAAATATTTTTCCGGCATTTTGCACATGGCAGGAAGCGCACGCGAAGTCTTGCTGGCCAATGCGCCGTTGAAACAGGGCAAGACCAGAATCATATTTCTCGCGGGCTTGTGGCGTCGAAACGCGCACCATTAGTCGTTGCCCGTCGGAAAGACTCTTGAAATACGCACTAAGTGGGCCCATTGCCGCCGTGTTGTTAGCCTCAATTTCGGCTTCCCCGTGCAAAGCGAGGCATCGGTTGAGCGCCATTTCAACGGTGACGACTTGCTTCGTCTTGGGCTCGAATTGCGGGTAGGCCGCCGCTACCCGCTTGCCCGCGTTCGGAAAACAATTGGCGAGTGATTTTCCGTTCCGGAATTTGCGGTCCCAGTTTTTTTTGCCGATCGCGAGTATGTCCGCACTGTTGGTCGCATTGTCTGCGTTGAGCGGTATCGCCAAAACGGTGGCGGAAGGGTTGTTCACGCCCAATACCCAATCAAGCGGACTTGTACCCGGCATGCGCTTTTGCAGAAACTGAATCAGTGCTTGGCGTTGTTGTTCTGGTGTTGCAACCGTTTGGGCGCGTGATGCCGATGACATCAGGCCTGCACTTAGCCCACAGCTCAGCGCAATCGCAATCGCTGAATGACTATAGCGTCGCAAGGTAGCCGACGATTGCATTGATCTCGGCATCCGACAGGATGCGGTGCTTGCCGTACGGCGGCATGATGGTATTCGGATTGATTTTGCCCGGATCCTGGATTACCTCACGCAGCCGCGCCTGATCGATTGGCGTGGCGTATTTTTGTTTGATCGATTCCAGCGGCGGGCCGATATCGGAGGCACTTTTCAGCAAAGCGTCGGTCGGTGCCTTATGGCAAGCGGTGCAATTGCCCTTGCGTTGTTCAATGAACAACGCGCGGCCATCCAGCGGTGCGGATTGTGCCGAAGCCAGCGTGGCGAGCGGGAAAGTGGTGATGCATCCTAGGAAGATGTGCGTGCCGACACAGCTGAACGCACTCCATCGGTTCACCATGCCAGGTTGCCTCGCGATGGTGTGTCCAAGGCCGCCGCAGGCACACTACGCGCCACGACTGGTAACTTGGGCGATGACACGCGCGGCGCAGGGCGGGATGGTTCGGGGGGGTCGTTACGATCATCATCGCGATCGCGTTTCTCGCTTTTTTCACCGGGCATCAGGGGGCGATTGCGAAAAGCCACCCGCATTTCGCGCAGGCGCGCTTCGGCACTTGAGCTTTCATAAAAATCGCCATCCTTTGCCTTTACCGCTATCTGCAGTTGCTCCACCGCGCCGATCAAATTTCCGCGCCGGAAATACGCTTCGCCGATCGCCCGATGCTGCGCCAGTTTCTTGTTCTTTTTTTCATAGCCCTTTGCCGCCAACTCGTACAGTCTGGCGTCATCCTGGATATTTTTTAGCTTTTCATTGACCTGTGCGAGCGCCGCATCCGTTTGGCCTGATTCATACAAGGCCTCCACACTGCCGTAGAACAGCGCCCGATGTTGAGGAAACGCCAGCATTGCAGCGCGATAGAGTCGCAGCGAATCGGCCCATTGGCGCTGCCCGGCCTTGATTTCGGCGGCGAGATTCTCGACCCATGGATGGGGCATGTTACTGCCGCCGCGAATGCTGTTGAGCTCTTTTTCCGCATTGGCAAAATCGCGGGTGCGCGCGAGTGCCAGCGCAAGCCCGTAGACGTCGGCGCGGTTGCGCAAAATGGTCCGCTGTGAAATCGCCTCGCGAAAAAATCCGATAGAGTCACCACCACCCATACTCATCACGCGTAATTTCGCCTGCGCGAATCGGTAGTCTGCGCTGTCCGGGACTGACCGCTTGCTCTCTGCACCCATCTGTTCGACGCGATTTTGCATGTCGGCGATGCGTTCCGTGGTGAGCGGGTGCGAGCGCAGGTAGCCAGGCGTTTTTCCGTCGTTGTGGCGATTGGCTGAAAGCAGACGCTCAAAAAACCCAACCATGCCTCGCGGGTCAAACCCGGCACCGACCATTGTCTGAATGCCAAGCCGGTCCGCTTCACTTTCAAAGTCCCGGCTGTAATCGAGCTGGTTTTGATAGCTAAGCGCCGCAGAGGTGGCAAGTGCAGCCTCGGTCGCCTGTCCGGAAGACGACGAACCAGAGCGGGCAGCCAGTATCGCTGCGGCCAACCCCAGCAATTGGAGTGGCATCCCTTTGCGCTGCGCATCTACACCGCGCGATTGATGCCGCTGCAGGATGTGAGCCAGCTCGTGACCCAGTACACCGGCGAGTTCGGATTCGCTCGTCGTCGCGAGCAACAGACCGGAGTGAATACCGATAAAGCCGCCGAGCAATGCGAAGGCGTTGATCGACTCATCGTTGAGTACGAAAAATTCAAAGTCTCGACGGTTGTCGTTGGTTGCGCTGCGGGTCGCGCCGACTAGTCTTGAGCCGATGGAACTTATGTAATCCTGAATCTCAGCGTCTTCCACAAAGGCGCGGTCGCCGCGCACTTCGAGCATAATGCGTTTGCCGATGGCGCGCTCCTGCGGCGCAGAGAGCACGGCATCGGAAGCGTCGCCCAACTCGGGCAATCCTTCTGCCATTAACGCGCCGGGCATCGCGAAGTAGGAACTCAATGTGAGTGCGGCGATCATTCTATTGAGGCGATACGGCGTTGGCATGGGCTGGCGTCTCGGTTGTTCAAAGGTCACACACAAGACTTTTAGTCCCAGCGAATCAGGAACAGTTCCCTTAGAATCACCGGGGAATTGTACCAATGGAAGACGGCATAATCTTAATATGAGCAAATTGAACCATTTCGACGAGAACGGCCAGGCGCACATGGTGGACGTGGGTTCGAAGCGCGAAACCCACCGTATCGCCGTGGCAACGGGCCGCATCACGATGCTGCCCGCGACGTTTGAGCTGATTCGTTCGGGCACTGCCAAAAAAGGTGATGTGCTCGGCATCGCGCGCATCGCAGCAATCCAGGGTGCCAAGCGTACGCCGGATTTGATTCCGTTGGCGCATCCCCTGCTCATCAACAAAGTTGCCGTCGAATTTCAAAGCGATGCAGCAACGTCAACTATCGCCTGCCGCGCGACTGTGGAAACGTTCGGCCGTACCGGCGTGGAAATGGAGGCGCTGATGGCCGTCAATGCCGGCTTGTTGACCATTTACGACATGGTCAAGGCGGCGGATCGTGGCATGGTGATTTCCGGCGTGAAGTTACTTGAAAAACGCGGCGGCAAGTCTGGCGATTTCGTGGCGGGAGACGAATAAGTTTTTTCCGTCCGCGAAACAATATAAAAAACCAGCATTGGTGCGGCGTCCAGGCACAAAGCGCTCTGAACGCCGCGCCTGCGCATAGTCCGCTACATTTTTAATGTCATTTCGAAACCAGCCTCATCGGGTGAGAAATCTGTTTTTTCGCGCGGTGAGGCAAAAGCAGATTTCCCACTGCGTTCGAAATCACCGTGTTGGTGTTACGCAAACAACATCGTCTTCGCAACGCCGAACGCACCGCACACCGCAATGACGATCATCACGCTAACCTTGTAGCGCATCAAAGCAATCGCCGCCGCAAGAGTCAGCAACATCGAAAACCAGTCGAACGGCCCGACGAAAGGCGCGTCTCGCGTGGCAGCAGGCCACCATACATGCCACGCAAAAAAACACGCCAGATTGACAATCACACCGACGACTGCGGCCGTAATTGCGGTGAGCGGCGCGGTGAATTTCATCTTGCCGTGTGTCGCCTCCACGAGCGGGCCGCCAATGAGAATAAACAAAAACGACGGCAGAAAGGTGAAGAACGTCACTACGCTCGCAGCCAGTGCGGCACCGAGGAATAGCGCATCCTGCCCCAGCACCGCTTTGGTCCAGCCGCCGATAAAGCCGACGAAAGCCACTACCATAATCAGTGGGCCCGGTGTCGTTTCACCAAGCGCCAATCCATCGATCATTTGCGTCGCGGTGAGCCAATGAAAATTTTCCACTGCGCCCTGGTACACGTACGGCAGCACAGCGTAAGCCCCACCAAATGTGAGCAGCGCGGCTTTGGTGAAAAACCAACCCATTTGCGCAAGCGTGCCGTCGATTCCGCTGTGCGCTGCGAGCAACACCATCGCGACGATCCACATGCCGACGCCGATCCCCACATAAAGCAGCAAACGTGAGAGTCGAAATATCGCGTGCGGTGGCGTTGGCACGTTGTCACCGATGAACGCATCAACCGTGCCCGATGCTGCCGCACTGTGGCCGCCGCCCGGCACAAATTTTTCCGGCGCGATCCTCCCGCCGACGGTGCCCAGAATTGCCGCACTCAAAATGATTGCCGGAAACGGAATATCGCCGAAAAATATCGCCACAAACGCCGCGGCCGAAATCGCCCAAAGCCAGGGGTTCTTGAGCGTTTTGCCACCGATGCGCCACGCGGCGGCAAGCACGATCGCGGTCACCGCCGGTTTGATGCCGTAGAGAATGCCGGCAATCAGGGGCACGTTACCGAACGCGATGTAGATCCACGACAGCACGATCAAGATGACGAGCGAGGGCAGCACGAATAGTGCACCCGCGACGATGCCGCCCCAGGTGCCGTGCATCAGCCAGCCGATGTAAGTGGCAAGCTGCTGCGCCTCCGGGCCGGGAAGCAACATGCAATAGTTGAGCGCATGCAAAAAACGTTTTTCAGAAATCCAGCGTTTTTGCTCGACCAGCTCACGATGCATGATTGCGATCTGCCCGGCGGGTCCGCCGAAGCTGATGAACCCCAGTTTGAGCCAAAAACGCAGCGCGTCGCGAAATGAAACCGGTGACGTGCCGTTCATGATTTTTTGATCAGATCTGCGTTATGCACTTCAGCCCTCGCGCGTTTCAGCCATGCGTAGAGTGCGTCATACATCACCATTCCGTGCTCAAGCAGTACGTGGTCGTTTGGATACAACGCCGAGAGCCCAAGTGAAATGGCGAGCAAGCCCGGCGATTGTGATGTTAATTGTGGTTTGCCGGTATCAGCCCCGCGGACTATTTTCGCAAGGTCATTCAGCGCAGCGTCATCAATGTCGAAATCACGGATGAATGCGTCGAAGCTGCATTCCTCGCCCCGATGTGAAAATTGCACATCGGGTACGTCGTATGGCGTGGCCATTTGCGCTGTCGCGGCTGCAAGCACCTGGGTGACTGGAACGTAAAAAAATTCTGCGAGTGGATCAATAAAGCGGCGAATCAACCACGGACAGGCGATGCGGTCGATCTTGGGTCGTTCACGCGTGATCCACTTTGATGGCCTGTTGATTGGGGAGGGGATGGAAAGAGCGGCGTGCTTCCTGATGGTCGGCGCTCCGTTTTCTTTCCACGCTTCAATGCCACCGACCAGATAGTGCGCATTCAGCCCGGCAGCGCGCAAGGCGACACACGTATTTTTGCTGATCTCATGGCCGTGCACACAATAGACCACGATACTGGATTGGCGCGGCAGAAACTTGATCCATTCGTCGGTCGCAAACGGATCGCGCCAGGTGGCACCAGCGAGCAAGATCGAGTCGGCCTGGAACGCCTGCGAGCGACGCACGTCGATCACAAGCGGGGAGGAAGCACTGCCACGCGCCGCGAGCAGCGACGAAACTGAAATTGAACTGGGGATTGCGGTGTCCATGAGGTTCCTTTGATTGAAAGGTTGCCAGACTTGGACGGGACACCGTCTTGGCGCGCTGCG
>JANYHZ010000096.1 GCA_025362135.1 Betaproteobacteria bacterium | reverse complement strand
TCTGAGCTTGCCCCGATCCGTGGACAGTTCGATTACGCTGCCTTGTTGTACTCTACACTCATCTTCTTTTCAACAAATCTCATCTCAAAGTCTACTGGGCTGACGTAGCCAAGGGTCGAGTGACGACGACGTCGGTTGTAGAAGACTTCGATGAAGTCGAAGATCGCCTCTCGCGCCTCCGCCCTTGTCGCGAAGCGACGCGTGTAGACGAGCTCGGTCTTCAGGGTGGCGAAGAAGCTCTCGGCCACCGCGTTGTCCCAGCAGTTGCCCTTGCGGCTCATGCTGCAGACGACGTCGAGGTCATCAAGCGCGTGCTGGTAGTCGCCGCTGGCGTACTGCGAGCCGCGGTCCGAGTGGTGCACGAGCCCGTCGTTCGGCACGCGTCGTCCGACGGCGTTGCGGAGGGCCTCGAGAACGAGCGCACGGTCGATGCGCTCGCTCATCGCGTGCCCGACGACACGCCGCGAGAACAGGTCGAGGATCGCCGCGAGGTACAGCCAGCCCTCGGCGGTCCAGACGTACGGGTGAGTAGGCCGGGGCATTTCAGCCCCAGCCCCTCGCAGAACCGGACGTGAATCTCTCGATTCATCCGGCTCCCATCATCGAGCCGCCGGGAAAGATCCCGCGTTCCCAGTGCACGAAGGCTTTCGGAGAGGATGCGGCGAGTCGCCCAAGCGCCTTGAAGGCTCGGCTCAAATGCCGAGCCAGATGCTTGTACTTTCGCTGCAGCCATCGCACGAGGTAATCGTTGACGTGTCGCCACAATGGCTTCAACGCCGACGCGTAGAATCGACCGTAGTAGTTCGCCCAGCCGCGAAGGATGGGGTTGAACAGGTTCGAGAGATCGCTCAGTGACTTGTCGCACTTCAACTGCAGGTGCCACCCCCGAACCCTTTGCCGCATCGCGCGCAACGCGTCACGGCTCACGCCGGGGGAGAAGTTCACGTAAAGCCGGCCATACTTGTCCGCCGCTCTTCGCGGACGGAAGGTGTAACCGAGAAACGTGAATTGTATTGTCGGATACGCGGCCTGCCGATTGATGTCTTGGCAGTACGCAATCCGCGTTTTCTCCGGATGCAGTTCAAGTCCGCATTCTTGAAGCCGATCCCCGAGTTTCCGCAGCACAAGCCGCGCCTGCTCTTCGCTCCTGCAGTGGACCACCCCGTCGTCTGCGTAGCGGCAAAGGCGCACGCTCCGCAGGTCTCGACGCATCCACATGTCCAGCGCGTAGTGCAGAAATAGATTCGCAAGCAGCGGGCTAACGACGCCCCCCTGCGGGGTACCTCGCGTGCGCGCGACCTGCGTTCCATCTCCGAACACCATGGGAGCCTTCAGCCATCTCTCGATGTACAGGAGGATCCATGGCGTCTGACAGTGCTTGCGAACGGCTCGAAGAAGGAGCTCGTGGTCAATCGTGTCAAATAGGGCTTTGACGTCGAATTCGACGACCCAGTCATACTTCCAGCTTCGCCGTTTCACCAGCTCAACCGCATCCAAGGCAGAGCGCCCTGGACGATAGCCGAACGAGTTGTCGTCGAAGACTGGCTCGAGCAAGGGCTCGAGGACCATTTTGACCGCTGTTTGCGCGATTCGGTCTGCAACCGTTGGTATCCCAAGTATCCGTGTTCCACCTGTTCGCTTTGGGATCGGCACGCTCTTGACCGGCGGCGGGAAATAGCTGCCGGAGACCATGCGATTCCAAAGTTTGTACAGGTTGCCGCTGAGGTTCCTCTCGAACGTTTCGATCGATTCTCCGTCTACCCCCGACGATCCTCCATTCGCCTTCACTCGCTGGAATGCCTTCCAAACGAGCGCCTTGGGAATGTTGAACGGCTTTGTCATACCTCCCCGCTCCTCCTGCTCGCGCAGTTGGCGGGGATGCATGACGCGATGATGCGACCCCTTCGCTCCATCACCATTACGGTGACTTCAACGCTACTACGAGTCGCTCCGTCCCTTGGCTGCACATCGGTACTGTCGGCCTCGCGTTTTGCGCTTGAGCCTTTCCCTTGCCATTGCAACCGAAGGTTCCCGCAGTTCCACATAGGAGCCCGAATCGCGCTGGCGCTGCCTCTATGCCGGACGTCGCATGGCCAATAGGCAGGCACCCGCCATGCTCCTTCCCGGGCAACATCAACTCCCGGTTTCGACGTCATCTGAGTAATTTCGGCAATTGAACGGCAGTTCACGGTTGTTCGCCTTCGTCGATTCACACCTGACGCCTTACGGCGCCTTTTCCGCAACGCTCACGACCGGGGCTTTTGACCCGAGCCGCTTGCGGTGGTTTGCGACCTGCTCCTGCAAGCCGATCGCGAGGGGCCGGTATTTCTACATCCTCATCTCCTACGCAGCTTTCTGCGGCACACTGATGTCGGTCACCCAGGCGACGTTGGGAGCGTCGACTTCGAACTTGCGGTCGAGGATGTTCTCGGCGACCGGCAGGTTGTGCTTCGAGTCCGTCGTCGCTTTGAAGCGGCGTTTCCTGCAGCTTTCAAGGCCGAGTTCGGCCATGAGACGGGCGACGCGCTTGCGGCTCACGGCGACTCCATCTGCCGCGAGCTCGGCGTGGACGCGCGGGCTGCCGTACCTGTCGCCGCTCGCCTTGTGGATCGCTGCGATCTGCACGCCGAGCTTCTCGTCCTCTGCCGAGCGCGTCGACGGCCCACGCTCCTCCCACGCATAGAAGCCGCTGCGCGACACTTCGAGAACCTTGCATAGTACAACGACCGGTGCCCAGGCCTTCTCCGCGGCGATGAACGCAAACTTCACGTCGTCTCCTTCGCGAAGAAGGCCGTCGCTTTTTTTAAGATGTCGCGCTCCATGCGCAGCGTCTTCACCTCGCGCTTGAGAGCCGCGAGCTCCTCGCGCTCCGACGTCGTCAGCGCGCCCGCGGGGCCCTTGCCGTCGTCGATTTCCGCCTGCCGGACCCACGCGCGTACCGACGTCTCCGTCAGGTCGAGATCACGCGCGGCCTGCCCGGCCGTCTTGCCGCCCGTCCGTACGAGCCGAACGACCTCCGCTTTGTACTCCGGCGTGAAGTGTCTCCGCTTCTTCTTCTTGGCCATTGAACACCTCCCAGGCCCAGCTCATCGCGGGCCATCGCAGGTGTCCACAAAACCGGGGCAAGACCA
>JANYHZ010000065.1 GCA_025362135.1 Betaproteobacteria bacterium | reverse complement strand
GCCGCCTTTTGCACACGGGTTTCGATATCGGCGTCCGAGAGTCTGCGAATCCGCAACCCGTACGCCATGTTGTTGTAAACCGACATGTGTGGATACAGGGCGTAATTCTGGAACACCATTGCAATATCGCGATCTTTTGGCTCAAGATCGTTGACAACTTTGTTGCCGATGGAAACTTCGCCGGCGGTGATCTCCTCCAGCCCTGCGATCATACGCAGCAGGGTGGACTTTCCACAGCCCGACGGACCGACAATGACGATGAATTCGCCATCGGTAATATCGACATCCACGCCATGCACCACGGCGTTGTTGCCGTAGGATTTTTTGACGCCTTTTAGCGTTATGTTTGCCATTGCTCTTTCATGTTCAGCTTGGATTCGAGCCTACTCGGGAGAGACAAAAAACAATATGCGACGGCTGTCGCTTTGAGACGGGGCCCCGATGAGAGTCGCCGAGTAACGCAGAAACGACAGGAGTCGTCCGCGAGGACTGTCTGAGGGCGAGCAGGAATTCAACCTCAGGCGCGAGAGTTCGTACGAGCCCGAGTTCCGCAGCGGCCTGTCGTTTCGAGTAACGGAGGGAACCGCGCAGCGGCGACGACCCTCGGGTCGCCTTTCTTTGCCTACTTTCATTGGCGAAGCAAAGAAAGTAGGTTGCCGCCGGGCAACCCCCGGCAAACCCGCAAAAATCATCGTAGAACCAATATCCACCGGCACTCTGGGGTAAAATTCCGTCAAACGCCGCACCGGCCCTTGAGTTTGTAAAAACGAAATCATTTTTCCGTCTCCACAAGCCCCTTAACAAACCACCTCTGCATCAGTATCACCACCAGCGCCGGCGGCACCATCGCCAATATTGCAGTTGCCATCACTAGATTCCATTCCGTTGCCGCATCGCCAGCAGTAATCATCCGCTTGATACCAATCACTGTCGTATACATCGATTCCTGCGTGGTAATCAGCAACGGCCACAAATACTGATTCCAGCCGTAAATAAACTGAATGACAAACAACGCTGCAATCGACGTTTTGGAAAGCGGCAGCACCACATCCCAGAAAAACCGCATCGGCCCTGCGCCATCCATGCGCGCGGCCTCGGCGAGTTCGTCAGGGATCGTGAAAAAGAATTGGCGGAAAAGAAACGTTGCCGTTGCCGAGGCAATCAGCGGCAAGGTCAGCCCCGCGTAGGAATCGAGCATACCCAGATCGGCTACCACTTTGAACGTCGGAATGATGCGCACTTCCCCCGGCAGCATGAGCGTGATGAAAATCATCCAGAAGAAAAAATTGCGCAGCGGAAAACGGAAGAAGACGATGGCAAAGGCAGAGATGATGGAAATGGCGATTTTGCCGAACGCGATCACCAGTGCCATGATGCCGCTGTTGATCATCATTCTCCCGACGGGTGCGGACGCGCCGCGTGTGGAACCGGCGGACAGTACTTGCGAATAATTATTGATCAATTGGTCGCCCGGAATGAGTGGCATCGGCACAGCCAAAATCTGATCCAGCGTGAGGGTCGAAGCCACGAACGTGACGTATAACGGAAACGCGACCACCAGTACGCCGAGAGTCAGCACAAGGTAGTAGAAAGCCGTCATCCAGGGTCGGTTTTCGACCACTTAGTACTGCACTTTCTTTTCGATAAACCGGAACTGAATCACCGACAGCGCGATTACGATGATCATCAAAATCACCGACTGTGCCGATGAACCACCAAGATCGGCCGCCTTCACGCCATCGTAATAGACCTTGTAGACGAGAATCTGCGTGGATGCCGCTGGGCCACCTTGCGTCGTCGCGTCAATGACGCCGAAAGTATCGAAGAAGGCATAGACAATATTCACGACCAGCAGGAAGAATGTGGTCGGCGACAGCAAAGGAAACACAATCGTCCAGAAGCGCCGAAACGGTGAGGCGCCGTCAATCGCCGCCGCTTCCATCAATGATCGCGGAATCGACTGCAGGCCTGCGAGGAAGAATAAAAAGTTATAGCTGATCTGCTTCCACACTGAGGCGACCACCACCAGAATCATGGCGTGGTCTCCATTGAGCATGTAGTTCCACGGCACGCCCCACTGCTTCAACACATAACCGAGGATGCCGATGGATGGCGCGAACAGAAACGCCCACAATGCACCCGCAATCGCAGGCGCGACGGCGTAAGGCCAGATCAGGAGTGTTTTGAAAACGAATGCACCGCGTACGATGCGATCAGCCGCGACCGCGAGCAGCAGCGATATTGACAGGCCGAGCGAGGCAACCAGCAAACTGAATATCGCCGTGGTCTGGAAAGACAACAGGTAATGGTCGTCGGCAAACAGCGCCCTGAAATTCTCAAACCAGACAAACTCGGTGTGCAATCCGAAAGCGTCCTGCGATAGCAGCGATTGATACACCGCCTGGAACGCGGGCCAGAAAAAGAAAATGATCGTGATAGCGATCTGCGGCGCAACCAGCAGATACGGCAACCACGCAGATTTGAAGACGACGCGTTTTTCCATTTATCGGAAACCTTGATCCGGCTGGTCCTCCCTGCTTCGCTTCAAGTGTTCCCTTGTCTCCCCTCGCGGGACAAGGGCACACTTGAAGCGAAGCAGAGGGATTGAGGGAGAGGGGCTTCTTGGCACTACTGTTTGTTGGTCGCCTGAAACTTGCGCAATATTTCATTGCCGCGTTTCACGGCTTCATCCAGCGCGGTCTTGGCGTCTTTCTTACCAGCGAACACGGATTCCATTTCTTCCTCGAACACTTCGCGCCCCTGCACATAGTTGCCAAAGCGAAGCCCCTTGGAGTTTGCGGTTGGCGGCTTGTTGGTAAGCTGCTTCACAGCGATGTCCGCACCCGGATTCTTCTCGTAGAAACCGGACTTGCGCGTCATTTCGTACGCGGCCATCGTGATCGGCACGTAGCCGGTCGAGGTATGCCAATCCATTTGTATTTCCGGCGTGGAGAGGAAGGCAAAATACTTGGCAATGCCCTTGTAAGCGTTGTTGGTCTTGCCGCCCATTACCCAAAGCGATGCGCCACCGATAATCGAATTCTGCGGTGCGCCTTTGACATCATCGTGGTAGGGGATGAAATTCACCGACCAGGCGAACTTGGCGTTGCGACGAATGTTGGCCTGCGCACCGGAAGACGATGTCAGCATCGCGCACTCGCCGGAATAAAATTTTGCTTCCGCCTGATTGGTACGCCCGGCATAGCTAAACGTACCTTTTT
Source organism: Betaproteobacteria bacterium (assembly GCA_025362135.1). GTDB lineage: Bacteria > Pseudomonadota > Gammaproteobacteria > Burkholderiales > Usitatibacteraceae > UKL13-2. The sequence goes on along the minus strand of JANYHZ010000065.1, from coordinate 854 downwards.
TTGCCATGTCGCCAATCATCGTGATGTGGCGCACATGCAACGGCGTGTTGATCTGGAATTGAGTGTCGAGCCCGTTCATGCCGTTATCTTTGGTGCCAATGGGTACGTTGTGCCAGGCGCTGAAATTCTCGATGTGCATCCACGAAGGCCATCCGGACGTGTACGGGCAGCTATGCCCTGACGCTTTCAATTTATCCGCAGCGGCCAGCAGGTCTTTCCATGTTTTGGGAACCTTTTCAGGATCGAGCCCGGCCTTCTTGAAAGCATCTTTGTTGACGTAAAAGACAATCGTTGAACTATTGAACGGAAACGACAGCATGTCGCCTTTGCTGTCGGTGTAGTAACCTGCAACAGCAGGCAGGTACGCCTTGGGGTCAAAGGGTTCGTCCGCGTCGCGCATGAGTTTGGCAACCGGCACCACTGCACCTTTTGCGGCCATCATGGTTGCGGTACCCACTTCGAAGACTTGCAGAATATGCGGCGCATTGCCGGCGCGATACGCTGCAATCGCGGCTGTCATGGACTCGGGGTATTCGCCCTTGAACACTGGCACAATCTTGTATTCCTTTTGGGTCGCATTGAACTTGGTGGCCAGCTCGTTCACCTTGTCGTTCAACGCACCTTTCATCGAATGCCACATCTGGATTTCAGTTTCCGCAAACGCGAGCGACGAACAAAGCGATGCGGCGGCAATCAATGTCAACTTGAGGAATGCTTTCATGCAGGTCTCCCGGGATCGAGCAGTGGATACTTTTGATAGCGCGTCTCCTGTTGAAATCAGAGACGTCTTATTACTGGCACATTCTAGTCTGGAATTCGTGTCGCTTTGATGACGCGCTGCACCAATATCAGCA
>JANYHZ010000059.1 GCA_025362135.1 Betaproteobacteria bacterium | reverse complement strand
GGCACGCGTTTGCCAAGTAACGGGAAAAGCTCCAATGGTGGGCAACAATGTTTCCCATGCAAATAACAAAACCAAGCGTCGCTTTCTGCCGAATCTGCAGTACCGCCGCTTTTGGGTCGAATCTGAAAATCGTTGGGTGCGGCTGCGCCTGTCCAACGCTGGTCTTCGCACTATCGACAAGAATGGCATTGATGCCGTTTTGGCTGATCTGCGTGCCAGCGGCGTAGCCATCTAAGGGGCCAATCATGAGAGAAAAAATCAAACTCGAATCGACTGCGGGCACCGGTCATTTTTATACGACCACAAAAAACAAAAAGACTATGCCTGAGAAAATGGAGATCATGAAATTCGATCCCAAGGCTCGCAAGCACGTCGCCTACAAAGAAACGAAGTTGAAGTAAATTTCAATTGGGCAAATGGTTTAGTCCGTCGCGCGGACAACGGACAAAAAAACGCCCGCATTGCGGGCGTTTTTATTTGGCGGGCCGGGAAGCCTATGCGTAGCTTCGTAGTTGTCGCGAGAATTGCTGCAACTGAGCAATGCCGGTCGCTTCAGCACGTCGGCACCAGTCTTCGAGCTTAGCGACCAACTCTTCCTTGGAGAGCGTCGAACGCTCCCACAGCTTGGCGAGTTCCTGCCGAAACGAGTAAACGGTTTCTAATACCGAGCTGTGCTGCAACGTTTCATTCAACGTCCTGCGTTGTTCAGCCGTAAGCTGGTCCGCCTCTATCTTAAGCCACTGTCTAAAATGCTTTACAGCCTTGCCTTCGCGCAGACTGGTCAATGCGGGCGCTACACCATCAGCACGAAGTCGGTTGATTTCAGCGGCACAGGTTGACTTCAGTGTGCGCGTGTACTTCGTGACAATCTCGTAGCGATGCGCGATTACCGCCTGCAAAGTTTCGGCATCACAAACTAGCTTCTCCATGTCAAAACGCGGGCGCGGGGCAACCTTCTTTACCGTCGCCAGTCCTAGAAACGACAAGATGTTGATATAAAGCCAACCCAGATCAAACTCGTACCAGCGCATTGAAAATCGCGCGGACGTCGGGAACGCATGGTGATTATTATGTAGCTCTTCGCCGCCAATCCAAAATGCGAGGGGCGTGATATTCGTGCTGGTGTCGTTTACGGTGTAATGACGGTAACCCCAATAGTGCCCAACGCCGTTAATGATGCCAGCAGCATGAAATGGGATCCAAGTCATTTGCGCAGCCCAGATAGCCGCTCCGACAGGCCCAAACAAAATCAGATTGGTGGCAAGCATCAGCCCCACGCCTTGCCAACTAAACGCAGCATAGACGTTGCGCTCCATCCAATCCTCGGGCGTGCCGTGGCCATATTTTTCCATCGTCTCAGGCTTCCGGGATTCGACGCGATACAGTTCCGCTCCCTGAGTAACAACTTTCTTGATGCCATAGATCTGCGGGCTGTGCGGGTCCTCCGCAGTCTCGCACTTGGCGTGATGTTTGCGATGGATTGAGACCCACTCCTTTGTCACCTGCCCCGTCGTAAGCCATAACCAGAAGCGAAAGAAGTGACTCGGAATTGCGTGCAGATCCAGACCACGATGTGCCTGCGCGCGATGCAGATAAATTGTAACGGCGGCGATCGTAATATGGGTAAGGGCGAGTGTTACGACGACATAACCCCACCACGGCAGATCTATCAAGCCAACCGCAAGGAAATCAGGAATATTCACTAAGCATGCTCCAACAGAAAGGATTCGAATAACAATCAGAACATTTTACGTCGAATCGAGATTGATCACGGTTAAAATGTGTAAGTTATTGATTAAGTGAAGTTATTTTGGATCAGACAATGCGTTTTGTGAGAGGCTTTGCAATTCCGGTGGAAGGTCGTTCGGTGCGATTCGAATCTCCCTTTGCGGATAAGGAATTTCGATGCCCTCTTCGCGAAATGTACGCAATGCAGCAAGGAAAATGCCGGAACGCAAGGAGCCTTGCCCGGCTTCGGCATCACGTATCCAAGTGGTCAGTTCAAGCTCGATGCCGCTGTCACCAAGATTTTTGATCCACACGGACGGCTCTGGCATTGCCTGTACGCGAGGCTGGGCGACGCCTGCAGCCAGCAGCAGCGACATCGCACGCTCGGTGTCGCTCGCGTAGGAGATGCTCACCAACGTTTTGACCGACACAACGCGGTCTGTGTATGAATGATTTAGCACCATGTTACTGATAATACTGTCGTTTGGAATGATGGCTTCTGTACCATCGAGCCCGCGAACGACCGTATAGCGCGCCTTGATATCGGACACGACGCCGTGGCGCTCGTTGATCGTCACCAGATCGCCGGGCCGAATGGAGCGATCCAGCAGAATCACGAAACCGCTCACATAGTTGCTGGCGATCTTTTGAAGGCCGAGTCCCAAGCCCACGCCCAGCGCGCCGCCGAAGATCGATAGAGCGGTGATATCGATGCCCAGCAAGGGTAACGCAATCAGAATCGCGATCACAAACGCCAGCGCACGAACCAGCTTGGCCGCAAACACGCGCATGCTTGTGTCCAGGCTTTGTGCGGTCATCACGCGGGTTTCGATGACGATAGAAAGCGTCAGCGCAATAAAAAGCGTCAGAAGCAGCGAAAGCAGTGCGTGGACCACCGATAGCAAAGTGATTTTTTGCTTGCCGATGAAGAAGCTCACGTCATCAAGCGCTGCAATTATCTCCGGAAGCAAGCCCGTGAGATAAAGCGCCACAGCGACCCACACCGTGAAAACGATGGTACGTTCCGACGCTTTCAGACGCGCGCTAACTGGGAAAAGATGGCGCAACAAATACAGCGCGAGCCGAATCAACGCGAACGAAGCAACCAACAATACGGCGACGCTCAAAATCGGAACCGGCTGCCACTTGGCGACGACGACTTTCGCGAGCCAAATCAACACAAGTGCAAACACGGGCAACAAGATGCGCTGTACGCTACCCGCGCCAATTCTTAAAGCGCCCGGTTCGAAATGGTCTGGAATTTTGCCCCGAACAAGCCGCGCCAAGACCCATGCCAACACAAAGCCCGCAGCGACCAAGCCCAGTTGATTCCAACCCGGCGGGCTCCAGAGTTGGACGATCAGCGTATCGAAATTTTGCGTAAAATTTTGCACGACGACAAGTCCCCGCGACGAAACTTTTTGGACGTTATTTCGTCCGTTCCATGACGGCCGCGAAAAAACCGTCTGTCGCGTGCTGCTGCGGAGTCAATCGGAAATAAGTACCTTGATTCTTGATGGGCACTTTCAGACGTTCGAAAATCTTGTTGGCATCAACCAGTTTGAACTGGGGGTTCTTTGCAAGGAACGCCTCGGCGATCATTTCGTTTTCCTCAGTGAGAAAACTGCAGGTCGCGTACACCAGGCGGCCACCGGGTTTAACAAGTCGCGATGCGGATTGCAGGATAGATGCCTGCTTCACATTTAGTTCGGCCAGGGCCTGTTCGGACTGGCGATATTTCAGATCCGGATTGCGGCGCAGCGTGCCTAAACCAGTGCATGGCGCGTCGACCAGCACGCGATCAATCTTGCCCGCAAGGCGTTTGATCTTGGTATCGTTTTCGGAATCAATTTTTTGCGGCATGACGTTCGACAGGCCAGAACGCTTCAGCCTGGGGCCAAGGTTCGTGAGGCGCTTTTCTGATACATCCATCGCGTAGACCCGGCCGGTCGAGCCCATCATCGCGGCCAGTAAGAGCGATTTGCCGCCTGCGCCCGCACAAAAATCGACTACCATTTCGCCGCGCTTGGGTTCCATTAACATGCCGAGTAGTTGGCTGCCCTCGTCTTGTACTTCGATGAAGCCCTCGAGAAACGCCGGGTGTTTGGCCAACGCGACCTTGGTCTGCAAGCGGATTCCGATCGGCGACCAAGGCGTGGCAACGCAGACAATGCCATCGCGCTGCAAGAGTTTCATGACGGCGTCGCGCTTGGCTTTTGCAGTATTGACGCGCAGATCGAGGGGCGCAGGATTCATCATGCTGCGACCAAGCGCCAGAATGTCCTTGTCGCTCATGCTGATTTTGAGGTGCGCAACCACCCAGTCGGGCAATTCCGCTTCAATACCCAGCGATGTCTTTTTGGGAACAAACGACTTGCTATCGGCGAGCCACGTGACTTCCGCTTTCTTCAAAACGTTTGTCAACTCGCGCGAACTCATGCCCTGATAACGGGTAAGAGCGAGAAGCGCCATCTTTCGCGGCACACCGTCTGTCGTGATCGCCTCGATGGCCCGGCGGTGGCGCAATACCGCATACACGGTTTCGGCAATGATCGCGCGATCACGCACGCCAAGCTTGGCATGTTCCTTGAAAAATCGCTTGAGCTGGACATCGGCTGGCGAATTGAGGGGCAACACGATTGTCAGCGCTTCGACCAGCGTATTGAATTGGGCAGGAGTAAATGACATCAGGAAGGGGCTGCGCTCAGGAAGGCGCGTTTAAGGATGGTTCAACCCCACATTATGGCGTAGAGGTGAGGGTTGTCGCAATCAATTCCGCTGGGAAGCGTCCCACGAAGAACTTCAGCTTGATCGGTAGATAGTGGTGTTGGGGCGACAACCAGACCTCATAACCGTCGCTGGGGTCACTGATTTCGCGAACCAAATGGATGGTTTCAACGGTGCCGAAGCGAGTTTCCAGAGTCGATTCACCCACCTTCTTGAACGTGTAACGGTTGATTCCCCGGGCGTTGGTCACAAATATGGTTAACCGATCTTCGGCAGATTTCAGTTTTACCGCTTCAATCGCCAATTGAAACAAAAAACTCTGGGTATCCTGCAGATTCGGTGGCATCGCGACTTGCCGGGACTCGGCACCGCGCGACAACTTTACCTCGTTGGTCGCCGGTTGAAACTCTACGGTTTCGGCCTCCCGGTTACCGCGACGGATGGTGAATTGTGCTGGCGCAATTCCATTGGCTGTCACTGACCCGACACTATACTGAGTCAGTGTTCCGGCAAATATCTCCGCAAAAAAGCCTGACGCTTGAATCGTGCTTTCAAACGAGTACTTTTCGTCGGTTCGCCTCCAGATGTAGTGTGCGACACCATCGGCGATGCTGCTCGTCGCGTTGTAGGAAATGGATACGCGGCTGGGCAACGGTGCCATGGGTGCCGTTTCCGGCACCGGCACAGTGGCGAGCGCAGGATTTTCAATAACGACGGGTGCCAATTCCGGGCCAATGGGAGCGTCGACGGCCCCAGCCGCAGTTGTTACAGGCGCATCCGCCCCCTTGCCATCCGCTCCTCGCTCCGCCGTGCGGGCATTATCTTGACTGGGACCGGGGGGCTCCTCAACGGGAATGGCATTTTCGGGCGCAATGAGTGCAGCTTCGGATTTCGGTGGCCTCGACGCTAGGCGCAGACGGCGCGGAACGGTGCGCGGCACCGCTCCGGCTGGTAGCGGTTTTGCGCGGACCACCAACTCTGCCGATTCCAATTTCGTTGAGGGGATCAACACAGCATTGAAGTGCGCCACCTCAGGTTTACGCCCGGCATCGAACCAGACCGGCGTGCCAACGGTGGCGAGCGTATGCAGCGCGAAAGAGAAGGTGAGCGCGATAAGCGATGCCCGGTGTGCGCGCAACCACGTTTTCAGCCGTAGAAAGCGCGTCATCATCGAAGGAGACCGAGGTTGCATTATTCAAGAATCATATCGGTCAGCAGATACCTGGAGGCGGGCAGTTGCGCAGACAAACGCGTCATCATTTCACTCCATCGGCATACGGAGTTGCTGATCCCCAATGTCAGAAGAAACGTTTAAATCTCGAATTTCGACGACATTGTTTTCCTTGAAGGTAATCCGGCCCTCGGCAAGCCACCGCAATGCTTGCGGATAAATCTGATGCTCTACGACCAAAACGCGGTGGGCGAGTGCGGCTTCATCGTCGTGCGGCAAAACGGGCACCGCAGCTTGAATGATGATCGGGCCGTGATCGAGGTGCGAAGTTACAAAATGTACAGTGGCACCGTGAATTTTTACGCCCGTAGCCAGCGCGTGGCGGTGTGTGTGCATGCCACCAAACGCGGGCAACAGCGAAGGATGGATGTTGAGGATGCGCATGGGGTAACGCGCGACAAATCCTTCCGTCAGCACGCGCATAAAGCCGGCCAGCACGATGTAGTCGGGTGCCACTGAGTCAATTCCAACGGCGAGCGCTGCATCGAAGGCCTCGCGCGACGCGTACGCACTGTGATCGAAGACGCGAGTGGCGATGCCGCGGCGCGACGCCATCGCCAAACCGGTCGCATCGGGGCGGTTGCTAATTACCGCCTTGATGTTCAACCGAAGGCCAGCATCCAGGATTGCTTCCATGTTCGAGCCGCGACCGGAAATGAGGATGACAATGGATTTCATCCGTTGCGCGTTGCAGGACGATGAAAACGGCGAACTCTAGCACTGGTGGGGCTCTTCAAGCATTTGTGCTCCAAACGCCTCGCCAGTGCTAGAGTTTGCATAATATTAAACGACAATCGTCTGCGCTTCGCCTGCGTCACGCGCGCGGATTTCGCCGATGACGAAGACGCTTTCCCCAGCCGCCTGCAAATGCGCGATCGCGGTTGCCGCATGTTCCTGCGCCACGATCACTACCATGCCGATGCCGCAATTAAACGTGCGCGCCATTTCGGCGTCATCGACCTTGCCGTGCTGCTGCAGCCACGAAAATATGGGTGGTGCCACCCACGATTTTCTGGCGACCACGGCGGTGACCGCATCTGGCAGCACGCGCGGAATATTTTCAGTCAATCCGCCGCCGGTGATGTGCGCCATGCCTTTCACCATCGCCGGATGCGCGTTCATCAAGGCCAGTAATGGTTTCACATAGATGCGCGTGGGGGCTAACAAATCGAGCGCCAGATGCTTATTGTTCTCGGCGTGCAAATCAACACCGGATCGCTCGATGATTTTGCGGATCAATGAGTATCCATTCGAATGTGCGCCGCTTGAAGCTAAGCCGAGTACGGCGTCCCCCGGAATGATGCTGCGCCCGGTGATGATGTTTTCTTTTTCGATCAGGCCAACCGCAAACCCGGCGAGGTCGTATTCGCCCTCTGGATACATCGACGGCATCTCAGCCGTTTCGCCACCGATCAAGGCGCAGCCTGCCAATTCGCAGCCGTAGGCGATGCCTTTCACCACATCGGTTGCAATCGCCACATCCAGTTTGCCGCAGGCGAAATAGTCCAGAAAGAAAATCGGCTCGGCTCCCTGCACCAAAATATCATTCACGCTCATCGCCACCAGATCCTGGCCGACGGTGTCGTGCTTGTTCAAGTGAAATGCGAGTTTAAGTTTGGTACCGACCCCATCGGTTCCCGAAACCATCACAGGGCTTTTGAATTTTTTTGATACCTCCACCAACGCGCCAAAGCCGCCGATGCTGCCCAACACCTCCGGGCGCATGGTGCGCTTGGCGAAAGGCTTGATGTTTTCGACTAGCTGGTCACCCGCGTCGATGTCGACACCGGCCTCTTTGTAGGTGAGGGGGGCAAGAGAATTTGTCATGGCGAATGTGCCTCAGGCAAAAGGTACAGGGGAGGCGCGTGATAGTCTGTTTCGCGGTGAAGCGGGCACTGGAATTCTACTTGAAATGTCCAGAAGCTGTCCCTCATGTGCGGGTTCAGCGCAATAACTTGCGTCATTGCAGGCTTGCAATTTCAGATTGCCATGCGTGGGTAGGCTCGCACGACCAGATTGCTTTGCGAGAAAGATCGCAAGGCGACGGAGCGTGATGGGGCTGCTATCACCAGCGCATCTAAGTTGACAGCCGTCAGAAATTGGTACCCTTCAACAATTTGATGGCCTCTTCCGTGCTGCGACGCATACGGTTAAACGCCACGCCAAGTACCCCTATCTCGTCCTTGGATTTAGGTACGAACTCGGGAATAGAAAAGTTACCAATCGACACGGCATCGGCTTGGAGTGCCATTTCAGCGACTGGCCTGACGATCATCCGGTCGAGCATTAAATTCAGCACAAAAAACACCGCAAAAAACACTGCCCCAATCGAGCTCATGAGTGTCGTCAAAGCAAGATTGACAGTCACAAGAATCGGTACGAGATCAACGGTTGCCAGACGAATGGAGGTTGCACCGCTGTCGGCACCGCGAAATGTACGTGCGACCGCGAGCCGTCTTTCGCCAGTCGGTGCCGTGATCACTTCAATCATTTGGCCGGTGCTGATTGATTTCAATCGCTGTGCAACTTGTGCCTCTACACCGCGCAGATTTTCTTCGGGGGAGAACTCGCGAATCTTCATGTCGACGAGGCGTGAGCCAAGTCCGGACGCGATGCGTGGATCGAGTTTGGCGAAGCCAGCAGCGTCGAGCACCAGCATTGCAGCCCGCTGCGCATCATCAATGGCCTGGTGTTCCAGGTAGCGCTGTGCGACGATGCCAACAGCGGCAAAACCTGCCAGAAATACGATCAGCAACATCAGGTTGAATTTTAGTCTCAGGCCCATGGTGGGCACCCCTTGAACAATTGACAGATTCGGTCAGTGCGAAACGTGTCACTTAGAGAATGACAGAAAACTAGCTCTGCGCCCCAAATGTGATGCCTCCGTCGCGTATATGGGCGAAAAATGTAGCGCGTTCATCTGACGAGCGCAAATGTCCAGCCAGGCGTTCGAAAAAATCCCTTGAATTCTCGGAGGCGTTTGCGTAACGCTGTACCAGTACGTTGGCTAGCGGACCAATAATGGGCGCAAGCGCCGCCTCGCCACGCGTCATCAGTTCCGGCGTGATGGGCGTTGCTGGTCTGCCACCAGTGTTAGCCTGTTGTATGCGAGATGGCGAAAATGGAAGTTGCTGTTCCGGGCGAAAATCGCTGAGGATGCGCTTGGCACTTTTGATAAAAAGCTCGCGTTTGCCGAGATCGTCAATGTGCTGCGAGACGACGCGCACCGTTTCGTGGACATCACTCGTTGTACGGCTGGCACGCTTGACAGTGGTGATGGAATAGGGGCCGAGATAGGGCAATAGCGCGCGCGTTAGCTCTGCAAGAATGGCAGGGTCGATTTCGCCCGCTTCAGGCCGGATACCTGTGCCATCCCTTCCGTTCAAAGCGTCTTCTTTCATCTTAAGCGCTATTAGTGTTGTTGTGTAGTCCGCGACGGCCATCTTTTACTAGTTCGCGTGGCGGCGGTCAAACGCGGCAATTCAAGACATCAGTTTAACCCAGCTCCGGCGTTACTCCTATAGCGCACCGCACATCAGGCGGATAATAACTGTCAATTTATGTGACCGCCCGGACCATGCAAATGAGACGCAACGATTTTTTAACACTACGCTGGCCCGATTCCGTCCGCACCACCCGGCACATTTCTGATCGGGATGCTTGCAAGATCCAAGCCCTTGGCGAAATTCAACATTCGCTCTATAGAGACTCTGGCGAGACGGCTAATGTCGGGTTCGATGTGTACTTCGTTCTTGCCGGTCGCCAGCACTTCCGCCAAATTGAACAAGCCATTCATCGCCATCCAGGGGCAATGCGCACAACTCTTGCAAGTCGCGGAGTTACCCGCTGTGGGCGCCTCGATGAATACCTTTCCGGGAGCCGCTGCTTTCATTTTGTGGAAAATACCGTTGTCAGTTGCCACGATGAACTCGCTTGCAGGCAGCGATTGTGCGGCACGGATGATTTGTGTAGTGGAACCAACCACATCCGCGAGACGAATCACCGCCTCCGACGACTCAGGGTGGACCAGAACTTTCGCATTAGGGTGTTTTTTCTTTAATTCTGCCAGTTCAGACGCTTTGAATTCGTCATGCACTATGCATGAGGCTTCCCACAGGAGCATGTCGGCACCAGTTTCACGCTTAATGTAGGCACCCAGATGTCGGTCGGGTGCCCAGATTATTTTTTCGCCTTTGGCGTGCAGGTGCTCAACGATTTTGAGCCCAATGCTGGACGTAACCATCCAGTCGGAACGCGCCTTGACTGCCGCGCTGGTGTTAGCGTAAACCACGACTGTACGGCCTGGGTGTTCATCACAAAATTTCGTAAATTCGTCCGGCGGACAACCGAGGTCCAGCGAGCATTCGGCTTCCAGTTCAGGCATCAATACACGTTTTTCCGGGCTGAGGATTTTGGCGGTTTCACCCATGAATCGAACGCCACATACCACCACTGTTTGCGCACCGTGGTCTCGGCCAAATCGCGCCATCTCCAGAGAGTCCGACACACAGCCGCCTGTCTCCTCTGCCAAATCCTGCAAGTCCGGATGCACGTAATAATGCGCAACGAGCACCGCGTTTTGCGTTTTAAGTAAATCTTTGATGCGCTTTTTAAGCTCAACTCGTTCGACGGCAGTCGGCTCGGCCAGCACTTTGGCCCACGCCGCACCTGGCGTAATTTGCAGGCGCTTTTGAATCTGTACCGGCAAGTCAAAGTCGATTTTGATTGGGGCGTGGATTGTCATCGTTTAGGTCGGATCGTCATCAGGTTACGCGGTTCAGTTTGTGATAATTGTCCGCTCTCCAAGCCCCGTCCAACATGACTTCCCGTAGGATGGTAACGGCATCCCAGCAATCGACAAAGCCGACGTATAGGGGTGCAAAGCCGAAGCGCATCAAATCGGGGTGCCGAAAATCGCCTATGACACCCCGATCAATGATGGCCTGCATGATCGCATAGGCGTGTTTATGCGCAAAAGACAAATGGCTGCCCCGGTTCTCAGGGTCAGGCGGCGTGATGCAGGTAAATCCGAACTCATCGCACTCCTGATCGACTAGCGCGCGAAATAGTTCGGATAGGGCCAGGGATTTTTTGCGGACAGCATCCATCGCGACGCCCTCAAAGGTATCAATTCCGCATTCCATTGCACCCAGTGCAATCACCGAAGGGGTGCCGCAGAGCAACCGTTCAATTCCGGCTGCTGGTACATACGTCGGCTCAAATGCGAACGGCGCTTGATGCCCGAACCAGCCGGACAAAGGTGTCTCAAAGTTCGCCTGCAACGACTTTGCCACATAAAGAAAGGCGGGTGCACCTGGCCCGCCGTTGAGATACTTGTAGCCACAACCAACGGCAAGTTCAGCGCCATGCCTGCCCAGTTCCAGAGGGACGGCACCAGCACTGTGACTGAGGTCCCACACAATGCGCGTCCCGGCGTTTTTGGCGCAATTGTTCAACTGCGCCATGTCGTGCAATCTGCCCGAGCAATAGTCGACCTGCGTAATCAGTGCGACCGCTACATCGGCGTTGAGTGCTTCTTCAACTTCACCGGGCTCGACCAGTTTCAATGTGTACTTTCCGCCCCCCATAGCAATTACGCCTTCTGCTATATAGAGGTCTGATGGAAAATTACCCCGTTCGGAGAGAATGATGCGACGGCCTTTCACGTCCGGCATTGCCAGTGCGCCCGTGAGCAGCTTGAATAGATTCACCGAGGTGGAATCCGTAACGATTACCTCGGCTTCACTTGCGCCCAATATTCGCGCGAGTTTCCCACCGATGCGCTGCGGTAGCGTTACCCAGTCATGCTTATTCCAAGAGTGGATCAAGGATTGGCCCCACTCTTCACGCACGAGAGCGCCATGCCTTTCGGCGGTCCGCCTGGGCAACGCGCCCAACGAATTGCCGTCGAGATAGACTGCGCCGTCCGGCAGCTCGAAACGCGCGCGGAGGTCTCGGAGCGGATCCAGGGCGTCGAGCACCTCGCAGTTCGCGCGACTGATGCCTTTTTTTCTCGTTTGTTTCATATGTGGCCATTATCGCAGAGGCTCGCTTATGATTGGCGCATGCCTGTCCATGACGACCCAATCCAGTTGGCATCACCACCGTCGCCGTGGGTGGTGCGATTTTCTTCACTGGTTGCGCATGGAGGAGACGTACTGGATGTCGCGTGCGGTACTGGACGGCACGCGCGCTTTTTTGCCGCAAAGGGACATCGAGTCGATGCAGTGGATCGCGACCTGACTGGATTCGTTGATGTCCCGACAATGGTGCGGACACTTCAGGCCGATATCGAAGCCGGGCCGTGGCCATACGACGGTGAAAAATTTCCCGGTGTGATCGTAACCAATTACTTGTACCGCCCCCTGATGGGGACATTGATCGCCTCCGTCGCAGCTGGAGGAACTTTCATCTATGAGACGTTCGCTGTGGGCAACGAAATGTACGGTCGTCCATCGCGCGCCGAGTTTCTCCTCAAGCCAGGGGAACTGCTCGAGATGGTTCGCGGTCACTTACAAGTAGTCGCCTTCGAAGACATTTATATAGACTTGCCAAAACCCGCGAAGATACAGCGAATCGCGGCCGTACGCACTGCGGTTGTGTAGGTAACCAGTCGCCTGGTGCCGCTTTTTGGACCTTAGATACGTTAAAATAGTCAATTGTCTGGATTTGCCTCATAACCCTATGTTGACTGGTAGCCTAGTAGCGATTGTTACTCCCATGTTGCCCGATGGCGCGCTGGATTTTGCTCGCCTGAAATCGTTAATCGAGTGGCACATCGCGGAGGGCACTGAGGGGATCGTCATCGTCGGCACAACTGGCGAATCGCCGACAGTGGATTTCGATGAGCATCGCACCCTGATCAAGGCCGCAGTGGAGTACGCAGCGAAGCGTTTGCCTGTGATCGCCGGCACAGGCGGCAATTCGACCAAGGAAGCGATTCAGCTTACTGAGTTCGCCAAGCTTGCCGGTGCCGATTACGCACTATCCGTTGTACCGTATTACAACAAGCCCACACAGGAAGGTCAGTATCGCCATTTCCGGGCCATCGCGGAATCGACCGATCTACCCATCATTTTGTACAACGTTCCTGGTCGCACAGTGGCGGATCTCAGCAACGACACCACTTTGCGGCTGGCAGAAATCCCGAACGTCGTCGGCATCAAGGACGCGACTGCAAGCATGGCGCGTGGCGCTGATCTACTGAAGCGTGCACGAAAAGATTTTGGAATTTATTCCGGCGAAGATGTTTCCACGTTGCCACTGCTGTTTCTGGGCGCGCACGGTACCATTTCTGTTACGGCAAATATCGCTCCGCGACTGATGCGCGACATGTGTGCCGCGGCGTTGAAGGGCGAGCGCGCCAAAGCCATCGAAATCAACAATCGTCTGCTCGGATTGCACAGCCAGTTGTTCCTTGAATCCAATCCCATCCCGGTGAAGTGGGCGCTTCACCGAATGGGTCTGATCGAATCAGGGATTCGTCTGCCCCTTACCCCGTTTGACGCGAAATTTCATGGGCTCCTGCTGGAGGCCATGCAAGCGGCAGGCGTTCACGAAAAGTTAAAGGAAGTAGCATAGATGATGTCTAAACGTAATTTGTTTCTCGCTGTCGCAGCGGCATTGACAACTGTTTTTCTATCTGCGTGCGGGTCGTTCGGCACATCCGGGAAAAGCACGGACTATCGTTCACAAGGAGGCAAGATTCCGTCTCTTGAAGTGCCGCCCGACCTTACGTCGCCAGTGGTCGATGATCGATTCGTCATTCCTGATCCTAAAGCAACTACATTTTCGGCTTACAATCGCGAGCGCGGTGCTGCGCCAACAACAGGCGCTGGAGTGTTACCAACGGTCGATGGCGCACGCATTGAGCGAGCAGGCGAACAACGATGGCTGGTGGTGAAAACGTCCGCGGACAAGGCATGGCCGGTCATCAAGGAGTTTTGGACGGGCACGGGCTTCATACTGAAGCGCGAAAGCCCCGAAGTCGGCATTATGGAAACCGACTGGGCAGAAAACCGGGCAAAAATCCCAATGGATTTCGTGCGAAGTGCGGTAGGCAGAGTACTGGACGGTTTATACGAGTCAGGCTACCGCGATAAATTTCGTACTAGACTTGAGCCAGGTGCCGAAGCAGGAACGACGGACGTTTACATCAGCCACCGTGGTCTTGAAGAGATCTACACCAACGCGGACAAAAGCAGCACCGGATGGCAACCACGTCCTACAGACAAGGAACTCGAAGCCGAAATGCTGGCCCGCCTGATGGTCAAGTTCGGAATTGCCGTAGCGACGGACAAGGCGAATACTGCCGTCGGCGCGACCGCAGCATCGACTAGTGTTGCACGTGCTTTCTACGCACCAGACAAAAGCGGGTCGCTCAAGGTCAACGAGCCATTTGACCGCGCGTGGCGACGAGTCGGGCTTGCGCTGGACCGCATCGGTTTCACAGTCGAGGATCGCGACCGTTCAAAAGGGCTTTTCTTCGTTCGCTATATCGATCCTGACACCGAAGCGAAGGCGAGTGCGGGTCAGAAGGGATTCTTTGACAAACTCGCATTCTGGCGAAAAGATGACCCTGCCTCGAAGCCGCAATACCGCATTTTTGTCGCTGAAGCAGCAGGAATTTCGGATGTCATCGTGCAAGGCGCGGATGGACAGCCGGATAACTCAAGTACCTCCAAGCGCATCCTGAGCTTGCTTCTGGAACAGCTCAAATAGGCCTACCTGTCTGATAAGAGCGTATTTGTTGCACCTGATGTTAGAAAACGAGCCCAACTTGTTCCAGGTTGGGCTCGTTTTCATTTTTAGGGCTCTACCGTGACCATGCGTTTTGCTTCACTTGGAAGCGGCAGCGAGGGCAACTCGCTTGTCGTGCAGGTCGGTGCGACCTCTGTGATGATGGATTGCGGGTTTGGCCTCGCAGCTACCGAGGCGAGGCTGGCGCGGGCTGGGCTAAGGCCAGAAAATATTGACGCAATACTAGTCACCCACGAGCATTCAGACCACATCGGCGGCGTCGCGCAATTTGCGCGAAAACACAAACTTCCTGTGTGGCTGACCCACGGCACATTCAAGGTTTTCAACCAAGGATCCCTATCCAACGCCTTGGTCAATTTTGTCGATCCTCATGAGGCATTTTCGGTGGGCGATATACACGTGACTCCGTATTTCGTTCCGCACGACGCACTTGAGCCCGTCCAGTATGTATTTTCCGATGGCAGCGCCCGGCTAGGCGTGTTAACGGATACCGGCTCCATTACGGCGCATATCGAAAGCACGCTCTCGGGTTGCGACGCACTTGTGCTCGAATGCAATCACGATCTTGACATGCTGATGACTGGCCCCTACCCGGCCAGCCTCAAGCGACGCGTGTCAGGTAGATTTGGACATCTGGACAACGTTACTGCCGCGTCCCTACTGGCAAGACTCGATTGTTCGCGGCTTAAGCATGTATTTGCGGCACATTTATCCCGGCGAAACAATTTGCCGAGTCTGGCAACAGCAGCGTTGGCGGGAGTATTAGGGTGTGAGCAAGGTTGGATCGGAATAGCGGAACAGGGTAGCGGATTCGGTTGGCGGGAAATTTAAGCCAACGACCTCGTACCCGCATTTATTGACTGTGTAAACAAAAAAGCCGACGTGTGGTCGGCTTTTTTTGCGAAACAGCAACAAAGAAATTACTTCTTTGGGGCGGCATCTTTCGTCGCCGGAGCAGCGGCCTTCGCAGCTTCCACTGCTTTGCCGGCAGCATCTTTAGCGTCTTTGGCAGCGTCAACAGACTTACCGGCTGCGTCCTTAGCATCTTTAGCAGCGTCAACAGACTTAACTGCAGCGTCTTTGGAGACGTCAGCAGCAGCTTTGGCAGCGTCGACGGCTGGTACGACAACAGGCGCGACCGGAGCAGCAGGCACAACGACTTCAACTTTAGGAGCTGGAACAACTTTTGGCTCTTCTTTACCACACGCGGCGAGGCCGAGTGCAGCGATTGCAACGATGAGGACTGACTTATTCATGTGTTTCCCTTGGAGAAAAATTTGATCAAATTTTTTTGTCGGCTGATGTGACCCCCGAGCCGTCAATGCAAGACATACAAAGCGTCGACATTGCCCGGATACTGTAATGCTGTTGCGACCGACCCGCAAGTATAGCAGCATCGTGGTGCAGTGCACAAATCGAAATTGTTACAAACCCAAGTTGCGCCCGGTTACGGCTAATTCACTCTGGTCCCAAATTTCCTCAAAACGCTCGAGGAATGCGCGTGTATCGACCGCGTCGTGAATTGTTACAACGGATCTAGGGTGATCAACATGCAGCTTTCGCCAAAAATGGGCGTCATCGGCAATGATCATCGAATCGCGCGCCTCGGCGGCTCGCCCCAAAGTGCGATGTATCTGTATTTGTCCGGAGAACTGGGTGAGCAGATCCATCAAACGGGGAAGATCACCTTCAATTCCGCGAGTGTCGTGAAGCGCAATACGCAGCTTATGATCGCGGCTCTCCAGCAAGTACCTTCTCAGACCTTCAATGCGAAGCGGTTCGTTTAGCCCGCGATCCTTAAGTATTTTTGCGTCGGCATCGAAGATCCGGATTTCGCGCTTCGCCTGGTCCAGCACATCGGCAATCGCTTCGCGTGCTTCACTTCTGGTTTCCATAAGACGGTAAACTTTTTCCGGTAGGGAAATGGCTTCATTCATGTCGTCTCCTCGTCAGTTCAGTTGCTGATAATCGCATCGAGTATCAATGGCGCCCAATTGCGAGAACACCGTCGCAATAACATTGGTACAGGAACGCGAGCGTCGGTCCGGATTCAAATTTTGCAATGCCTGATGCTGTAAGCGAACGCCGGTCCGCAAGTTCTCGAAGGATAGCCCGGACACCGCCAATCGCAGTCTTCGCCTCACCGTTGATGAAGACGTGTTCGTCGTCATACAAAACTCTCGTCTTGAGATCAAGTTCAAGTCCATGGCGCATCGCCAGCTTGCCGAATGCGTCGGAGGACAAAGGCATCTCTGGCGTTTCAAAAACGACGTGCGTCTTTGGTTCCGTAAGGTAGCAACCTGTGAATTGGCGGATGGCAGCCTTGCTGCGCGAGACGTTTCGGACTCCATCCAGCAGATTCACGAAGCGCCGCTGCATCGCGATGTCAATCTTTGCGGGATGGCGAGTGGACTTCAAATCACGGTCGGCGTACTGACCAGGTAATTGAAGCGAATCACGCAGGTAATCGAGGAACGCCATGCTCAACTCCTGCGTAGATGGCGCTCGGAACCCGACCGACCAGGTCAGACATTCGGTTTCGGCGATTCCATTGTGGGCAACGCTCGGCGGCAAATAGAGCATATCGCCCGTATTGAGGATGAATTCTTCGGTAGGCTTGAAGTGCGAAAGCACTTTCAGTGGCAGATCCGCTTTCAAGCGCAGGTCTTTTTGAGAAGAAATTTGCCAGCGACGCCGCCCACTTCCTTGTAAAAGAAATACGTCATAGCTATCAAAATGCGGACCAACGCCTGCCCCGGCTACGGCATAGCTGACCATCAAATCATCGATTCTGGCTTGTGGAATGAAGTTGAAGTTCTCAAGGAGTTCATGCGCTTCGTGTGAGAAATGTTGAACGTCCTGCACCAACACCGTCCAAAGAATAGTCTTAGGCGGGCGAAAATCGCGAGCCGAGAACGGTCCGTGTTCAATCCGCCACATGTTGGTGTCGCGAGTGATCAAGCGACTTTCAGCGTCGTCACGCCGCGCGAGCGTGAGTACCTCCTTCTTGCTGAGAGGCGCGACGAAATCATGGATTGCGTTACGGATAAGTAGCGGCTTTTTTTGCCAGTAATCGCGCAAAAAGACGTCTGCACTGATCCCGCCAAGCAGGGCCAGCGACCGCGACGAAGAGTTTTGATTTCTTACTTTGCCGTGAGTTGAGCTCATTGAAGAAAGGTCTTGCGGGGCCCCAAAGAAAATGCGTTAGAATATTTTTGACGTATGTAATTCAACGCAATTTAATTCAACTTCTTTACTGGACGACAATGTTACACGTTGGTTCGCGAGCGCCTGCATTTGAACTTCCGGACGCGAGTATGGAAATGATCCAGCTTTCCAGCTTCCTCGGCAAGAAAAACGTCGTCCTGTATTTCTATCCCCGTGATGGCACGCCCGGCTGCACGATGGAGGCAATCAATTTTTCAGATCACGAGGACGCTTTTGAAGATTGCGACACGGTCGTCTTCGGCGTCTCTCGAGACGACTGTCTGGTGCACGAAGAGTTTCGCGATAAACATGGTATTTCACTGCAACTCCTGTCGGACGCCGAGTGCGAGGTAATGAAAAAATATGAAGTGCTCAAGGACCATGTTGCCAATGGTGAAGCGCACGCGAGCGTGCACCGGTCGACGTTTGTGATCGACAAAAAAGGCATGGTGCGGCACATCCTTCGCGACCTGAACCCGCGTGAGCATGTCGCCTCTGTTTTAAAACTGGTAAGGCAGATACATGGTCATTGACAGAAATGCGGTTGTAACACTCGAAGCAAAGTTAAAAGATAGCGACGGTCATGTGCTTGGCAACGAAGCCGAAACAATGGTGTATCTTCACGGCGATCATGGGGGTATTTTCCCCCTAGTCGAACAGGGCCTGAATGGCAAACAGGTGGGAGAGGAATTTACTGTTTCCCTGCAGCCGGAAGATGCGTTCGGCGAATACGATGAGGCACTTATTCGGGTCGAGCCGCAAAGCGTGTTCCCGGCAAATGTCATTGTAGGCATGCAGTTTGAAGGTGTACCGCAAGGTGAAGAGGACGATCGCTGGATCGTGTATACGGTCACCGATATTGCTGGCGGACAAGTCGTGATTGACGGCAACCATCCACTCGCGGGCGAACGCTTGTTGTTTTCGTGTGTTGTGAAGGATGTGCGATCCGCGACAGCGGAAGAACTTGCGCATGGCCATGTCCACGGTGCACATGGCGCGCATCACTAACCCTGCGGCCTGTTGTTTTTTTCACCCAATGCCTTCAACGCGTACAGTTTCTCCAGCGCCTCGCGCGGTGAAAGTTCGTCCGGCTTAAGATCCGCCAAAGCATCCAATACCGGATGCGGTGCTGGTTCCAACTGTTTCTGCGGCGTGAAAAAAAAGCTGCATTGCGCCGCAGACGGAGCGTGATCGGATTCCAGTTTACTCAAGTGCTTACGAGCGGCGCGCACGACCGACTTTGGGACGCCAGCCAGTTGCGCTACCTGCAAACCGTAGCTCTCATTTGCTGGCCCCGCCTCAAGCTTATGCAAAAACACAATTTTGTCCTTCATTTCAACTGCATCCAAATGAACATTTGCCAGGTTGGGTAGCTCCGCGTTCAAACGCGTCAATTCAAAGTAATGGGTTGCGAAGAGGCAATAACAACGCGTGGATTCCGCCAGATGGCGCGCGATGGAATAGGCCAGCGCAAGACCATCAAATGTTGAAGTACCGCGACCGATTTCGTCGACCAGTACCAGGCTGCGGCTCGTCGCATTGTTCAGAATGGTTGCTGCTTCCGTCATTTCCACCATGAAAGTTGAACGTCCACCGGCAAGATCGTCGGATGCACCGATTCGCGTCATGATTTGGTCGATGCGCCCGATCTCGGCGCTAACTGCCGGTACAAACGAGCCGGTATGTGCGAGCAATACAATCTGCGCGACCTGACGCATGTAGGTCGATTTACCCCCCATATTGGGGCCGGTGATGAGCAACAACTGACGCGATCTCGACAAGTCGCAGTCGTTGGGGATGAAATTTTCCACCTGGCTTTCTACGACGAGGTGCCGACCGCCCTGGATCGTGATGCGATCATCGTCCGTAAATGAAGGCGTTACCAGACCAAAGCGTGCTGCATTGAGCGCGTTGGTGCAGAGCACATCAAGTTCCGCCACCGAGCGCGCCATCGAATGCAGCGCCACAACATGAAGTGTTAGCTGATCCAGCAGCGCGTCATATAGCAATTTCTCTCGCGCAAGCGCTCGCTCACCGGCAGATAACGCCTTGTCTTCGAATGCCTTCAATTCTGGCGTAATGAAGCGCTCGGCGTTTTTCATGGTCTGACGGCGTCGATAGTCATCGGGCACTTTGGCGAGCTGACTTTGCGTCACCTCGATAAAAAAGCCATGCACTCGATTGAATTCGACGCGCAGGTTATTGATTCCGGTGCGCTCGCGTTCGCGCCGTTCGAGTTCGAGCAGGAAATCGCTGGCATTGGATTGTAAGCCGCGAAATTCATCGAGCTCCACGTCGAATCCATCACGCATGACACCACCATCGCGAAGGCTGGTCGCAGGCTCATCTTTAAGCGATGCCTGAAGAACCGCATGGATATTGCCGTCCAGGTTCAATGCCTCGGAAAGCCGCGCCAGCGCTGGTGTTTGTTGAGAGGCAACTTGCGATTGCAATTGAGGCAGGCTGGCGAGTGCGTCGCGAAACGCGGATAAATCCCGTGGCCGCGCCGTCTTTAGCGCTATGCGCGTGACGATACGCTCGACATCGGCCCAATGGCGGATGATGTCTCGAATCGCCTCAGTGCGTGACGCAAGAGCTGTGCTGCCTTCGAGCCTAGCGGTCACCAATGCACGGTCCCGCAACGGGTGATGCAGCCACTCCCGTAACTGCCGCGCACCCATGTTGGTTGCGGTGTTATTGAGAAACGAAAAGAGCGTCGGTGCGGGTTCGCGCGTAATGGTTTCAGAGATTTCCAGATTGCGGCGCGTACCCGCATCCATACGGATAAAAGCGTCCGAGCGTTCGACGCTGAGGCCGATGATA
>JANYHZ010000246.1 GCA_025362135.1 Betaproteobacteria bacterium | reverse complement strand
GTAATTGAGTCCGAGCAGCCCCATCGCCGCGGTTACGCGCGCCTCCACGGGCAGATCGAACATCATCGCCGCCCTGGCTTCGACGGTTAACCAGCCATTGCGCTTGATCTCGTCTTCAAGTTGGCCCGGCGCCCAGCCGGCGTATCCCAACGTAACCAGCACGCGATTCGGTCCTCCGCCATTGGCCATCGCTTCCAGGATGTCTCTGGATGTCGTGAGGCCGGTGTCATCGTCGATCTTGAGGGTAGAATTCCATTCGCCCAGTGGCTGGTGCAGTACAAAACCGCGGTCTACCATCACCGGCCCGCCGAAGTGCACCGGCTCCATGCGCAACGCTTCATCCTTGAGCTCGATATTGACCTGCTCGAACAGGTTGCCGAGGGTGACATCGATGGGTTTGTTGATGACCAAACCAATTGCGCCCCGCGCGGAGTGTTCGCAGATCAGTGTCAGGGTCCTGGAAAAATACGGATCGGCCATGCCGGGCATGGCGATGAGGAAATGATTGGTAAGATTGATGCTGTTCACAAAACGAAATTTTACCTGTTTAGCGCTCGCTTGACTATTTTTTGCCCATGACTACGCCTACGCTGGACATCGCACTCTTCTGGTTCCGCCGCGATTTGCGTGCCACCGACAATGCCGGGCTGTTCCACGCCCTGAAATCTGCCCGACAGGTGCATTGTGTATTTGTCTTTGACCGTGAAATTCTCGACGCCCTCGCTGAAAAAAGAGATCGGCGTGTGGAGTTCATCTGGGAAAGCGTTGGTGAACTTGATGCTGCACTAAAAAAACTGGGCGGCGGATTGATTGTTCGCCACGCGCATGCAGTGGAAGCCATCCCACAACTGGCGCTTGAAATTAAGGCCGATGCTGTTTTCACCAATGAAGACTACGAACCGCAAGCCATCGCGCGCGACCTCGCCGTTCGCGATGCGCTCATGCGCTGCGATATCGGCTTTCATACTTTCAAAGACACCGTGATTTTTGAGAAGGATGAGGTGCTCACACAAGTTGGCGGCACCTACAGCGTGTTCACACCCTATAAAAATGCATGGCTGAAGATGCTTGACGACTTTCAGCTCAAGAGCTACCCGGTCGAAAAGTATCGCGCGCACTTTGCCAAACCAGTTTCCAAAGACGCGCTCATGCCGCTGGAAACATTGGGGTTTGAGCGAACCAATCTGAAAGCGCTTGGCATCGACGCCGGCGAAAGCGCAGCGCGGAAACTGCTGACCGACTTTGTCAAACGTATCGACGACTACAAAACAGCGCGTGACTTTCCCGCCGTGAAAGGCGTCTCGTATTTGTCGATTCACAATCGCTTCGGCACGATCTCGATACGCGAACTCGCTCGCGCCGCGCATGCGAAGTCGCCGGGAAATGCGGGCGCACAAACCTGGCTATCCGAATTAATCTGGCGCGATTTCTATTTCCAGATTCTGTATCACCATCCACATGCAGCCAAGTCCGCATTCCGCCCGGAATACGACGCCATCGTGTGGCCCAACGACGAGGCGCTGTTCTCGGCCTGGTGCGAAGCGCGCACCGGCTACCCGATCATTGACGCAGCCATGCGGCAAATCAACGAGACCGGCTATATGCACAACCGGTTGCGCATGATCGTGGCCAGTTTTCTGACGAAGGATTTGCTCATCGACTGGCGCTGGGGAGAGCAATATTTCGCCGACAACCTGAACGACTTTGATTTATCGGCCAATAACGGTGGCTGGCAATGGGCGGCGTCCACCGGCTGCGATGCACAGCCCTATTTCCGCATCTTCAACCCAGTCACGCAATCGGAACGCTTCGACCCGCACGGCAAATTCATTCGCCGTTACTTGCCAGCGCTGAAAGCGGTGCCGGATAAATTCATTCACGCACCCTGGATGTTGCCGCCGCTGGATCAGCAAGCATGCGGTGTCGTGATCGGTCGTGACTATCCCGCACCGGTCGTTGATCATGCGACGCAACGCCTAGCGGCGCTGGCGCTCTACGGAAAAATAAAAGGCAAACCCTAGAACTGGTGCGGCGTTTCAGGCATTTTTGCCCGTTGAGGTCCGCCGATACCGGGATTTAGGCTTTTTCTCCCGCTGTAATGTATTTTGCTTTCGCGTGACTAATAATAGGTTTGTCGCATCTGCGGATTTTCTACTTTCGTATTCTTCGTAGATATGCCCCTCTCGTCATTTAAGGACACTTCATGAAACGCCTCGCTTATCTACTTGCAGCAATTTCGTTGACCTTTGTCGCAAACGGCGCATTTGCGCAAAAAACCCTTGAACTCGGTGTCGGGCTCTTCCAGCCGGACAAGGAAAAAAACGATGCCACGTACAAGCCGCTGGCCGATTACCTGTCCAAGAAGCTGGGCCAGCCTGTTCGACTGCGGACGGTGGACACATGGGAAGGCCTGGCAAAATCCCTGGCCGCAGGCGAGACCGATCTCTCGCTGATGGGGCCATGGGGTTACGTGCTGGCCAATCATCAGGCGGGCGCGGAAGTGATTTCCACCATTCTTTACGACGGCAAGCCCGAGTATTTCGCGATCATGGTGACCGGCCCCAAAAGTGGCATCAACAGCATCGACGACATGAAGGGCAAGACCTTTGCTTTCGGTGACAAGGGCTCGACTTCCGGCTACCTGATCCCTTCGCATGAGTTCTTCAAGCGCGGCATCGATCCTGAAAAATATTTCTCGAAGGTGATCAACACCAAGCATCAGGCCATTGAAACGCAAGTCACGCGTGGCGAGCTCGACGCCGGTGCCGATTACAACCGTAACCGCGACGCGATGATCGAACAGGGTCTCATCAAGGCCGCCGACAGCCGCATTATCTGGACCTCGGCCCCGCTGCCGAACGACGCCTTCGCCATTTCGGCCGAGATCGCCAAAGACAAGGTGCTCGTGGCGAAACTCACCCGCGCACTCGAAGAGATCGGCGCCGAACTGAAAACACAGCCGAATTTACTGCCGAACCACTACACCGGTTTTGTCACCAAGGACAACAAGTATTACGCGCCGATCAAGGATGCTGCGTTGGCAATGGGCTGGCTGGCGAAGAAGTAAGCGTACGGCAACTCACCGTTGACATACCTATGGCCAATACATCGACCGCCGCACTGGAAGGTTCTCCACCGCGACCGCGGCTGGTCGGATTTTCCAGTCGGCGAGCCGCATGGTTGATGGCCGTTTATGCGTTGCTCGTGGCCACCTGTATTGCCAGCCTGATTCGTTCAGACGATTTTTCTTTTGGTCGCAGGCCGTGGCATAACCTGATGACAACCGCAAGCGAACTATCACAACCAAGCTTCCTGAACCTCTGGTTTGGCGATCCTAAACTCGAATACAAAGCCGACGATGGCCGCGTGCTGCGCGTGGAAGACCAGCCTGCGGTCGAGGCGAAATTCATCATGGGCCTGGTCAGTGCGGTTTGGACCACCCTGAAAATTGCCACGTTGGGCTCGCTGCTCGCTGCATTGCTTGGTGCGCCGCTGGGGTTTCTGTCGGCCAAAAACATGCATACACCCGCGCCGATTGCGTGGTGCGCGCGACGCATTCTCGATGTCGCGCGCTCGATCCATTCCCTCGTATTCGGGCTGCTCATCGTCGGCATCGTTGGCTTGGGGCCAATGGCCGGGATTCTCGCTATCGCGCTGCATTCGATGGGAACCTGGGGCAAGCTGTATGCGGAGTCAATTGAGACACTCGATATGCGGCCCATCGAGGCGGTGCGTGCCACCGGCGCTACGCCGGTGCAAGTATTTTTGTTCGCCGTGTGGCCGGCTTTGTTGCCCAATTTCCTCTCCAACCACCTCTACATCTGGGAATACAACATCCGTGATTCCACGGTACTGGGCTTGATCGGCGCGGGCGGATTGGGGCTGCTGTTGTCGGAGGCGGTATCGCTGTTTCAGTGGGGTCGGCTGGCGACGATCCTGATTGCGATCGTGCTGCTGGTAGTGGCGTTTGATGCGCTGTCAAGGAAGGTGCGTAGCGCGGTGCTATGAGGAAGATCACGCCTGACAGCGTTACGGCGCAATCACCTGAAACTGTGCGCTCGACATAGGTTCAAAGTCGACGGGAAGCCGACCTTTTAGCTCAATCAAGATTCGCCTAGCGAGTGGTGCGCCAAATTCATTCACGCGCACAACCGATGCGGAAACCTCGGGGTGTTCGTTGATTACATCAATCAAGTCGCGCACCAGATAACGCGGTGCCCAGCCGATCATGTGGCCGTCAGCAGTTTGTAGCTGAATGGCCAAGCCGCCAACTGGGTTGTTCAGTTCCACAGCAATTTGCAATGGACTATTAGGCGTCAGGTCATTTGCTTTTTCGCGTGCGGCCGTTGAGACATGCCGCAGCCCATGTAGAAAAAATCGACATGAAAACGAGCGGTCAGACTCCTTCACTATTTGCGGAAATACTTCCAGACTGTCTGTTTGCCGCTCGCCACCCGTCAAGCCCAGAATTTCGATGGGGTCTACGTGTTTTGTGGGGTCAAGATCGAGCCAGCCCAAGTACTCGGCGAAATCCTTCCGGCTCGGGTCGAGCACGCGATTTTTGAACAGCGGGAATAGCTCCTGAGACTCGTATCGGCCTTCGAATTTGGGGAATGACACCAAGGGCCTAAAACCGGAACTTTTCTCGGCATCCAGAGCGCCGCGCGTATAGCGAAACAAGAAGCTATGGTTGCTCTCAGCATCGAGACGACCAATCGGAAACCATGCTCGCGTGGGTGGAGGCGCTTGCCAAGCCACAAACAAAGTACTCATTTTTGAAGCCGTTTCAGCTCAGTTAGAGAAAAACATACAATCGCATGCGCAAATTGTTTGGATACATCTGAAGCAAAGTGGGCCGGTACACGACTGATTGCCTGCCCTGCGTCGTCTTCCGTCAGCTTGCAAATTTTTTGCAATGCGGGGGCGAAATATTTTGGATATTTTGCAGATGCCAATTCTACAAGCTTCAGTGGACTTGCGCCCTTTGTATCCGTAGCCGCCCAATAGACACCGCCGTGCGCGGCCCGAACATAGCCGCCCACCTTTTTCTCACGCAGATATTTTTCACAGCGTTCGTTCAGGCATTCGCGACCGAGTGCGGACGCATGGTCATAGCTGGGTGCGATCTCGAACGGAAACTCAGTCTCGCCGTGCAAAAGCCGGAAACGAAACCCCCAGTTTTCGTGATGCCTGTCGGTATTGCCGATGAGTGCGTCAAAAACGATGTACTCGGCAAGGCGTAGCAGCATTTCGCGAGCAGCATTTGGCGGCGCAAACTGGGTAATCGCCGAAATGATGTTATCGACCGTATGGTCAGATTGCTTCATCACTTTGGCTTTATCGTAACCGGTAATATTGGCTCCAAGGAGCTCATTACCGTGGATCAGCGCTTCACCCGTCGCGAGCTGGATAAAATTTCTTGAGACGCAACCGCGTTG
>JANYHZ010000222.1 GCA_025362135.1 Betaproteobacteria bacterium | reverse complement strand
CCTACGGGCGGGTACAACAATAACTGCAACACCTACAGAATATGACTAATTGGAGGTGTTGAGATGAATGAAGCAATGGGAAGCGGTATTTGTGGTTTGCATTTGAATGCAGGGGTACGCGAGCAGATCAGTATTGAATTGGCGCAAGGACGAATTATCGCGCGAGCGATTTGAACATCTCAATGTCACCACCAGTAACGTGGTTCATTTCAAACCGCGCCGCGCCTGCGTGTTTCTTGCCGAAAAGACTCACGGCAATGCGGCTTGAAGCATGAACGCGCCGATAACAGAAATTGAGGAAATTCTGCAGCGGGCTGCGCAGCGCGGACGCGACGCGTCACTGCCTTATGCCGGGGAAGTAACGCCGCAGGAGGCTTACCGATTGTTCTCCGCATACGGCGCGAAGATTATCGACGTGCGCAGCCGTTTCGAGTATCAATATATCGGCCGCATTCCAGGTACACCGCTCGTCTCGTGGAAACACTGGCCTAGCGGCGAAATGAATGCAGATTTTTTGCCTGAACTTCACGCCCAGTGTGCCGCCGACGATATCGTTTTTTTTCTCTGTCGTAGCGGTATCCGTTCGCACTCGACCGCGAAAGTGGCGGTCGCAGCGGGGTTTAGACAGGCAATCAATATCCTTGAAGGCTTCGAGGGCGATCTGGATCAACACGGTCAGCGCGGCAATATCGGAGGCTGGCGCAAAGCGGGGTTGCCCTGGATTCAAAGCTGATCGTCGGTCGTGGAACAAGGCTGAAAATACGTAGATCGCCTATTGGCGGGGTCTACAGGCCAAAAACGCCCCAAAAGACGCGCCAATAGGCGATCTATGACATAGCCTTCACGGTTTGAACAAATAAGCTTGCCAATTGGCGATCATGCCCGCGTTGTCTAAGCCGGGCAAACTTCAGTCATCCAATGTAGGTGCGGATGCCATGTCAGACCTGCTTAAGGAAATTACCTCCCGCGCAACGGCGCTTTCTCCCGAAGAGCGCGCGCAGCTTGCCGAAGTCATGCTTGAATCCTTGCAAGAAGGCACTTCCGCAGAAGTCGATGCCGCCTGGGATCAAGAGCTGCAATCGCGGATTGCTGCGTA
Source organism: Betaproteobacteria bacterium (assembly GCA_025362135.1). Taxonomy (GTDB): domain Bacteria; phylum Pseudomonadota; class Gammaproteobacteria; order Burkholderiales; family Usitatibacteraceae; genus UKL13-2. The sequence goes on along the minus strand of JANYHZ010000222.1, from coordinate 1,392 downwards.
CGAGCGAGGCGAATCCAAACTTGTGTCGGCGAAGGATGTATTTGACGAAGCGCGCCGTCTGACGACGTAACAGAAATGAGGTTCATCGACGAGGCGCGAATTGAGTTCCTCGCGGTGGTTACGTACTACGAGAAAATTGAGCGCGGGATCGGCACGCGATTCAGAAGCGCCGTCGAGGCGGCCAGCGCGTTGGCAGCGAGGCTTCCCAATGCAGGGTTGCACTGGAAGCACGGTACCCGCCGCGTGTTCACAAAGAACTTTCCATTTTCCATCGCTTAATTAGCGAGAGGTGATGAGGATTTTTGAACTCGAACGCGAGGCGGTGACTACGAACCCGGCGACAATGCTGAAGTCATTGAATCTATCACGTACAATCAAAACATGACTTGAAGAAATTGTATTGATCGTTGCAAAGGAACTACGATATGAACGCCATCACTGAAAAGACACTGATTGCGAAGTTGCGTGCTTTGCCACCAGAAAAGCAAGCGGAGGTCATGGATTTCGTCGAATTTGTTACTGCCCGCGCGGTGCGGCGTAGCGGCATTGACCAACTTCTTGCGATCGCCCCGGCGTTGGTCGCTGCCGGCATTCAACCGATGGCTGAGGACGAAATCAGCGCAGAGATTAAAGCCGTCCGCGCTGCGAGGCGCGAGCAGTCGGGCCGCTGATAGATGCGCGTTGTTGTTGATACCAATACGCTTGTCTCAGCGCTTTTGTGGCAGGGAACACCCTACCGATTATTTGCCGCGCTTCGCGCGACGGATGGCATCGATTTGTTTACCAGCCCTGTTCTTTTGGCTGAGCTTACTGACGTATTGGCGCGCCCACATCTTTCCTCACGCTTTCAACGCATCAATAAAACTGTCGAACAACTGGTCTACGATATCACCAGCATGTTTGTAGTACTGCGCGTTGAGCCCTTGGTAACGCCAGTCTGTCGCGACCCGGATGATGATGAGGTACTGGCGTGCGCATTGGCGGCCAAAGCAGATTTCATATTTTCAGGCGACGCAGACTTGCTGTCCCTCCAAGTGCACGCGGGGATTCAAATCCTAACGGCGGCGCAGGGCTTGGCGCTGATTGGCGAAAACGGGACTTCCGGGCGGTAGAGTGAGTTGATCTTGGGAAGGGGTCAATCTTGGTAAGGGGTCAGTCTAGCAATGTTGCATTTTGCGGCGAATGCTACATTGCTAGACGCGACCCCCCGCCCTGTGCTCGCAAGTCGTGGGACGTAGTTAGCCGACTTCTTTACCGCGATTTCCTTGTCCGAAACATCGGTGGTGACGTAGTGAACGCGCTGTCCGTCGTGCCAACCAGCGATGAGCGGCAATTGCACGAAGCCGGACTGATTCTTGTCTACCGGCGGCGGCAATGACGTGCAGCTGGCAA
>JANYHZ010000189.1 GCA_025362135.1 Betaproteobacteria bacterium | reverse complement strand
AACGTCAGAGCGACGACACTCAATAATACTGTCACCATCACGCCGGTCGCCCCTACAGGCACGGGATGCGCCGGATTGTGTAGCGGTGGCGATGCACAAGTAGATGTAACGGCAATTCAAAATGGTATCAAATTGACGAATCGGCCCATCCGCTTCGATGTATTCCAGGGCGACTTTCGCTTCGTGACCCCCGGCACCAACGTGCTCGTGACCTCGATCTTGCTCAATACCGATGAAAATGGCGTCGCACGTGCGCGCATTACCGCGACAGTAACGGCACCCACACAAGTGGCGATCCTCACCACCACGGACACCGTGAGCGGTTTGGTCCGGCGCACGAATTTTGTGATCAATCAAGTCATCAGCGGTGTGGGCATTCTCTCCATACTCCCCAGTGGGCCCGTGACCTTTACGGGGTCCAAGGGAGCCGTGGGTCAGCCAGGGAATTGTCCGGTTGGCGGGATTGTCGACCACTATATTTATGGCGGCACGCCACCATACAGCGTGGTCTCGCCGTTGCCGCAATATTTGAGCGTGTTCCCATCTGTCGTTACGACCAACGGCGGAAGTTACCGGGTCACAGAAAATAGTTGTGGCTCCGGCACGCTCATTGTCACGGATGCGCAGAATCGCGCGCTTGAATCGCCTTCCGTTATCGGCGTAGTTGGCCCGGCTGGCGATGCACCGCCGGCCGTCATACCAGCTACGATCACAATCACTCCGACGGCGCTTGCGGTGGGATGCGGCCAGACAGGCACCGTGTCGGTATCGGGCTCCGGAACGTTTACGGCAACGGTTTCTACTGCGGGTGTACCACCGGGCGCGTTTGTTGTGACGCCAACAGCCGGCTTGATCCCAGGCACCATCAGCTTCACGCGAAACACTTCCGTGCCACCTGCAGCACCTGTCACCTCGCCGACCACCATTGTGGTGAACGTTGCGGGCGCGACTGTAGTACCTGTGACGGTAACCGTCCCGGCAACCTGTCCGTAAATTTAGCGCCGACGATTCTGACGGGCATCTCAACCGAGATGCCCGTTTTGTTTTGTGCCATACCGGTTGTCCTGGTACGCGTTGACTTTTACCTGAGCAATACGCCGTGCTGCTAATCTTTATTTCGTCGTTGCTGCTGACCGCCGCGTTCATTCACCTGCTTTGTCGAACGCGCGCCACGCGGATACTATTGGATTTGCCTACTGCACGCGGTTTGCACGGCGCGCCGGTGCCCAGAATCGGCGGGATTGCCATCTTCGCGAGCGTGTGGATTTTGGCGGGCCTGTGGCTGCAGCGCGATCTGGTCGCGGGCATTGCGGGGCTCAGCCTCGTACTACTCGCCGTGTCGCTGCTCGATGACCTCAAACCGCTGTCGGCAGTGCTGCGCCTGCTGGCGCACGCTGGCGCGGCGCTATTGATGGTGCTGTTATGGGTCAACACGTTCGGGCTGACAGCGGGCCGAACCAGCGCCTCGATCCGTCTCGCGATGTCTCCGCTGGGCGCAATGGCGTTGGCACTTGTGATCGTGTGGATGACCAATCTTTATAACTTCATGGACGGTGCCGATGGGCTTGCCGGTGGCATGTCGGTGGTCGGGTTCGGCACCTATGCGGCGGCAGTGACGATGCAGGTAAACACCGATAGCCCGCTGGGTTTGCTGGTGGCCGCACTCACGGGCGCGTCGGCCGGGTTTCTTATGTTTAATTTTCCACCTGCCAAAGTGTTCCTGGGCGATGCGGGCGCGATCCCCCTGGGGTTCCTGGCGATTGCACTTGGCATTCACGGCAACATGATGGGCCTGTGGCCGTGGTGGTTTGTGGTGCTTGTTTTCTCGCCATTCATCGTTGACGCGAGCGTCACATTGTTGCGCCGCACCCTGCAGGGGCAAAAGCCCTGGATCGCCCACCGCGACCATTACTATCAGCGACTTATTCTCGCCGGCTGGAGCCACCGAAAAACCGCGCTTGTCTACTACGCGCTGATGCTGGCTGCGGCGGCATCTGCGCTGCGTGCCGCACATAGCCCCAGTCCTGATGCCATCTTGCTTGCGTGGGCGATAATATATATGCTGCTCTTGTTAATGCTGCAATGGCACTTACATAAAAATAAGAAAAATAAATCAAAGAATAATAACCATGAGGGAACATGAAGACAATATCCATTAACGAGCGCGCTCTTTTAGCGTTCGTACACGATGTGGCGATGCTGGCCATTTCGTGGGTCGTCACGTTTTTGCTGTTTTCCGAGTCCCTTCGCGCCATTAGTTCCGGGGATCTCCTGCCAGGCATCGGGTTAGTGCTTGCCGTTGCAATCCCGGTACAAGCCGCGGTGTCCATTATTTTCGGCATGTATCAAGGCCTTTGGCGCTACGCGAGTCTGCCCGATGTCCAAAGAATCGTCGCGAGCGTTCTTGCGGGCTCGCTGGCGGTCGGACTCACGGTTTGGACTGGTGACTGGCTTGGCAAGCTCGGTTTCGCGCAATTTTTCGTGCAGACCTTGTTGCTCATTGCCCTGATGTCAGGTAGCCGCATCGCCTATCGCTCCTGGCAGGAGTGGCGCCAATACGGTAAAACCGGCGACATCGGCACGCCCGTGCTCGTGCTGGGCGCCGGCGATGCTGCGGTCAGTCTGATAAAAGAGTTGGCGCGGAGCAGCGACTGGCGGGTAATGGGACTGCTCGATGACGATAACAAAAAACGTCATCGACTCCTCCATGGCGAACGGGTGCTCGGGGCAATTGAAGAGCTGCCGAAATTCGCGCGCAGCCTGAAGGTGAAACATGCCGTCATCGCAATGCCGTCGGTCGCGTATTCGGTTCGCCGTCGCGTTGTCGAAATCTGTAACAAAGCGCGCGTACAGGTGCTGACGATCCCGAAATTCAATAGTGTCGCGCTGGCTCCGGCGACCTCCGGAAAAACGTCACCACCAAAGATACGTCGCGTCGCGGTTGAAGACTTGATGAAACGCGAGACCGTCATTCTTGACGACGCCGGGCTCCACGACCTCATTACCGATAAAGTAATCATGGTTACGGGTGCAGGCGGTTCAATCGGTTCCGAGCTATGCCGACAAATCGCGACCTATCAACCGTCGATGCTGGTGCTGTTCGAGCAAAGCGAGTTTGCGATGTACCAGATTGAACAAACGCTGCGCGACGCATTCGAAAACCTGCCGATCGCGAGCGTAATCGGTGACATCAGAAATGCACGGCGGGTGAATCAGGCGATGCACCAATACTCGCCTTCACTCGTATTCCACGCTGCGGCCTATAAACACGTGCCATTGATGGAAGAATCCAACGCGTGGGAAGCCGTGCAAAACAATGCGTTGGGGACGCTCATCGTCGCCAAATCGGCGATTGAATATGGCGTGAAGAAGTTCGTTTTGATTTCTACCGACAAGGCCGTGAATCCCACTAATGTGATGGGCGCCACCAAACGACTCTCCGAGATGATCTGCCAGGCATTGCAACAGTCTGGCGACACACGGTTTGAAATGGTGCGCTTTGGCAATGTGCTCGGTAGCGCGGGCAGCGTCATTCCCCGTTTCCAGGAGCAGATCGACCAGGGCGGACCGGTGACGGTGACGCATCCGGACATGGTGCGCTACTTCATGTCGATCCCCGAAGCGGCACAATTGGTGCTGCAGGCCGGCACGATGGGCCTGGGCGGCGAGGTGTTCGTACTCGATATGGGCGAGCCCGTAAAGATTGTTGATCTTGCCAACGACATGATTCGCCTTTCAGAACCGACGGATAGCGAAATCAAGGTCGTGTTTACAGGTTTGCGCCCTGGCGAGAAACTGTTTGAAGAATTGCTGACGGACGATGAACATACGCGTCCAACGCCGCACCCCAAGTTGCGCGTCGCCAAGGCGCGCGAAGTAGCAGCAGGGTTTCTGGAGTCGCTCACGACCTGGCTGAATCAGGAGCGTATGCCTGACGATTCCGAAGTGCGGCGCGACCTAAAGCGCTGGGTACCGGAATATGTAGCGCAAGTGCGCCCGAAGCTTAAATCGATTATCGGCAACGCGGACAAGAAATCGGCGTAGCGCAGACGCTTCGGGATGTACGCAGTTCGCCAATCTGACTTCGCGCCAGGTGCGACTAAGCCAGATGCGACTAAAACTGTTGGCTCGCTCGGACGACACGATTCGAACGTGAGACTTCTACATTTAATATTGGATCAGACAGGTTAGAAGATTCAACTTTCGGCGGCACCTCCTTCAAGACCCAAATTCTCGTGGCCGATCTCGACTCCTCAAAGCCTTTGCCAGCCACTTGCCATCCGGGCATGTCGGTTCATCCGGACATCTTGCATGGGCCGATCCAAATCGATCTGATCCGCGATGAAGTTCTCGCCGATATTCTTGAGGCGAGCGCGGCCCGGGTTCCGCATCATATCGCGCTGATTTTCGGTGATAGGGAAATGACCTATCAAGCGTTGAACGAGCGCGCGGATCGGGTCGCGTCCCGGTTGATTCAGGCGGGGGTGCGTCCCGGCCAAATCGTCGGATTGTGGCTGCCGCGCGGTACTGATCTGCTCGTGACGCAGGCCGGTATTGCCAAGTCGGGTGCTGCTTGGTTGCCATTCGACGCCGATACACCCGTCGAGCGCATCGGCGTGTGTCTGGACGATGCAGATGCGGCAGGCATTGTATGTTGTGCGGCGTTCGCGCCACATCTCGCCGAATCGCTTCATCGTGTCTGGACCGCAGATGAGTTGCTTGTGCCGACGCACGAATTGTGCCGCCGCGAAGGGCTGCTGACGACGCACCCCGCCTACGTCATTTACACGTCGGGCTCGACAGGTAAGCCCAAGGGTATCGAAATCAGTCAAGGCAGCATCTGCCATTTTCTTCGCAGCGAAAATGCCTTGCTCGGCGTCTGTGACCGCGACCGTGTCTACCAGGGTTTTTCGGTTGCCTTCGATATGTCGTTCGAAGAAATCTGGATCAGCTACCTGGTCGGGGCTACGCTTTGGATTGCACCCAAAGAAATCGCGTCCGATGCGGAAGCGTTGCCGCGCGCGCTGATCGAAAACAATGTCAGTGTGCTGCATGCGGTACCAACGCTGCTGGCCTTGTTTAACCAGGATGTTCCGAACCTGCGTTTGATCAACCTGGGTGGTGAAGCGTGTCCACCGTCGCTGGTGGAACGGTGGGCCAAGTCCGGGCGGCAGCTATTCAATACCTACGGTCCGACTGAAACGACGGTATCGGCCAGTCTCGCCGAATTGCACCCAAACGAGCCGGTAACAATCGGACGGCCACTGCCGAACTGCGGCCTGCTGGTCATCGACACCGCGATCAAAAACGGACTCGCATTGATGCCGCGCGACGAAGTCGGCGAATTGTGTATCACCGGTCCCGGTGTGGCAGTGGGCTATCTCGGACGGCCCGAATTGACAGCCGAAAAATTTCTCGCTAATCCCTGGTCATGTCGCACCAATGATGCCCGGCTGTATCGCACGGGTGACCTCGCGCGCATTACTGCCGATGGCTGTGTCGAGTGTCTCGGCCGCACCGACGACCAGGTAAAAATCCGCGGCTTCCGGGTTGAATTGGGCGAAATCGAAGCGGCGCTGGCGAGGCAACCTGGTATTTCCGCTGCGGCGGTATTGCTGCACAAGGAGGAAGAGGGTGTCGACCAATTGATCGCCTTCATCGTCGTTGAAAGCGGTGTGACGATTTCCCAGGCCGGGCTGCGCGCCGCCCTCGCAGAGTCGTTGCCTGCATACATGGTGCCCGGTTACGTCGAAACGCTTGCGGAAATGCCGCGGCTCATTTCCGGCAAGATAGACCGGCGCGCGCTCAACGCGCGCGGGCTTGCTGTCGCCGCTGGTGACGCGAACATGTCGGATACGCCGCAAGGGCCTGCCGAGCAAGTCCTCTTTGCCGCATTGGCAACACTCTTTCCCGGTCAGCCGATCATCCGCAGCGCGGACTTTTTCGACGACCTTGGAGGCCATTCGTTATTTGCAGCGCGACTTGCTTCGGCGCTACGCCGCGACCCGAGTTATGCGCATATCACGGTGCGGGACATCTATGAAAATCGCACCGTGGGTCGCATTGCCGCCGTACTGGCCGGACCCCATGCCGTCCCATCCCCTGTCGATGTGGACTGGTGTCCACCTGCGACATTCAAGCGCTGGCGGTGCGGTGCCGCGCAGGCTGTCGCGGTGCCGGGGCTGGTGGCGATTCGAATGGCGCAATGGCTGGCACCATTTTTCACCTTTCATTTCTATACAGGTGATGCAGACGACTCGATTGCCTTCGCCATCACGGTATCAGCCGCCGCTTTTTTGCTCGCGACTCTCCTTGAATTTGCGGTAGCCATTGCTGGCAAATGGTTGATCGCCGGGCGTCTTAAGCCAGGGCGTTACCCGCTCTGGGGGTTGATGTATTACCGCTGGTGGCTCGCGGACCGATTGATCGAGTCGGCACCTACCTATTTACTCAGCGGTTCGGCGATGTACACATGGTGGCTACGCGCACTCGGTGCCAGGATAGGTAGGGATGTGATCATCGGCTCGATGACCTTGCGCGCGCCCGATTTACTGACCATCGGCGATGGCGCCAGCATCGGCAATGCCGCCAATTTTGAAAATGCACGCGTTGAACATGGTGAACTGCGGCTTGGCGCTATTACCATCGGCGGTGATGCATGTGTGGGCTCCTATGCCATTCTGGAGGGCAATACGAGCATTGGTGCATACGGACACCTCGAAGCGCAATCGGCGCTGAGCGACGGCGATGCGGTGCCTGACGGGCGCATCTGGCAAGGGTCGCCAGCGCGCGATAGCGGCACCTTCGATCCCGCATCGAACCCGGCACGACCAGCAGTATCCCGTAAACGCATGATCGTTGAAGCCGCATATTTTATTTTCGGCGCATTACTGGTGACGACGCTCTTTTTCCTGCCGGTATTCCCAAGCTTTGTACTGATCGACTGGATCGATGATGCTGATCGTTTTCCGCTGCTACAGAGCACGTTATTGTTGTTTCAGCTTGCCAAATATTTCCTTCTCGCCTTTCCCGCCACCGCAGTGATGATCGTTTGCACCGCGCTATTGTCGGCTGCGATCCGCTGGATTGTCCTGCCGCGACTCAAGCCAGGACGCTGGCCGGTACACAGCAATCTTTACTGTATGAAATGGCTGGTCAGCCAGATCCAGGAATCAAGCCTCAATGTCATGCACGGTGTCTACGCGACTGTGTATGCGCCATTCTGGTATCGATTGCTGGGCGCCAAGGTCGGGCGCGACGTCGAGATTTCTTCGGCGTTAGGACTGGTGCCGGATATGCTCACGCTCGGCGATGAAACCTTTATTGCAGATGCGGTCATGCTGGGCGACGAGCACATCGATGGGGGCTGGATGTCCATGCAGCCGACGGTGATTTCGCGGCGCAGCTTCGTCGGCAATGGATCCTATGTTCCGGATGGGACAATCCTGCCGGAGAACGTGCTGATCGGTGTGCACTCCAGCGTGCCGGACAACGATAGAATGCGCGTTGGGGATACCTGGCTTGGCTCCCCGCCGATAAACCTTCCGGCGCGCGAACAGACGACGGGATTCCCGGAAAACCTGACCTACCGGCCTTCGCCATTGCGCCGCCTTGCCCGCGGATTGATCGAAGCCTTCCGCATTGTTGCGCCGCACGCGATTGTGATCTCCGCAGGCTATACCATCGTACTCAATGTCATGCCGGTTGCCGGCGCCGGAAGATGGGGCACCGTGATCGTCTATCTGAGCATTGCGGGTCTGATGTATGGCGTCGGCACCTTCGTTTTTACCGTCGCATTCAAGTGGTTGTTGATGGGGCGTTATCGCAAATGCAGCGTGCCGATGTGGACCCCGTTTGTCTGGCTGTCGGAAGGTGTCACCAATATGTATGAAGGAATTGCGGTGCCCAATTTCATGCGCTATTTGCGCGGCACCCCTTGGTTGCCACTGGCGTTGAATGTATTGGGAAGCCGCATCGGGAAAGGGGTGTACCTCGACACGACTGATTTCACCGAATTCGATTGTGTGTCCATCGGTGACCATAGCGAACTGAACGCACTGGCGTGTCCGCAGACGCACCTGTTCGAAGATCGTGTGATGAAAATTGATCACGTTACGATCGGCAGCCGCGTCTACATGGGGTCGCGCAGTGCCGTGTTGTATGGTGCGGTAGTAGCGGACAATGCACAGCTAGGCGCATTCACGCTGGTGATGAAAGGCGAATTCATTCCTGCCGCGTCTAGCTGGAAAGGCTGTCCGGCAGCGCCGTCGCGCAATTGATGAAGCAAAGATGAATGACCTTGTTATTGTGGATTCGTGGCTTGAGAGCGCGCACCTCGTTTTGGACGAACTCCGTTCTGCCCGGGCTCTTGCCGCGATCAGCGTCGCGGTGCCCCACGCGGCAACTCGGCGAAGCGCACGGGAGCAGATTCGCGCAGCGTTGCGCGAGACGCTCGGCGCGTTATTGAATCGCCCGGCGGCGTCGATATCGCTCATTTCAAGACCGGGGCGACCGCTGTGGGTGAACCTGCCTGACAGATCTATTGATCTGTCCGCGAGTTATGCCGCCAGTTCGGTGGTTGCAGCAATACATTTGCGCGGTGCCATCGGCGTCGACGTGATGCCGGTTGAGCATGGAGCCTACTGGATGTCGGACTGGGAATGCGTTGCGCAAAATTATCTTGGAAAAGGAACCTATGGCCGCATTGCCGACTTGGCACCGGGACAGCGGCCACGCGCATTCGCGCAAGAGTGGACGCGCCTCGAAGCCTGTCTGAATTGTCTTGGTCTTGAATTGACTGAGTAGCAGCCAACGCGTGAGCGAGACTTGGCTTCTTGCTGCGTTAGAGGCATGGCATTTTCTGAAAACATGACGGGCTTGATCGCTACAAATATCCGTAGCGAGAGACCGCTATTCGCGCCGCAGGATGATCCCGGCCCCCATTTGCGATAATGGCAATGGCGATCAACCGGAGGAAGATCCTGTCAACTCCGGCTCGACGCACAAGCACAACCCGACATTGCCGGGGCTGATGCCCTGGCGCGTCAACCAAAGCGATCAGCCACAGCAATAGTCACGTCACGGTGACGCTCTGGCAAAAACAGCTACACGTAATTTGATGATTTTTTGGTGCGCCCGACACGATTCGAACGTGCGACTTCTACCTTCGGAGGGTAGCACTCTATCCATCTGAGCTACGGGCGCGCGACCAGCGATGACCTTAGTTTACCATCCCACCCGCGGCTCGGCTCGACAGTTGCAGGATCGCGCGGAATTTGAGTCAAAATGCGCTTCGCCAGTATAATTGTGTACTTGTAATTCACGTTCCCAGGAAGTTGCCATGTCACAGCCACAGCACGATACCAGCGAAGGAAACAATGGAGCGCACCCCGTCAAGATGGCGATTGCTGTCACGATCGGCGCGTTTGCACTCATCATCGGCATTGTCATGTTGGCTCAATTTGCGGTTGGCACCCATTCGCTTGGCAATAATGTCGACAACGCCAATTCCCCGGAGGCTATTGCCAAACGGATTGCCCCGGTGACAACGTTGGCCATCGATGCATCAAAAGCGATGCCGATGACGCCTGCGGCAACGCCGAAAGCGGCGGCAGCAGCGATAGTCGCGGTCGCGATACCCGCCGCGGCAGCGCCTGGTGCCCCCGCTGCGGCGGGCGGCGAAGGTGTGTACAAAAACGCGTGCGTCGCTTGCCACGGGGCGGGCATTGCTGGCGCGCCAAAGGCTGGCGACAAGGCGGCTTGGTCATCGCGCGTCGCGCAGGGCAAACCGACACTCTACGATCATGCGATCCGTGGGTATCAGGGAAAGTCAGGCGTGATGCCAGCCAAAGGTGGCAATGCTGCATTGGCCGACGCCGATGTGAAAGCGGCCGTTGATTACATGGTTTCATTGGCCAAGTAGAACCGGATGCCGTACTCGCGGTGTTCGCATAAAGGGGCGGATCATCCGCCCCTTTTTCTTTGCCGCAACTTGCGATGAGTCGCTACGCGATCGGTGATTTGCAGGGATGCTTCAGGTCGCTTCAAGCGCTCCTGAGCAAGATTGATTTTGATGAGGCACGCGACCATTTGTGGCTGGTCGGTGACCTCGTCAACCGCGGCCCGGGATCACTTGAGTGTTTGCGCTTTGTGAGCCGACTCGGTAAACGAGCGACCGTTGTGCTGGGCAACCATGACTTGCATCTTCTCGCAGTTGCAGAAGGATTGAGCAAGGTGGGCAAACGCGACACGATCCAACCCATTCTTGATGCACCGGATCGCGACGAATTGCTGGCGTGGTTACGCAGGCAAAAACTGCTTCATGTCGAGGATAATTTTCTGATGGTGCACGCAGGCATGCTTCCACAATGGAGCCTGTCACAGGCGCTGGCGCTAACCGGTGAAATAGAGACGTTGATACGCGGCCCGACGCGGCGCGCTTTTCTCAAGGCCATGTATGGCGGCGAGCCGAGCCGCTGGGACGATGCACTCACCGGCGACGCAAGGCATCGAATCGTGACCAATGCGCTCACCCGCATGCGTATTCTTGGCAAAAACAACGAGCTTGACCTGGAGTTCAAGGGTGAATTGGCGTCAATTCCGACAGGCTCTGTGCCGTGGTTTACAAAACGTCACCCCTCTTTGGCCGACAAGACAATCATCGCCGGACATTGGTCCGCCCTGGGCTTGTACATCACACCAAGTTTCATTGGCCTCGACACTGGCTGCGCCTGGGGACATCAGCTTACAGCGCTGCGCCTGGAGGATCGCGCCATTTTTCAGGTGGAATGTGCCGATACGAACATTCCGGATGGATTTGAATAAAAATTCTAGAAACACTGATGTCTAGCATCGACGGGCTTTTTCAGCCGATTTAGGCCTGCGAACCGCGCCAATGCTTGATCTATCCGGTCAACGCGCGTTCGCCGGTAAAGCGCTGGTGTGCATGCGGCAACGGCACGTTGAGAATCGCGGCGATGGCCGCCTCCGACTGCAGCGCCAGTTCACGTCGCGTCAGTCCCGATGCTTCTATCTGGGGCGCAAAGGTGATTTCGGCGATCATCGATTTTTCGGAAATGATCATCGCAATCGATTCGGCAAAACTCAATTCGCCAATGAACGCAGCGGCGGCGGAAGGCTCGCCGTCGCTGGCGCGGTAACGGATTGCGGCGGGCGCGATCGTCGCTGCGTTCGCAACTGCAGGTTCAAACAATGAAGTGTGGAACTTGAGCAATTTATCGCCGGAGGTCGTCGTGCCCTCCGGGAAAAAACCAATGGTGGCACCGTCGGCCAACACGTTGTGCATGGCTTCATTGATCTTGGCGGTGTCGCTGCGCCGGGTGCGCCGGATGAAAATGGTACCAGCCTTGTCGCTAAGCCATCCCGCGATAGGCCAGTCGCGAATCTCCGCCTTTGCGATGAAGCGCGAAGGCTGCGTCGCGTTAATCACGAAAATATCCACCCAGGAAATATGATTCGCCGCAACGATCAGATTTCGCGCATCTGTGGCTGGCCGTGCACCGTGTATCGATAGCAAAATATTGAGGATACGCAGCAGCTTTCTTGCCCACCATCCGGTGATGATCGCGCGTCGCTGCGCCGAGACGCGCGGATAGATAGCACCGACCGCAACCAGCCCCACGCCAACATGCGTGAGCAGCCGGGACCACCGAAGCACGCGAATCAGGCGGTGTGTCCGAACGTAGGGGGGGGGTGGGGCAAATTTTGTAGAAGACGTCGGCATGCGGCGATACTACTGCATCTTCATCTGGATTCGCCCTGTAGACAGCAAGAAGGGGCACGGGGCCCCCTCTCACATGTTCGTGCCGTTAGAAATGTCTAAATACGTGTGACGCGCGTTGTGCCTTGACCGGAAAGTATGCGGACGTGATCCCCAACCCGGAACTCTTCATCTTTTTCCTGCGTTATCGCGATCAGCTTGCCACCCTCGAGCCGGACGGTTACTTCCACACCCCGGCGGTCGTTATTATTTTTTT
>JANYHZ010000202.1 GCA_025362135.1 Betaproteobacteria bacterium | reverse complement strand
GATCTCCGGTACGAACGATAGCAACACCGCCCCAATGACCACCCCGATGATATTGCCCATGCCGCCAAGCACCACCATTGCCAGTACCATCACGCTCTCATTGAGTACAAAGCTTTCCGGGCTGATGAACCCCTGAATGGCCGAGAACATGCCACCCGCGATGCCGCCGAACGACGCCCCCATGGCAAACGCCAGCAGCTTGATGCGGGTGGTATTGATGCCCATTGCGCGCGCCGCCATTTCATCTTCGCGAATCGCCTCCCAGGCGCGGCCGATGCGCGAATTTTGCAGCCGCCGATTGATGACGATTACGATCAGCATGATCACCAGCAGGAGAAAGTAGTACTTGATCGTGCCGGACATGACGAAATCGCCGATGCGGGTGTCATCGCCAAAATTTATACTGCCAATTTTGATCGGGTCAATCGTGGAGATGCCCTTGGGACCGTTGGTAATATTGATCGGCTCGGATAAATTATTCATGAAAATGCGCACGATCTCGCCAAAGCCAAGCGTGACGATAGCCAGATAATCACCGCGCAATTTGAGCGTCGGTGCGCCTAGCAGCACACCGAAGATGCACGCTACCAGCGCGCCAATTGGCAGGATGATCCAGAACGGCAGATGCAGGCCAAAGTGCGGCGAGGCAAGCAGCGCATAGACATACGCGCCAACCGCATAGAAGGCGATGTAGCCCAGATCAAGCAAGCCTGCAAATCCCACGACGATGTTGAGACCCAACGAGAGCAGCACAAACAAAATCGCGAAGTTGGTGATGCGCACCCATGCCGTGCCCACCATTGTCAACACAAACGGCAGCGCGACAAGTGCGATGGCGATCATCGCGACACCCGGCCAGAACAGCTTGGGATTTTTTCGTAGTCCGCTCAGCGTTGCGTGCAAATTCATGCCCGATCCCCCACGCGTTCCCCGAGCAACCCGGAAGGCCTAAAAACCAGCACCAGGATCAGCACGATAAACGCGTAAACATCCTTGTAATTGCTGCCGAACAGACTGCCATTTGCATTCGCTTCACACAAACCGGAAAAACCAGGCAGCCACTGATTGAGAAAGCAAACATTGGTGACGTCGCCCATGTAACCGGCGCCGAATGCCTCAATAAGCCCGATCAGGATGCCACCCAAAACTGCGCCCGCAAGATTGCCGATGCCACCCAGCACCGCCGCCGAGAACGCTTTCAGGCCCAGCAAGAATCCCATCTGGTAATGCGCGATGCCGTAATAGGAGCCAACCATCACACCTGCCATCGCGCCTAGCGCCGCGCCGACGACGAAGGTGAATGAAATCACTCTGTTGATATTGATGCCCATCAACCCCGCGACTTGCGGATTCTGCGAAGTGGCGCGCATGGCAATGCCGATACGCGTTTTGTACACCAGCAGCAACAAACCCGCCATCATCGCCATCGACAGGAGCATGATGACAATTTGCACATTGGTGATCGTGGCGCTATTGGCAGAATCGGTGAAGTGGTACGTTTGCGTTGGAAAAATCTGCGGGAACGAAATGAAGTTGCGGCCCCAGATTAGCAAGGAAAGATGCTGCAGGATGATGGAAATACCGATAGCAGTAATAAGCGGAGCAAGACGTGGCGCATTCCTGAGGGGTCGATAGGCAATTCGCTCCACGGTATAGCCGACCAGCGCGCAAGCCGGTATTGCGGCCAGTACGCCAAGCAACACAATGATCAGCGGCGGCACCGCAGAGCCCGCGAGAGCGGTGATCACGCTGAACGCAACCATGGCACCGATCATCACCACTTCGCCGTGGGCGAAATTAATGAGTTGGATAATGCCGTACACCATCGTGTATCCCAGCGCCACGACGGCATAAACACAACCCAGGGTGAGACCGTTGATGAGTTGTTGGAGGAATGTATCCATTTGCTTGCGATATTACCGTATGAATCCGGGAGACAATAAAAAAACGGCACCCACTGGGTGCCGTTTTTTGTCGTTGCATCGTTACTTCTTTGGTGCTTCCGCCGGCTTCGCTGGTGCGGCGACCGGTGCGGCTGCAGGAGCAGCAGCGGGAGCTGTAGAAAACGCAGTAGCCACACCGTTCTTCACGATCGACACTGGCGCGATCTTCCCGCCCGTCATCTTGAAAATGGTGATTTCAGCGTCTTTGCGGTCGCCCTTGGCATCAAATTCCACTTTGCCGGTGGCGCCGCTGAAACTCACGTTGAAAATTTCTGGACCAAACTTGGCAGGATCGGTCGAGTTCGCTTTTTGCATCGCTTCCACCATGGCCATTGCACCGTCGTAGAAATACGGCGCGTACTGTTTCACTTCGCCGTACTTGGCGTTGAACGCGGTCAGGAAATCCTTGCTCGCGGCTTCCGAAGGTAAGCCCGCCTGAGAACACACGAAGCCCTCTGCGGCATCGCCCGCCAGCTTGGCCATTTCGTTGGTGCAAGCGCCGTCGCCAAACACGAACACCGCTTTGATGCCAAGTTCACGCGCCTGCTTCAATAGCGGGCCGCCGGTAGCGTCCATGCCGCCGTGAAAGATCACATCAGGATTCTTTCCCTTGATCTTGGTAAGAATGGCTTTGAAGTCGGTTTCCTTGTCGGTAGTACGCTCGCGGGCGATTGGATTTACCTTACCAGCCTTGAGGGTCTTTTCGACTTCGTTCGCCAGTCCTTCGCCATAGGCGGTCTTGTCATCGATCAACGCTACTTTCTTGCCTTTCAATTCATTGGCAATAAATGTCGCAAGTGCCGGGCCCTGCTGGTCATCGCGGCCCACGGTGCGAAATACGTTCTTGAGACCGCGCTCGGTCAACGTTGGATTGGTCGCGGAACCGGAGATCACCGGAATGCCGGCCTTGTTGTAAATCTCGGAGGCAGGGATCGTCACGCCGGAATTCAAGTGCCCGACCACTGCGACAACCTTGGCATCTACCAATTTTTGGGCAACCGTCGTGCCAACCTTTGGATCCGCTTGGTCGTCCTCCGTCATGAACTTGATGTTCAACACTTTGCCGTCAATCTTGAGCTTCTTGGCGTTAGTCTGATCAACCGCGAGACGGACACCGTTTTCATCATCCTTGCCAAGGTGCGCGATGGATCCGGTCAGCGGGCCTGCGTGGGCAATTGTAACGGTCACGGTAGGTTCAGCGGGTGCGGGCGCTGCGACAGGCGCAGGGCTTGCCTCTTCCTTGCCGCAGCCGACCAGACCTGCAGCCAGCATGGCAGCGAATACGAGTTTGTAGGAATTTTTCATCGGAAGATCTCCAAGGGGAAATGGTTGGGAAAGGCCAGGAAAGTACGCATGGTATGGCGCGGAAATGCAACAAACCGCAATTATGCGAACCGATTTTCGTGCTTGTCAATCAAAAACGGGGCAATTGACGGTACCTGACACGCCCCCAGACAAAAAGGCCGACACACTGTGGTCGGCCTTCTTACCTGCCAGAATTACCGTCCTTACTTCGTTTTCAGTACCGCTTCAACCATTGTCTTGAGTTCCGGGTCGGTCGGGGCGGCATTCGGCGGCATCGGGATTTGTCCCCATACGCCCATTCCGCCTTTGCGGACTTTTTCAGACAGCTTTTTTACGGCGTCCTTGTCAGTTTTGTATTTCGCCGCGACGTCTTTGTACGCCGGACCCACTAACTGTTTGTCATCCAAATGGCAGGCAGTACATCCGTATTTTTTGTGTAGCTCATCGACAGCAAGCGCGTTGCCCATGGTGACAAGGCTGCCACAGGCAAGAGCGAACGCGGAAAGTAGTTGTTTCATGTGTTCTCCGGAAAATTTGAGCGATGTGTGGAATGACTTCAAACCGAAACTATAGGCGTTTTAAGGGCATCCTTCAATTTTGCGATGTCTTTTAATGGTGCAAGGCAGGTAACGCCCTGGCAAACGTAGCCGTTGACCGCTGCGGTCGGTCGTGCAAGGCCTTAGTGCAGGGAATCAGTGCCGTTGGCGATGGCGAACGAAATGGGCGTCGGCATGTACGTCCCGATCAGCACGGCCTGAAAGGCGAAGAGGGCTTCGCCGGGCCCGGCCAGGATCACGAGGCGCGGGGCATGAGCTGCTCCTCCAGCGCCAGCAACAGGCTGCCAAAGTTCGCAGCGTGGTCCTCCATCTGCTTGAAAAAACTGGCGATCACTCTTTTGGCGGATTCGGCGCAGTGCAAATCGTTGGTCAGAGGGGAGAGTCGTTGCAGTGCGATCACGGCCACTCCGTTCCGGACGGGGCAGCATTGTCAGCGCGCGTCGCGCAGAAGCCACCTGGTCGGCGCGACCAAACACGCGTCCGGCATGCGCCATGCTGGCTTCAGCAACTGCGCGACCGCGCGCGGTGTCCAGACGTAATACTTTCCCTCGTAGCCTTGTGAGCCCGCATCCAGCGTCGAAAAATATCCTCCCGAATCTTCCGCGCCGGAGGATTATATTTCCCGCATCACCCACACTACTGTTTGTACCGCCGCACGTTGGAACAACCCCTTTTGTCCGTCGTCTTCGGTAACCAGCCACGCATCGGCCAACAGCTTCAGCAGCGGGCCATTGTCGTAAAGCATTTTTTCGAAATGGGGAACGGTCCAATCGGAGTCCACTGAATACCGCGCGAACCCTCCGCCCAATCAATCAAAAATGCCGCCTTTGCCCATGCGCTGCACAGTGAAGCAGACCAGATCGAACGCTGCGCTTCGGGTTTTTAAGTCACCAGTCTCCGCGAAGCGCCTCAGGCAGAATTCGAGCATTTCTGGATGCGGAAAATTAGGTGCAGTACCAAATCCCCCGCGCTTGCTGTTAAACAAGCGTGCCATCTGATGGCAGCCTTCATCAATTGGTTCACGGGTAAAATCAGCGCCACCGCCGCCCCGTCGTTACCTTGGCGCGGAGCTGCACGTTTCAAAGCCACGATCAATTGTTCGTTTTGCGCGCCAATGTCGTTCAAGTGGTCACGTTAGTAGTGCGCCACGCGCCGAAGCAAATCGCCAACGCCGGGTAGTGAACAGGGTTGTCAGCGTGCTGTTGCAGGTAAGGCGACGTACTTTGTGCTAATTTGTTGGCCATGTACACTCGAACCCGGAGCCCGCCATGCCGCTCGCCGTCATTTTTGTAATTCTTTTTTTGCTGAAAATTCTCGATATCCCACCGGTGGCCAATTGGAGTTGGTTTTGGGTGCTGACGCCGTTTGGGTTATTGATGCTGTGGTGGAACGTTATTACACCGATGATTGGCTGGGACAAGAAAATGGCCGAGAAAAAAATGGCGGCTGACGCAAAAGAGGCGGAAGAAACCAAGAAAAAGAACCGCGGCTTCTAACGGGTTGTCTTTAGCGCTGTTTCAATGGCCAATCCGATCACCTGCAAGCTCCTGTCGGCCATCGTTTCACCAATGACCATCAACCCGACGGGCGCATCGCCGTGGCGGTGACAGGGCAATGACCAGCAAGGGCGATCGAGCACATTGAATGGTGCGCAGTTGCGCAACAACAAGCCGTTGATCCGCAGAAAAAATTCTTCTGACGATTCCATGTCCGCAATCGCCGGTGCCACGATCGGTACCGTTGGCGCCAACAGCGCGGTGTAACCCGCTGTCGCGACGTTGGCCGAGGCGATCAACGACTGTCTCAAGTGCAGCAAGTCCACATAGTCAGCAGCACTCATATTGGCACCCAACAGCAGTCGCTTGGCCACGCGCGGATCGAACTCATCCAAGTGCGTTGCCAATCGCCCCCGGTGCAGCGCATAGGCTTCGACCGCGGAGAAATTGGCTCTTTTGCTGCCATCGATTTCGCGTTGCAGCTCGGGAAAATCGAATTCCTCGATGATGGCACCGGCCATTGAAAGGCTTGCGAGCGCACGGTCAAAGGCCTCTGCCACCTGCGGCGCAAGACCATCGAGCAGGACGGTTTTGGGAACACCAAGGCGCATGCCTTTCAGCGGTCGTGCCTCAGGAGTTTCCACGTTGGTGCTTGCCATAACAGCGTCAAGCCATGCGCAGCACGTGACAGAATGGCCAAGCGGCCCGATCGAGTCGCGCGTAAACGAAAGTGGAAACGCACCCGCGAGCGGCACACGTGCCTGCGTGGGCTTGAATCCCGTGATGCCGCACAATGCAGAGGGTACACGTACCGAGCCACCGGTGTCGGAACCGATCGTCGCGGCAGCCATGCCATCGGTCACACTCACTGCGCCACCCGACGTGGAGCCGCCAGGGATGCGCCGCGTGCCACGATCCCACGGGTTCAACGGCGTGCCATAGTGCGCGTTCATCCCATGCGCGCCGTAGGCAAATTCAGTCATGTTGGTGCGTCCAAGGAGGATTGCACCTGCCTTGCGCAGCCTCGCAATGACGGGCGCATCAGCCGTGGCGGGCGGCGAATCAGCGAGTAACCTGGAGCCTGCTCGCGTCACATCACCCCGGACATCGAAAAGGTCTTTGATCGAAATGGGGATGCCCGCAATCGCTGACGCGATTTGTCCCTTGGCGCGAGCGGCATCGCTGCCTCGTGCCGCGACGAGAGCCGTGTCTGCGTACACTTTAATGAACGCCCGTGCGCCCTCGCCGAGAGGGTCGGCAATATTTTCCAGGCAGGCGAGCACCAGTTTTTCGGAAGTCGTTTTGCCAAGGGCAAGATCGCGCGACAGTTCGGGCAGAGTTCTCATCGGGGTACCGTGGCACATCAGAGAAGATCTTTGAATTATCTCCCGGAACTGCGCTAGCGGCCCGGCAATGTGTCTGCAGCGCGCTACGCACTGTAGTAAGGATATTTGCTATCGTCGCATTTGCGTCATTGGGGGCTGCGGCGGATCAATTGAAGTTTCAACCAAGCGCGGTGGCAAACTTGCCACTGCGGACCCCGCCGAGACCCGCAAGTGAGTGAATTTGAGTCGGCTACCGCTTGGCAATCGCCAGGCGCCCGGAAATTTGCGAACACAAATTACTGCGTCCAGAGAATCGTCCCGTGATACCTGAGGGGTTGGCCTCGATTTCGACCATCTCATACGAACCGGTGCGACCGGGGCAGCTATACGTGCCTGTCGACGATCCCATCCGCCCGCTTTGACGGTAGTTGCCAACATAGTCGCAAATAGTGCCGTTTTCATTGGTCGTCATCGCGAGCGACGTAGTGGTGTTTGTAACAGCGACACCAATTACGCTCTCTACCGTAACGTTTTCGGCTGCATTCGTGCAACCGGAGGATGTTAGTCTCAAGACACCCGCGTAGCCACCAGTGAGGTCGTTGTTTCGAAACGTTTGGCGCGTCAGCGACTTGGACACCACCGTGTTATCCACGTTGTAAGTCATCGTCGCGGCATCCACGAACGCGGTAAAGGTCACCGTACCGACTTGCCTGATGGTGACCAGATTGGGATTGAAAGGAATGCCGATCCAGGGTCCCGACGTTTCATACATCGGGCCAGTAAATACGAGCGCCCCTGACGCAGCTTGGGAAACGTAGGATGCCTGCCCGGTATAAAAAGTAGCGCGGCTATCGACGCCGTAGACGAAGAATGTAAGGAACACGACTTCCCGTTGATGCGTTGCAGTTACGCCCCAGCCTGACTCGTTGGCGTTCCACCAAAGATCCGTAAGATCAGTCGTGAACGTGTTGGCGAAAGCGAACGGCGAACAAAAGCAAAGCGAGAGCAGGCATGCGGCAATTCTTTTCATTTCAACATCCCAATTTTGTGTGAACCAACCATGTGCCGAAAGTTGCTGGCTAGCGTTATTCTCGCTGGTGCCGCGAGGCGCGTCATCGGGCATATATCTCGAATATTTGTAGGACAATGCCTATATGCGGGGGCTGACTGCGGCCTCTGTGGCGTCCATGTAGTGATTTTCTGCCGGGCAACTATTTACGTGTTGAGGAATAACACAAAGCATTTCGCAAAACCCACCTGCGCAGGTGGGTTTTTTATGTAGGCGACTTCTTACCATTGATTCGTCTGCCGTCGGCATATCGTGCCGGCCAACGGTTAGGCATCACCCCCTCCGAGGGTGATCGTGTTTGCCGCCGGATTCGTCCGGCGGCTTTTTGTTTGGTCTTGCCAGAAAATCACGTGAATCGCCATTTGGCGCGGCTCTTCAATGATTTTAGGCCTGAAAGCCGCGCCGCCATTGGACTTCGTCACATAAATAGACGACCGTGCCGCGCGCTCGCAAACGATCAATCCACTCGGGCGGCGCATCAAGCTGGCACCAGCGCAAATCGAGTTTCTCAAGCGTTGAGATTTCACTGATCGCATCAGGCAAGCTGCGCAAAGGATTGGCGCGCAAATCGAGATGGGTGAGATTAGGCAAGCACCCTAGCGACGACGGCAGCATGGTGATGACGTTGTTGCGCAAGTTCAGGCGGCGAAGCTGTGCGAGATTACCGATTGATGCCGGCAGCGCAATCAATTCATTGTCGGCGAGGTCCAATTCGCGCAGATTGGCGAGATTGCCGATTTCCTCGGGCAAAAACGATAGCCGATTCCGCTGTGCCTGCAATTCTTTAAGATGAAGAAGTGACCCGATGGAATCTGGCAGCGAAAGAAGGCAATTGTTGTAGACCCGTAACTCCACCAATGCTTCCATGCAACCGATGCTGTTGGGTAGCGCCGTCAGGCGGTTGTCACTTACATTGAGATACTTAAGCCGCACCAGCGCGCCGAGGGCTTCGGGCAACGCTGCAAGTCGGTTATTACTCAGGTAGAGGTAGTCGGAAAGCGCGATCAATTTGCCCAGTGCATCGGGCAATGCGGTGAAGGAATTGTGGCCCAAGTCCAGCATGCGCAGCCGTGTGAGATTGCCGATGCCACTGCCCAGCTCGGCGATCTGATTGTCACCAAGGTTGAGCGATGTCAAGGCGGTGAGCTGCCAGAGCGCATCAGGCAATTCGTTCAGCTTGTTCTGAAACAGGCTTAGCGACTCGATTTCAGTGTGGCGCATCACTTCCGCAGGAATCGCGGCGAGTTTGCTTTTGTCCAATTTTACGTTGAGCGTACCGTTTTCCATGCCCGGCCTGCGCCAGCGTCAATTCAGCAGCGCATTCATGTGCCGCAGTCGCGCCGCGACCGAGCGCAGCATCGTCAGGCCGACCGCTGGCTCCGCTTGCACCAGCGCAATCAGCGCGGCGCGGTTGATGGCAAGCAAGGCACTTTCGGTTTCAGCTATGGCGCTCGCAGTGCGCGGTGATTGATTGACCAGCGCCATCTCGCCAAACGTGCCGCCGGTTGAAATGCTTTCAACGATCTTGCCTTTGATGGAAATGGCAACGCGGCCATCGAGTACGATATACATACTAGTCCCGGCGTCACCTTCGTTCATGATCACCCTTCCCGCTTCATAGCGCATGGTGGTGGCGCGCTCGAGTTTTTGTTCCAGGCTCGCCAACGCTGCGCCATCAAACACCGCCGCCTCACGCGCGCTTTCTTTGCCGGGCATGAGTTTCCTCATCGCCAGGCGCGCCGCCACGAAGCGCAGGCGATCAAACATCACGCTCATAAGCATTAGCGCAAATTCGGGGGTGCGCGAAAGCGCCGACTGTAATTCCCCGGTGTCGAGCGAGAAAGCGTTGCAGTCGGTTTTGACGGTTGCGGTCGCGCTACGGGTGCTGCCCGAGGCTGTTTCACTGATAACGGCCATCTCGCCAAAAATTTCACCCGCTCTGATTGTGTCGATTGGTTTGCCCGCGACCGTGAGCGCAACTTCTCCTACTGTGATGAGATACATGCGGTGAACCACGCGCTTGCCGAACAGGCCATGCTTGCCTGATCTCTCGTTCTCGACGAACAGCGTTTCGCCCGCCGGGAAAAATTCTTTCTTGCCGGAAATTTCAAAAAAACGCCTCGCCACTTCCGCATCGTAAAACCTGCTTATCGCCGGTTTGAACGGTGCCGACGGCACCGCTGCAGCGCTGCCGTCGGCGTTTTCCGCAGATGCCGGTTTAGTGAAATCGAATTCGTCTTGCATATTGATCAGGGCGATTCAAAAAAATATAATTGTGCGGGCGGTATGCCAGCCTAGGTGAATAGCGAATTCATGTAGCGCATGCGATTGGCCACGCAACGCATCATGGTCATACCCACCGCAGGATCGGCCTTCACCAAGTCGATGAGTGCTTGCCGATTCATCGATAGCAGCGCGCAGTCGGTGCGGGCAATGGCACTCGCAGTGCGCGGGGATTGATCCACCAGCGCGATTTCACCGAACACACCACCCGCAGTAAGCTTCTCGACGATCTTGTTGTTGATCGCGATTGTCACGCGGCCTTCAAGTACGATGTACATGGTCGTGCCGGGCTGGCCTGACTCCATGATCTGGTGGCCCTCGGCAAAGCGTACCACCGTCGCGTGCTCGACCTTGTGTTCCAGTGCCGCGAGCGCGGAGGCGTCGAACACCGGTTCGCTGCGGCTGCTGATATTTGATTTGGCCACGTCGCGCAAGGTCAGCCGTGCGGCTAGAAATCGCAATCGCTCAAACATGACGCTCATCAGCATCAGTGCGAATTCCGGCGTATGGGAAAGCGCCGCCTGCATTTCCGCGGCATCGAGCGACAATGCACTGCAATCCGTTGTGACCTTCGCCATCGCGCTGCGGGTGCTACCCGCAGCCGAATCGCTGATCACTGCCATTTCGCCAAAAATATCATCAACCTTGATGGTGTCGAGCAGTTTCTCGTGCGAATACAGCGCGACCTCGCCCGCCGTGATGAGATACATGCGATGAACTACTCGCTTGCCGAACAGGCCATGCTTGCCGGATTTCTCGTTTTCCAGAAACAGCGTTTCCCCTGCGGGAAAATGCTCTTTTTTCCCGGAAGTCTTAAATAGCCGGGTCGCCACTTTTACGTCGTAAAACCGACTCACGGTCGGCTTGAACGGTGCCGAAATTGCTCGCCCGATCGTGTTGTCCGGGTTGAACGCCACGTGCGGCTTGGTGAAATCGAAATCGTCTTCCATGATTATGGTTGTACGCTGCGTGCCGATATTGGCCGGTGGGAGGGTAAACCGTTCGTTACGCAAACAGCGAATTCATGTAGCGGATGCGGTCGGCAACACAGCGCATCATCGCCATGCCGATCGCGGTATGGGATTTCACGAGGGCCATAAGAGACTCACGGTTGATCGACAGCAACGCGCAGTCGGTGCGTGCCGTTGCGCTTGCCGTGCGCGGCGATTGGTCAACCAATGCCATTTCACCGAAGACGCCACCAATACCTAGCTCCTCGACGGTTTTTTCGTTGATCGCTATCGACACACTGCCTTCGAGCACCACGTACATACTGACGCCGGGCTGTCCCTCCTTCATGATTCGGCGACCCTGGTCGAAGCGCACCACGGTGGCGCGTTCGAGTCTCCCCTCGAGTGCCGCCAGGGTGGCTGCATCAAACACCGGTTCGCCGCCGCTTTTCGCTGTAGCAACTTCGCGCGTTGCCAATCGCGAGGCCAGAAAGCGCAGCCGCTCAAACATCACACTCATCAGCATCAGCGCGAATTCAGGGGTCTTGTTAAGCCCCGCTTCAGTCTCTGCAACGTCCAGAGAGTATCCCGTGCAATCGGTTTTCGCAATTGCCGAGGCGCTGCGTGCGCTTGGAGCCACGCTGCCAGGAATCTCACTGATGACGGCCATCTCGCCGAACACCTCACCCGCATTCGCAGTATCGATCAGCTTGCCACCAGCGGACAACTCAACCGTGCCCTCAGACAGCAAGTACATCCGATGGGCGACGGGCTTGCTAAACAGGTCCGCGTTGATCGGCTTGTTGAAGAGGCCCTTCTTGCTCGATTTTTCATTTTCAACAAACAGCGTTGTACCGGCCGCAATCTTCTCTCGCCTGCCGGACCCCTTGAAAAACGCCTTCGCGACCGCCGCGTCGTAGAACGAACTCACCGCGGGCTTGAGCGGAACCAATGGCGCTTCTTGCGGATTGCTGGAGGTCATGTTGGAGTCTGCGTAAAGGTGAAAAAGGTGAAGGGGTACCAACCGTACTGCCTGCGAAACGCCATTGTACGGGGCGAAGGGTTAGCTGCGGAATTGCCCGCGTTCTTTTTTGCCAGGACCATCGCCGTGCGCGCGGGCCTGCTGAGTATCGCGATTGCCAAGTGTGCCCGAGAGCCAATCAAAAATCGGAAACGTGATATTGAAGTTCTGTGTCGTCATCAACGCAGTGTCGTGGTGGGCCGTATGCAGGCGCCGTAACACACCAGCCATGGGCAACCGGCCAATCACGCTTTGTGCCGGCACGTGATAAGACAGATGCAGCCACTCGTAGGTAAGGTAATAAGAGATGCCCACGGCAAAAAACAGCAGCCCCAGGTTGCGGGCCACAAAAAGCCATAGCGGAAGGGCAAACACTGCCGCAGTGACGACGACCAACCCGACCGCCCACCAAGGGAAAAATACCCAGTAGTACTCACGCGCGTTGCGGGCCGACATATGCCCATCGTCGAAATACACATGATGCTGACATGTGTGACGCTCGAACAGGATTTGCCAGGGGCGGCGCTGGTGGTGCATTGGGCCCCTGTGCACGCGATATTCAACCCAGTTCGCAACCAGGAATGCAAAGGGCACAATCAGCCATTCCCAAGCGTGGACATCATTGAGTTGGGTAAAGGCAACAACTATGGCGAGCACCGCCACCAGATTGGACGCGCCGAAATACAAGGCCGGCTGATAGTGTCGCGGTATCGCCGCAGCCAGTTCGTCGCGCTGCCGCTCGATGCTATCGGCGCGTGCGCGACCCAACGGCGCAACCTCAGTCCGGTTGGTCAGCACGATCTAACCCATGCAAAAAGCGTTCAGCTTGTTGCCTTCCGGATCGCGGAAATAGCCAGCATAGAACCCTTCGCCGCGCGGTCCCGGTGGGCCTTCATCGGTTGCGCCGAGATCCATCGCTTTCTTGTACAGTGCATCGACCTTCTCACGGCTATCCACGACCAGCGCGACCATGACACCGTTGCCGACCGTGGCGGGCTTGCCGTCAAACGGCTTTGTCAGGCCCAACCCGGCGGAAGTGGGACTCGACGCCCACGCGATGAAGCGTTCGGACTCCATGAAGCGTTTGGCACCGATCGTTGCCAGCAATGCATCGTAAAATTTAGCCGCTTTCGCAAGATCATTGGTGCCGAGCGTGACGTAACCGATCATGTTTCCTCCAGCAGGATAGTTGTTTGGATAATCATCATAAGGCACAATTCCCGCC
>JANYHZ010000156.1 GCA_025362135.1 Betaproteobacteria bacterium | reverse complement strand
TGCAGAAAGTCTTGTGCAGATTGAGGTGCGAGACATCGCCGCCAAATTCACCCGGCGCGCCCAGGCCCACCATGGCGTTCATGTTGGCGCCATCGACATACACCTGGCCGCCGTGCTGGTGCACGATGCCGCAGATTTCGCGCACCGCGACCGGGCCGACGCCGGGTCCGCCGCCGCCGTGCGGAATGCAGAAAGTCTTGTGCAGATTCAGGTGCGACACATCCGCGCCGAATTTTCCCGGCCGCGCCGTGCCGACCAGCGCGTTCATGTTCGCGCCATCGAGATACACCTGTCCGCCGTGCTCGTGCACGATCTTGCAGATGTCGACGATGGCGTCTTCGAACACGCCGTGTGTGGAGGGGTACGTCACCATTAGCGCGGCGAGGTCGTTTTTGTGCAGTTCGGCCTGGCGCGTCAAATCGGCGATGTCCACATTGCCATCGCTATCGCACGCGACCACGACGACTTCCATGCCGGCAAGATGCGCCGATGCAGGATTGGTGCCGTGTGCGGAACTGGGTATGAGTACGATATTGCGGTGCGCCTCGTTGCGTGCGCGGTGGTACGCCTGGATCGCCAGCAGCCCTGCGTATTCGCCTTGCGCCCCCGAGTTGGGTTGCAGCGACACCGCATCGTAGCCGGTGATTTCGCACAGCATTTTTTCGAGATCCGTGATCATCTCGCGATAGCCAACCGTTTGCTCATCGGGTGCAAAGGGATGGATGTCGGCGAATTCCGGCCAGGTCACGGGGATCATCTCGGTGGTGGCGTTCAATTTCATGGTGCAGGAACCCAGCGGGATCATGGTGCGGTCGAGAGCGAGATCGCGATCAGCCAACATACGCAGGTAGCGCAGCATCGCCGTTTCAGAGTGATAGCGATTGAATACCGGATGCGTGAGGTAGGCGGAGGTGCGCTGCAAATCGGCGGGCAGCATCATTTCGACGGATGCTTCGATGGCAGCAAATGCAGGCGGCGTTTTTTCATTTGACGCGAATATCTGCCAGAGCACGTCAATGTCTTCTGCTGTCGTCGTTTCATCCAGCGATACGCTCAAGGATTCGGCATCGACACGGCGCAGATTGATTTTCTTTGCCAGCGCACGCTGAACAATGGCGTCAGTCTCGGCACCAGTATTGACCTTCACAGTATCGAAAAATGCGGTGTCGGCAATGGTGTGGCCGAGTAGCGACAGGCCCTTGGCGAAAGTTGCCGCGAGTCGGTGTACATAAAGAGCGATACGCTTCAAGCCGACTGGGCCATGATACGAAGCGTACATCGCTGCCATCACCGCGAGCAGCGCCTGTGCGGTGCAGATATTGCTGGTGGCTTTTTCGCGGCGGATATGTTGTTCACGTGTTTGCAGCGTGAGGCGATAGGCGGGGTTGCCCATCGTGTCCACCGACACGCCGACCAGTCGCCCCGGAAGCTGACGTTTATACGCATCCTTGCAGGCCATGAACGCCGCGTGCGGGCCGCCGAAGCCCATCGGCACGCCAAAGTGCTGCGAATTGCCGATGGCGATATCCGCGCCCAGTTCACCGGGCGGTGTGAGCAACGTGAGGCTGAGCAGATCAGTAGCCATTGCGACCACGGCTCCCTTGATCTGCACCGAGAGAATGAGTTTGCGGTAGTCGGTTACCGCACCCGTGGAGGCCGGGTATTGCAGCAGCAAACCAAAAATATCGTGCTCCGCCGCTTTGGACGCGTCGCCGACGATGACCTCAATGCCCTGGCCTTCTGCGCGGGTGCGGACCACCTCGATCGTTTGCGGATGGCAGAGGTCGGACACCAGAAATTTCGCACTCTTGGCTTTGGCAAATCGCCGCGCCAGCGACATCGCTTCGGCAGCAGCGGTGGCTTCATCGAGCAGCGAGGCATTGGCAATATCGAGCCCGGTCAGGTCGCTGACCATGGTCTGGAAATTCAGCAGCGCCTCGAGACGCCCCTGTGAAATTTCTGGTTGATACGGGGTGTAGGCGGTGTACCAGGCCGGGTTTTCCAGGACGTTGCGGAGTATCACTTTCGGCGTATGAGAATGGTGATAGCCCATGCCGATGTAATTCTTGAACACCTTGTTCTTGCCCGCGAGTGTTTTCATCATTGCGAGCACTTCGGGCTCGCTGCGTGCCGATGGTAGCGCGAGTGCTGTTGCTGAATGAATGCTCCGCGGCACCACGTCCGCGATGAGCGCATCGAGCGTGGCGCGGTTGAGCACGCCCAGCATCGTGCGCTGGTCTTCGGCGGAAGGGCCGATGTGGCGGGCGATGAAGGCGTCGCGGGAGGCGAGTGAGTCTAGGGTGGGGCGGGTGACGGTCATGAAAGTTTTCTACAAGAGTTCTATGTTTCCGTTCGCCCTGAGCCTGTCGAAGGGTGGGATGGGCTGGTGTGCGATGCAACTGAACTGCAACTGCGCTTCGACAAGCTCAGCACGAACGGTGTTAATTAGGGTGCTTCGACAGGCTCAGCACGAACGGGTTTTTTTAAGGGGCCTGAAGCCGCACTAATTTCCTTTAAGCCTCACCAATACTGATCGCGTAATCCGAAGCATTGAGCAGGCCACCGGTCGTGGCATCCGCCGCCGGTTTCATCTTGAACAACCACGCTTCGTAAGGCTCACTATTGAGTGTCTCTGGCGCGTCGGTCAATGGTGTATTGACTGCGATGATTTCACCCGCGACTGGCGCATACGCATCCGAGGCAGCCTTCACCGATTCCAGTACCACACAGTTTTCTTTTGCCGCGAGCGTGCGGCCCACTTCGGGAAGTTCGATGAAAACCAGGTCACCCAAAGCGTCTTGTGCGTGATCGGTGATGCCCACTGTCAGCGTGCCATCGGGCTCGGTTCGGATCCATTCGTGGCTCTCGGTGTATTTCAAATCGGCGGGAATAGTCATGTGGTTACTCCAGGTGTACGGGAAGGATTGATGCGAATTAAATAAGCGATTGGCCGTTACGGACAAACGGAATTTTCACAACAAGACAATCGAGTTGCTTGCCGCGTACCTCGGCCTGCACGGTTTCGCCGACGGCAATGCCTGCCGGTATCCGTGCCAGCGCGATCGACTTTGATAGCGTGGGTGAAAAGGTGCCGCTGGTGATTTCGCCGGAGCCTTTGCTGGTGTGTATTACCTGATGCGCACGCAGCACACCGGGGGCCTTCAAAACCAGTCCGACCAGCTGCATCGAGACTGGCTTCTCCTGCAGCGTTTTGCGGCCAACAAAATCGCGCTCGGTTTTCAGGTCTACCGTCCAGGCCAGGCCCGATTCCAGCGGCGAGGTCTGACCGGTCATGTCCTGGCCATAGAGATTCATACCGGCTTCGAGGCGCAGGGTGTCGCGCGCGCCCAAGCCACAAGGGCTGACACCGGCAACTTGCAATTTTTCCCAGAACATAACGGCTTGCGTAGCAGGAACGATAACTTCGAAACCGTCTTCTCCGGTATAGCCTGTGCAGGCAACAAAAATTTCGCCAACGGTGACGCTGTTGAAAGGTTTCATCGCAGCGATTGTGGTTGCGGCTTCCGGCAGCATTTCAACGACGATGCGGCGCGCCTGCGGGCCTTGCACTGCGATCATCGCGACATCGCTTCTCGGTGTGAGTACGACTTCAAAAGCACGTTCAAGTCGCAACGCTTCAAGCCAGGCAATGTCTTTCTCGGCCGTACCGGCATTCACGACCAGGCGATAGTGTGTGGGCGTAAGA
>JANYHZ010000141.1 GCA_025362135.1 Betaproteobacteria bacterium | reverse complement strand
TGGCGCATTGCGCTTGATCACACAACGATCAAGCGGAAAAAATCCACGCTGCAAACGCGGAAATTCATCCAGAAATGCAACCAGATCGCCGTCATGTAGCGCGCGAATTTTCAACTTGATTCGACTTGCTACTATATTTACGCCGGTGTACGCAGCACCAGAACCCAGACGCAGTGGCCGCTGCGGTGCCACTTCGTAGCTAAATGAAACAAGCTGGTGGCGGAATTTCAGGGCGGCAAACGCTTCGATCAGGTCGAACCGTTCTTCGGCAATGAACATACCGCGCGCCGCAAGCGATTTATAGATATCTTCCGAACCACGCAAATCATTGAGGTCGCGTTTTGCAATACCAAGGCGGCCACGCAAATCCTGCAAAGAGCGCTCACTTTGCTGTGCGTTTTTCCTCTCTGTTTCCCAATATAAATAACTTCCGACTCCAAGAAAAATAGTGACTCCAATCCCAGCCAGCAACACGATGTAGGCAAACTTCAACGCATTGAATCCAGCACGCGAAAATATCATTGCCGTGGTGCCTTCATGCTGCGCACCAATTTCAAGACAAAGAGCGCATCCGACCGCGTGTTTGCTTGTACGGTGTCGGTCGCCTTAATTGTCGCTGTGGTGCGCACATCCAGGGGTGCAACGATCATCGAGGCAGTAACACCCGGCAAAAGATTTATTTGCGCGACGAAAATATTGATGTCCCTTATCGCCTTTCGGTAGTCGCCATCAAAAGGGCTGATCGCTGCTTCGACAATCAGGGCTTGGAACTTGCCATCTGACAACAGTGGATCCAACTCCGAGGGAGGTTGTGATATCTGTAACACTGAAGTGAGCGCACTTTGCAACACCTGTCCCGCAGTGGCAGTGCTGACCTTGGCTTCCGACTGCAAAAGACCTGAACTTGGTGCTGGGGAAGGAGTGTAAAACGGTGTCGTGTTGGCATCGGCGACCGGTGCCCATATCAGTTGTAACAATTGAACGTGCGGAAACGCCGTCAACACTTGCGAAAACGCGCGTACAAATTCGCCTGGTGACGCCGGCGCGGGACGAATGTATTGATAATAAAAGCCGCTGGCATCGCGAACAGTTTCGGAGGCAGCCGTCTGCTTGCTGATCTCGTTGACGACTGCCCGATACTCCGCCTGCAACGGCACCATCAAATTGGTACGTCGATCAATTTCGTTCGATACCGTGCTGGCTTGGTAGAGGTTGAAGCCTGCTGCCACCGCTCCCGCCGCCAGAATGCCGACCGTCAACGCGAACAAGCCAAAACGTGCTCGTTTGTAAACACTGAATCGCCGTTGTTCCGGCGCAGCAAAATGATTTTCAATTCGGCCCTGTGCATAAAGGTGGACCAGCAGCTCCTCCGCGTGCGAAGAAACTGGCGCAGGCTTGAGCTTGAGTCTAGCCGCAACTTCGTCAATATCAAGGAAACGATACTGAATCAGTGGATAGCTGCGAATCGCCTCGGTCACCATTTGCCGGTCGTGCGCGTGCACCAGAATCGATACCTCCAGCGTTTCGCCGCTGGCGAAAAAGCGCAAGCTATCCAGGTATTGCCACGTTCTGCTGGTTTCAGCAGCGATCAATTCCCCGGCAGGTTGGCCCTCATCGAAAATGATTGGCGTCAGTCGGCTGAACTTGACCTGTTTGTTCTGGAAATAAGTTTGTCGCAATCCGAAATCCGGAACGATCGTGACGAGCAGTGTGTGCTGCGAAAAAGAGTTGAGCGATTCGAGCAATTTCCCGGAAAGGACCGCAGACGAGGAAATCCCCTCCAAAGGGATTTCCTCGCGATCAAGGACGGCCAGTACCGGCTTGAGCAATTCAGGATTGGTCACTGCGTGATACAGCACTTTGTCGTCGCGGCGCCCCTCTGTTTCCCGCCCCTGGATGATGCCGTGCCGGAATGGGCTCGCCCGGTACAGCTGCGATAGTTTTCGTCCCAGTACGGCGTCCTGATCATTGCCGCGCAGATGGGGTACGGTATCGAGACGAAAATCCTCCTCGATCAGGTCCGTGACAACGTATGTCGATACGGTTCGATGCCTGGCGATATATTCCCGGAATGCCGGTAGCCCGAGTTCCGTTGAACCGAACACATCGCGCTCAACGATCGCGCCACTCTTCCAGACGAGGGCAACGAGTTTGTCGTTGGTCAGATAAAGGAAGTGTTTAGCCATCGTCGCCCGCTAAAACTTGATCTTGCTGATCACGTCGTACATCGGCAGGAAAATCGTGACGAGAATGCCGATCATCACGCCACCCAGCACGACGGTGAGGATGGGTTGGATCATCTCCTGTAACTTGCCCATTGTTTCCTTGACTTCCCGATTGTAGAAATAGCTTACATTCAGCAACGAGGTGTCCAGCGCGCCGGTGGATTCGCCCACCTTCAGCATGCGCAATACCAGCGGCGGAAACAGCCGCACATTCTGGAAAGCCTGCGTGATGCCGGTGCCTTCGTTAATTTCCCGGCCGACCCGAATCAGGCCTTCCTCGATGACACGGTTGCCGACAATCTTTTCCGAAACGTGAATGCAGTCAAGCACCGCGAGACCCGACTGATACATCAACGCAAAATACGTTGAAAACCGGGCCAAAATAATCTTGGTCATCAGCGGGCCCATGATCGGCAGCTTCAGCATCAGGCCATCGACGCGATACTTGGCTTCATCACTGGTCTTGACGATGACCAGCAACGCCACAATTGCCACAATCGGCCCACCGAGGAACAGGTACCAGTATTTGCTCATCACCGCCGAGACCGCGATTAGCGCCATCGTCGCGGCGGGTGGGTTTGGCGTGAGCGTCTTCATGGTCGTGCCAAGCTGTGGCACCAGGAACACCATCAACATGAATACAACGCCGAATATCACGGTCCCGGCAAAGATGGGGTACATCATTGCTTTTTGTACTTGCGCGGCCAGTTCGTCCTGCCACTTGAGATTCTCCGCAAGCTTTGACAAGACTTCAGGCAGTTGTCCCGCCTGCTCGCCGGTACGGATCAGCGCGAGAAAGACCGAATCGAACGCCTGCGGGTGGCTGGCCATCGCATCGGATAGCTTCAGACCGCCCTCGATGTCTTCGAGGATACTGCCGATAATCTGCCGGAATCCCGCATTGTCCACGGTGTCACGCAGGTCGGATAGAGCCTCGATGATCGGCACCCCGGCGCGCATCAATTGATCCATGTGAAAACAGAACGTGATCAATTCCTTGCGCGATACTTTACTGGAACGCATCAGCGCGGATTTCTTGATCGACTCGAAGGTAATCAAGTCAAGTCCCAAACGCCGCAAGCGCAATTCGAGATCCACCGCGTTGGTCGCATCAATGCTGCCGGACAATATCTGCCCGCCTTCGTCGATGGCGCGATAAGAGAAGGAAGCCATGGGGTCTCGGCTACACGATCCGGTCGGTCAAATCGACGATACGCGAAATTTCATCGAGACTGGTTTGGCCATCAATCACGCGTGAAATGGCATCTTCGGCCAATGTGCGAAATCCGGTCTTGCGTGCGGCTTCGCGAATCTCCCGGCCCGTCGCCCGGCGGGCGATTAACTCATCCATTTCGCTGTCCATTTTGAACAGTTCCATGATCGCCACGCGGCCCTTGTAGCCGGTGTTATCGCATTGATTGCAACCCACCGAGCGGAAAATTTCGCCGCGCCAGGTTGTATCGACGCCTAGAACCCGCCTCGTCATCGGATCTTCCGGATGATACGGTTCCTTGCAATGCAGACACAGCCTTCGCATCAGCCGTTGTGCAACGACGCCGATAATGTTGCCGGCCATGATATCCGGCAGTACGCCCAGATCCTGCAATCGCGGAATCGCACCAATCGCCGAGTTGGTATGTAGCGTGGAATAGACCTGATGGCCGGTCATCGCGGAGCGAAACGCCATTTCGGCTGTCTCCTGATCGCGAATTTCGCCGACCAGAATGATGTCCGGATCCTGGCGCATCATCGAGCGGATGCCGGTCGCAAAATCCAGTTTGGCGGTCTCGTTTACCGACGTTTGCCGAATCATGGCCATCGGATATTCGACCGGGTCTTCGAGCGTCATGATGTTGACGCCCTCGGTGTTAACGTGGTTCAGGATCGAGTAAAGCGTCGTCGTTTTACCGGAGCCGGTTGGACCTGTAACGAGGATGATGCCCTCTGGCCGCGCAATCATCAGGCGCAGCATCTTGAGCTCGTCTTCCTGCAAGCCCAAATCTTCCAGGGCGACGATGCCTTTTTGCCGGTCGAGAATACGCAACACCAGATTTTCGCCGTGCGTGGTGGGCTGGGCGGAGACACGAAAATCGATCGAACGTCCGGATAACGTAAGCGATATGCGGCCGTCTTGCGGGGCTCGTGATTCGGCGATATTCATACCGCTGATCACCTTCAACCGGACCACCATCGCAGACCAGTAATTCTTGTGCAGCGAACGAATCTGCCGCAATACACCATCAATGCGGTAGCGAATACGCAGGAAGCCCTGCTCCGGCTCGAAGTGAATATCGGACGCACCGCGTTTGACGCCATCGCTCAGCAGTGCATCGACGAGGCGCACGACAGGCTGGCTGTATTCTTCAAAATCAGTGGTGATGCTCTGGTAATCGATCTCACCGGTTTCGATCTCGTTCAAGATACCGTCGATTGAAAGCTCGAATCCG
>JANYHZ010000087.1 GCA_025362135.1 Betaproteobacteria bacterium | reverse complement strand
GTGAAAGCCCACAAGAATCGGCTGCGCCTGTTGCATCCGGTCGGCTACAGCTATTTTTCGATGCTGCGCTCCAAGCTGCATTGGAACGAGCGGGATCCCTGAATGCTGCGCTCCCTCGTCATCCGCGATTTTGTCATCGTTGACACGCTTGAGCTCGATTTCGAATCCGGCTTCACCGCGCTCACCGGCGAAACCGGTGCGGGCAAGTCAATCATGATTGACGCTTTGTCGCTGGCGCTCGGCGGCCGTGCGGATGCAAACGTCGTGCGCGTCGGCAAGTCCCGCGCCGAGATTGCGGCCGAGTTCGACCTCTCGCAAATCAAGGAGGCTCGCAACTGGCTGGGCGACAACGAACTCGCGGACGACGATAAAAATATGCTGCTGTTTCGTCGTGTGCTCGATGCGGGCGGGCGTTCAAAGGCGTTCATCAACGGCATCTCGGTTACGCTCACGCAAATGCGCGATCTTGCCGAGCGCCTGGTGGATGTCCACGGCCAGCATGAACACCAAACGCTGCTGAAACGGGACGCGCAATTGAGCCTGCTCGATGGCTTCGCCGATAACGATGTGCTATTGGCCGATGTAAAGGCGAAGTACGGGGCCTGGTCCCAACTTGCCGCCACGCGCGCCGCGCGCGAAGCCAATGAAATCGCCATCACGCGCGAATTTGAGGAGCTGAGTTACCAGATTGGCGAACTGGAAGCGATCAAGTTTTCCATCGCGCGCTGGGAAGAAACGTTGAATGAGCAGCGGAGGCTTGCGAACGCCGCCGGCCTGATCGAATCCGCACAATCGGCCATCGACAGCCTTGACGACAACGAAGGCGCGGTTTTGTCGCAGGTCGATGCCGTCGGATCGCGACTATCCAGGGATGCCGAAACCGATCCTGCCCTCAAAGATTCGGTGGCGCTGGTCGATTCGGCGAGCGTGGAACTACGCGAGGCCGTTTCCAATTTGCGGCATTATCTGCGCACGCTCGACATTGATCCCGCGCGGCTTGCCGAGATTGATCGCGAGATGGTGGACGTGCAGGAAATCGCCCGCAAATACCGCATTGAACCAAAACGCATTCCCGATCTGCTTCAGCAAAAGCGCGATCGCATGAGCGCGCTGGGCGGCGGACAATCGCTGGATGAATTAATTGCGGCTGAACAGGCCGCCAGTGCGACATTCATGGAGGTGGCCAAAAAGCTCACCAAATCGCGCCAGCTCGCAGCGAAGAAATTTGCGGCCAGCGTCACAAAATCATTGCAGGAACTCGCCATGCCGGGCGGCAAGTTCGCGGTGGAGTTCACCCCGCGTGAGCCATCTTCCTCGGGATTGGAAAGCTGCGAGTTTCAGGTCGCGGCGCACGAAGGGCAAACGCTGGGGCCGCTGGCGAAAATTGCGTCAGGCGGCGAATTGTCGCGCATAAGTCTCGCGATCCAGATGTTGGCGTCTGCCAAGGCGAGCGTTGCGACGATGATTTTCGACGAAGTGGATGCCGGTATCGGCGGACGTGTCGCCGAAGTGGTCGGGCGTTTGTTGCGCGCCCTCGGTTCGAAGCATCAAGTGCTGGCGGTAACGCATCTGCCGCAAGTGGCGGCGTGCGCAGAACACCAGTTTCAAGTCGCCAAAACCGCAATCGATGGAGTCGCGACAACCTCCATCACACAGCTCACCGACAAGACCCGCGTCGAGGAAATCGCACGGATGCTCGGCGGAATCAAGATCACAGAGGCGACGAGAAAGCATGCAGCGGAGATGTTGCGGAACGCCGCCGTAAATTAGCAAAGTCTAGCACTGGCAAGCCATTCAGGTACAAAATGGCTGTGAAGCCGCGCTGAATGGCGTTCTTTGTCATTTTTCCTGGCCCTGCACTATGCGTGCGAAACCATATTGTCATTTCGAACTCGGCTCTATCGGGTGAGAAATCTGCTTTTTGTTGCGTCGTGAAAAAGCAGATTTCTCGCTGCGCTCGAAATGACAGTGAGCAGGGTGCGCATCACGCGCATGTTTGCCACCTCGA
The DNA here is from genome assembly GCA_025362135.1 of Betaproteobacteria bacterium. Taxonomy (GTDB): domain Bacteria; phylum Pseudomonadota; class Gammaproteobacteria; order Burkholderiales; family Usitatibacteraceae; genus UKL13-2. The sequence goes on along the minus strand of JANYHZ010000087.1, from coordinate 22,454 downwards.
CAAGCCGCTCCAGTGTAATTGTTGCGTCCTTTTGTTCAGTAGAAACTATCCGAGCAAACTCCCCCAGGCCTGCGTCACCGCCCGCCGCTCGCTAACGAGTTCATCCGGCGAAATCCAGGTCTTGAGCTCGTTGTTATTGCGCGCAAGATGCTGGCGCTCGCGATACGCAAGATACGCCTTGCCCACCTTTGCGGCGGTGTCTTCATCGAGAATGCCCAGCGCAGCAGCACGCGTCAGCAACGCGAAGTTACCAAGGTTGCCGAGGAATTCGGGGTGTTCGTGCGAATAGGCGAGGATGATGAACTGGACGATGAATTCGACATCGACGATACCGCCGCGTGTGTGCTTGAGATCGAGTTGATCGGCGCGATCTTTTTTCTCGGCGCGCATTTTTTCGCGCATCGCAATAATTGCGTCGCGCAGGCTGTTTTTATCGCGCGCAGTCGCCAGTACGTCACGCCGTATCGCTTCGAACGGTGCCGCCAACGCGGCATCGCCCACGCAGAAGCGCGCACGGGTGAGCGCCTGATGCTCCCAGGTTTGCGCACGATGCAGTTGATAGTCGCGGAACGCGTCAATGGGTGATACCAAAAGGCCGGAGATGCCGTCCGGCCGCAGACGCAAATCGGTTTCGTAAAGCACGCCGCCTGCTGTCATGGTGTTGAGCCAGCTATTGAGCCGTTGCGCAAGTTTGGGAAATCGTTCGGCTTCATTTGCAGTCAAAGGGTCGAACAAAAACACCACATCGAGATCAGACGCGTAGCCGAGTTCTTTGCTGCCGAGCTTGCCGTAGCCGATGACGGCAAAGCCTTTCGGTGGCACCCAGCCGCCCGGCGTTTTGTCCGCGGATACCGCGCGCCACGCCAGTACTAATGCGGTGTCGAGCAGCATGTCGGCCAATCGCGACAACTCATCCGACAACGCCATCACGCCCAATCGGCCTTCAATATCGGCCACGTTAAGCGTCAACGTGATGACTTGCTTGGTGTGACGCAAAATCTCGTATTGGCGCTCGGCATCATCGCTCGCGTGATCGCACGCCGCCTGCAATTGCGCCCGCTCGACGGGCCAGTCAATTCCGCTACTGCCGACGGGAGCGGCGTGGGCGACAATTAGTTCGTCAAGCAGAATCGGGTGCTTTTTCAGGAAATCTGCCGCCCACGCGCTCTTTGCGGCGAGCCGTGCAACACGTTCAAGCACGTGTGGATACTCGGTGAGCAAGGCTAAGTAGGTTTCGCGTTTGTCGATGGCTTCGATGAGGTCAAACAATCGAAAAAATGTCCGTTGCGAATTGTCGTAATGCAATGCTGCGTGCAGCGCCTGCGGGATTAGCGCCTTGATGCGCGCGCACGATTTGTTCGAGAGTGTCAATGTGCGAGGCGAATTGAGCCAGGTGTTGGCGCGCTTTTCGATTTCCGCGATTACGGCGCTGCCCGCATCGGCCGTTTCCGCGATGCGTCGGCAAACTTCGGCGACGCCTTCGGTCTTGCCGATCGGATCGGACCTCATGTCCTTTTCGGCACCGCTCGCGAACAGGGCTTCAAATTCCCTCGTCACCTGTTGGCGATGCCGGTTCAGCACATACAGAAGGGCCGGCCAGTCTGAAAGGTTCATCGCTTCGGCAATGCGTTGGCGGTCCTCTTCGCTGGTCGGCAGCAACTGTGTTTGCTGGTCATCGAGGAATTGCAGACGATGCTCGAGATTTCGCAAAAATGCATACGCCGCCTCCAGTGCATCGACGCGCGCCTGCGTCACGATGCCCATTACGCCGAGTTGATGCAGCGCGGCCCGAGTCGAGCGCGTTTGTAGTGCAGGCTCGCGACCGCCGCGGATCAATTGAAACAATTGCGCGATAAATTCTATTTCGCGGATACCGCCGACACCGACCTTGATGTCATCCAGCCGGTTGCGTTTGCTGGCGTCGGCTCTTATCTGGCCATGCAGTTCACGCATCTCTTCGATAGCCGCGTAATCGTGGTAGCGCCGGTAGACAAATGGCTTTGTCAGGCCATCGAGCGCAAAAATGGCGGCGTCGCTACCCGTTATCGCACGCGCTTTCAGCCACGCATAGCGCTCCCAGGGCCGCGCCTGTGTAACGAAATAGTTTTCCAGTGTGTCGAGGCTGCTCACCAGCGGCCCGCTCGCACCGAAGGGTCGCAGACGCATATCTACCCGGAAAACAAAGCCGTTTTCATCGACATGGTCGAGCGCACGGATGATGCGCTTGCCGAGTTCGGAATGAAACTCGTGCCAGGACCGGTCGGCGGTGGCAGCACCGTCTTCGGCATACACAAAAATGAGGTCAATGTCGGATGAGACGTTCAGTTCAAAACCACCGAGCTTGCCCATGCCTACGATGAGTAAATCGGCCAAGTCCGTTTCCGCCAAATCTGCTGTCACATCGAAGCGGGAGAGCATTGCCCGTGTATGAAAGCGCTGTGCCGCCTGAACGGTCACATCGGCAAGGTTCGAGATCGTGGTCAGTGTTTCATTGAGGTCTGCCAGCCCGTTGATGTCACGGAAAATGCACTGCAGCATGGCATGACGACGCAGGCTGCGAAGGCTCGCGTGGAACTGTGCATCATCGGTGCTGTCTGCCAATAGCATTGACCGCATCGCGGTGACGGACATTGGCCCGGTCGCGTTTTGCTGCAACCACGGAATCAGGGAAGGTTGCGCATGGCAGAGCCGCTCAGCGTAACGCGATGCGCGGACGCTTCGCGCCAGATACGCTTCAAATAGTTGGGTTTCAAACAAAATGTGGCGTCGTTGTCGGGTTATGTCGTCATTTTTGGGGCCGCGACCGTTAAAATAACACGGTACCAATTCGTTGCCGTCAACTGGATCACAAAATTAAAAAAACGCTTTTTCATCTCGGACGCGCAGGTTCACGAACATTGTTCTGGTCGGCTGTGGTCGCTTCGATGCTGCTGGTCGTTTTCGTCGTCACGCTGAAATACATCGTGCTGCCAAACGTGGAAGGGTATCAGGGCGACATCATCAGTCGCGTCGCCGCAGCCAGCGGCATGGACGTGTCGGCGTCGGCGATTCGTGGCGGTTGGTCGGGATTTCGGCCCTACGTCGAGCTTGAGAATGTGGTTTTCCGCGAGACAGCCGAAAGTACCGCGATCAATCGCCCCGCAGGTGCGGAGGCGCTCCGGCTCCCGCGCATGACGGCATCGCTCTCCTGGTGGTCACTATTGGTTCGGCAAATCCGCTTTGTCGGCATCAGCCTCATTGGCCCGGAACTGGCGTTGTCGCGAGGAAAGGATGGTCTTCTCTATTTTGCAGGGCGGGCACTCAATGCGCCGCAGGAAGAGCAGGACAGTGGGCGGCTGCTTGAATTGCTGCTGGAGCAATCCGGCGTCGAGATTCAGCGCGCGACACTGACGTGGACCGACGAATTAACGCCCGGCAAAGCCTTGCGATTCACCGACGTGGGCTTACGTATCGAAAATGGGCATGATGGCCATGTGCTTGGGATCATTGCGACACCGCCACCCGCTCTCGCCCGCCGGTTGGACTTGCGTGGCAACCTCAGGCTGCAAAAAGACAGCGGAAAGTGGACCGTAGTGGGCAGCGTATACGTCGCCGCAAACGATGCCAATTTTGCAGAATTGCGCGCGCATATGCCGGTGCCCGATGGCTTGCGCTCCGGCCTCGGCAATGTACGTGCGTGGATCGATATTGACAGCACCGCACCGCAGCCGGCACCAGCAAGCGCCGGCAACACGGGTACTGCGCTCAATTCGGTTCGCGCCGTCACTGCGGACATCAGCGTCATCGACACCAAAGCACAATTGTCGCCGGACGTTTCGCCGCTCAATATTGCGCGCCTCGCCGGGCGCATCGAATACAAGGCGCAGGAAGGCGGCTACACCGTGGGCAGCAAGGCGCTTGCGTTACGTACCCGTGAAGGTGTCACGCTGCCACCGGCCGATTTTTCGTTAACCATGCAGCACCAGGCGAGCCCGGCCACGGCGAAGGGTGAAATCACCGGCAGCGGCATCGATCTGAAGGTGATGGCGGCGCTGCTCGAATATTTCCCAGTCCCTGCGCACATCCGCGCGGTCGCGGCGCGCTTCAGCCCACGCGGCGTGGTCAGGAAATCGAGTTTTTCGTGGACCGGTTATCTGGATAAGCCATCGAGCTATCGCATCAATGGCGCCACGACCGATTTCGCTCTGAACGCGGACGGTAATCTTCCCGGTGTCACCGGCCTTACCGGTACAGTCGATGGGGACGAAAAGGGCGGAAAATTTACCGTCGCGTCAAAAAATCTTCAATTCGATTTGCCCGCTCTGATGCGTGCACCCTTGAAATTCGATTCTCTCGACAGTGAAGGCAACTGGACGATAACGGCCGAAGCCGTCGATGTCGATGTCAAGCGTATCGTGTTCGTCAATCCGGAGGTGGCTGGTGAATTTGCGGGGCGCTATTCCCGGTTTCGCGCCGACGGTTCAAGGGCGAAAGAAGAAAAAGGGCCGGGTTCGCTCGACATCAACGGTCGCCTCATGCGCGCGAAGGCCGTTGCCGTGGCCAACTATCTGCCCAACGCTGCGTCGCAAACTCGCGAGTACCTCGAGTGGGCGGTACGCAATGGCGAGATTATATCTGCAGAGTTTTCCTTGAAGGGCGAGGTTTTCGAGTTTCCCTTCCGACACGGAAAAGGCGGTAATTTTCGGCTGGCCGCCAAGGTCAGGAATGTCGATTTTCGGTACGCAGTCGCTTGGCCGACTGCCGAAAACGTCAGCGGTGAACTGGTGTTTGAAAACACCGGCTTCACGGCAAAGATCGAATCAGGACAGTTTTTCAACGCGAAACTGAACGCAACCACGATCGCTATCGACGACTTCGCTGCCAGGCCTTACACGCTCTCGATTCAAGGCGAAGCGGCGGCGCGCGGCGAAGACGTTGCGCGTTTTCTGCGTGAGAGTCCGTTAGTCAATGGCGTGGGAGCATTCACCAAATCGGTAGCCATTGAAGGTCCAGGCAAGCTTGAGCTCGCATTGAAAATACCGATCGGTGCGCCAGAGCCGGTCAAGGTGGCGTCAAAAATCAGCGGCACTTATGCGCTGCGGGGCGGTCAGGCCAAGCCCGTGTTCGGCCCGCTAATCACCGGGCTGAATGGCAGTGTCGCCTTCACCGAAAGTGGCGTGAAGAGCACTGGTCTCGGCGGTATTGCCTACGGTAACCCGATCGCGGTGGCGATTGCCAGCGGCAATGATGGCGTGGTGACTGAATTCACGGCCCGCGCAGATATTGCGCAACTTCGAGACGTGTTGCCTTTCAGCATGCCGCAGCAGGTCGGAGGAACGACCGACCTCAGCGGGCGCATCACTACCCGGGAGGGCGGTGCCGAAATCGTGGTCGAAACCAATCTGCTTGGCGTGACCTCCGGCTTGCCTGCGCCGCTGACCAAGCGCGCCGACGAGACACGAAAATTGCGCGTACTGTTTACCAACACGGGACAGGCGAGCGAAAAAATAACTGTGACGCTGGCCGGGAATGCGCTCGCGACGGCACCAGCTGCTGCCGGCGCAGCAGCGGCATCCGTTTCCGCAGACGCTCCTGAATCCCGCATCGACGCACGTTTCCAGCGGCGATTTGATGCCAGCGGCAACGCGTTCTTTCGTGGCGGCATCGCCAGCGTCGGTGTGCCCTTGAGCGACGCGCCAGTACCAGACGGGCTTTGGTTCACAGGCACCATTGCCGTGCTCGATTTCGATGGCTGGCGGGATGCGTTCGGTAAGTTTTATCCATCGTCGGTGGCGGCTGCGCCGGCACCGCCAACCCATGCGGACAGCAAAAGCGGCATCGAGATTGCGGGTTTCGATTTCAAATTGGGTGAGCTCCTGGCCTACGGGCGACCGTTTGATGCGATGACGCTCAAAGGCCGGCACGGTGGCGAAGATTGGCGCTTGACGGTCGATAGCGATGACGTCGTCGGCGATCTTTCCTGGCGCGCAGGCGCATTCAACGACCGCGGGGCGGTGCGGGCCAGATTGACAAAATTGGTGCTGGCCGATGAAGTCCCGCAGCCAAAGGGTACGGCGGCAAAGCCAGCCGAAGTTATCGCCACCCGCGAAGCCGACTTCCCTGCGCTGGACATCATCGCCGAAAAATTCACGCTCAAGGATCGCGAACTGGGTAAGCTCGAATTGCGCGCGACGCCAATGGGTGACAACTGGCGAATCGATCAACTGGTGATTTCAACCGGTCACGCAAAACTGGAGATGGACGGACTGTGGAAACGGATCGATGACCAGCAAAAGGTGCCGGGCAAATCGCGCACGACGATGAACCTGAAGCTTGATTCGACCAACCTGAATGCGTTGTTCAATCAGTTCGGATTCGGTGATTATGTGAAAGGCGGCAACGCCAACCTGGAAGGGCAACTGTCGTGGCCAGGTCACATCTATCAGTTCCAGACCGCAGCCCTTTCGGGCCAATTCAAGATAAATGCCCGCGATGGCCGCTTTGCCAAAATCGAGCCGGGTGCGGGCAAGCTGCTCGGATTGATGAGCCTGCAGTCGTTGCCGCGACGCATCACCCTTGATTTCCGCGACATTTTTTCTGAAGGGCTCGCGTTCAACAAAATTGACGGGGATGTCACGATCACCAGCGGCATCATGTCTACCGATAACTTCGAAATCAAGGGGCCCGCTGCGTACATCAAAACTTCCGGAGAGGTCTCATTGCCAACGGAGACGGTCAATTTGAAGATGAAGGTCGCACCGCTCGTGGGTGAAGGTGCGGCTCTGGGTGCCGGCGTGTTTCTGACACCGATTGTGGGCGTGGGCGTGTACGCGGTCTCAAAATTGCTCGAGGGTGCGCTATCCTACGAATTGTCGGTGACGGGACCGTGGGATGATCCCCAATCGGAACAGATCAAAAAAAATGCACCCGTCGCGCCTGCAGCGCCGTCAGCAGATGCCGCAAAAAAAACGCCATGATCATTACCAAGAATTCCGGCCAGATTCCCGATGCCCTGCTCAAGGCGGCAGGTTCCACGCAGTCGTTTTTTCGTGTCGCTGCCATCCAGATGGCGAGTGGACCAAATGTAAAAGCCAATCTCGACGAGGCGGGACGCTTGATCGATATGGCCGCCAGCACCGGGGCGCGCATCATCGCACTGCCGGAATATTTCGCCATCATGGGAATGAAAGACACCGACAAAGTCGCCGTGCGCGAGCAGCCCGGCGATGGCCCCATCCAGCAATGGATGTCCGAAATTGCAGCGAGGCATCGTATCTGGCTGATCGGCGGCTCGATTCCGATGGAATCCAATGTGCCCAACAAAGTGCGCAATACCTGCCTGGTCTACGACAAGGAAGGCAGACAAGTCGCACGCTACGACAAGATTCACTTGTTCAATCTCTCGCTCGGCTCGGAAAATTTCTCCGAAGAACGCACGATCGAGGCGGGAGACAAAGTGGTCGTCGTTGATTCACCTTATGGCCGTATCGGCCTTTCCATCTGCTACGACCTGCGCTTTCCCGAGCTTTACCGTGCGATGGGTGATGTGGACATCATTGTCATCCCGTCAGCGTTTACCGCCACCACAGGCAAGGCGCATTGGGAACCGCTGGTCCGCGCACGCGCGATCGAAAGCCTTGCCTACGTGATTGCTCCTGCGCAAGGCGGATTTCATGTGAATGGGCGCGAAACGCACGGCGACTCGATGATTGTCGACCCCTGGGGCGTGGTGCTGGATCACCTGCCGCGTGGATCAGGCGTGGTGGTGGCCGGTGTAAATCCGCATTATCAGCAGACCATCCGCAAGAGTCTCCCCGCGCTTACGCATCGGACGCTTGGCCTGAAAGACGAAAAAAATTCATAAACACCAGAATTGGCGCGGCTTACAGTCGCGTACAATGTCTGGAAAGTCGCGCCAGTGCTGGTGTTTACCGTTGGATTCGGCAGATTCAGCCTTTACCAGCTTCAGTCGCCCGGATCATTTTTAACCGTCAGCGCCAAACTTCGGCATCGTGTGTCTCAGGCTGTTTTTGATCGCGAAAAATTATTTGCCGTTGATTTCTGCCAGCAGTTCCGTCGCACCATAAATGTTCTTCAGCGCCTCTTGAATGCCGCCACTCGTCACGCCGATGGTGCGATTGACCATTGCATCGAACCAGAATGAGCCACCGTGCGAATGTACATTGCCGTCAAAGGCGAGGCCTACGATCTCGGCGTTGCGATTGATCATCGGGCTACCGGAGTTGCCGCCGATGATATCGTTGCTGGTGACAAAGTTATAGTTCTGGGCCAGGTTAATTCTGTCTTTCGATGTGAGCCATGACGGGGGTAGCGCATACGGCTCGGCCCCCGTATTACGATTGAATGCGCCCGCAAAATCGGTGAACGGTGCGACGGGTTTGCCGCGTTCCATCCAGCCTTGTACCGCGCCAAAACTCATGCGGAGCGTGCCCGTGGCATCGGGATAGACCTTGGTGCCAAGTTGCGCGAAGCGGGCTTTGGCAATGAGTTCCGCGTTTTTCTGCTCGACTGCGGAGACTTCATTTTCATGGCGTTTGCGGATTGCTCGTGCTTGATCATCAATATCACGCACCAATTTCAGGAATGGGTCATCTGACTTTTCGATCACGGCCCGGTCCCCTTGCCACAGCGCTTTGCGGAATGCAGGATCCCCCAGTTTGGTGCCGTCGATCACGCGCTTTGCGACTTGTTCCGGCGATTCCTTGCCCAAAATCTGTACGACGAACGGATCGTCGGTACCCAATGATTCCCGCAACTTGGTGAGCGAAAATTCGAGTTTCAATTTTTCGAATTCGGGATAGATCGGCGCGGGAGAAAATAACTGCCGCTCAACAAGAGGTAAACGCGCGGAGGCAAATTCCGGCAACCTGTCGCCGTTTGGTTTCGTCGTTTCAATGCTGCCACGGACGAGCGCACGCGCCAAACCAAAGTAGCGTGTGCTGAATGCGCGCCCAGTTTCGATTGCGTCGTATTCGCTGGCAATCTCGCGGTAAACAGCTTGCGCGCGCGCAATCGCATCCCACGCGCCGCTTACCTCTGCTTTCAATTCCGGATTGTTCGCGACGAATGCCTTAAGGGAGGCTTCTTCCGCGCGTTTACGCGCCATCAAATCGTTCGACTGCAGTGCGCTGAATTCGCCACTGAATACCTTGAGCCCGTTTTCAAGAAAAAACAAATCGTTATAGGCTACACGCGCCTGCTCAGCACCCAATTTGCGGTATTGGGTGAGAGCGCCGCGCAATTCATAGCCACGACGCATACGGTTAATCAGTCGGATATCGCGCAATGTTTCCAGTTGCGAAATCGTCAGCAGCCGGCTGGTGCTGCCCGGGTTGCCGGTGATGAATACAAGTTCGTCCGACTTGGCACCGTTTGCGCTGAATGGAAAGTAGTGTTTAACGACCGCAGGTTTACCGTTTTCGTAGGCACGCAACATTGCGGCATCGAGGCCGAAACGCGGGAAATTAAAGTTGTCTGGATCGCCGCCAAAATTTGGGGCTGCATCTTCAGGTGCCCATACCAGTCGCACGTCGGAAAAACGGTGATAGCGGTACAAGTGGTACTGCCCGCCCTGATAGAGCGTGACCACACTGCATCGAACGGTTTCCTTTTTACCACCAACGCAGTCCGCCGCAAGCTTCGCACTCATCGCATTTTGCGCGTTCTTGTAGGCTTCGCCGGTCAGGCCTTTGGTCGCGGCATTCATTTCACGGGTCAGGTCCGTGATCTGTTCAAGCCGGCTCACCTCGGTGGCGGGGCACTGCATTTCTTCTTCACGTTTGCGAGCGAGAAATCCGTCCTGCAAATAGTTTTTCCCAGCGCTCGAAAGCTGCTGCAAACATCCCGCCACGCAGTGATGGTTGGTCAGTACCAGTCCCTGAGCCGAAACCATCGAAGCCGAGCAACCGCCCAAATTCACCGACGCGCGCATGACATGATCCACCCATGCCTGATCGGGTGCAAAAGCAAACTTGGCCTGCAGCGCTTGCCGGGGCAGATTATCGAATGTCCACATGCCTTCGTCGGCAAACGCCGGGGCGTTCGATGTGGACACATATGCAGATATAACAATGAGAAATGCCGCGCGTAAATTCATGGGTTGACTGAAGCCTTTTTTTGGTTAACTGCGAACTATTTGGCGGATTCGCCGGGCGAAGCGGGTGACCGGACACCTGATCGGTTTGCACACACTACAACCCTGTTTTCTACTTCGCCTTTTTCACAAAATCCCGCAAATGCTTCGCTTGCGCTTTTAACGAAGGCATATGGATGTACATCATGTGTCCGGCTTCGTAATAGTGCAGGTCGAGATTGCCGACAAGGCTACTATCCAGCGCCATGTGGTTCAAGACATAGTCGGTCGCAAAATGCGGCGTCGCCAGATCGAAATAACCGGAGCCGACATACACCTTCATATGCGGGTTCATGTTCATCGCCTTTCGCAACGTCTCAGCGACGTTCAGGTGCTGGTTGTCGGCACCGAAATTCCAAGTCAGATAAAGCTGCGAAATCACTTTGTACGGCGTATCGCTTTCAAACTTTAGTTCCCGCCGCACATAGTCGTTGAGGCAGGCCGCGTACGCGCCATCAAGGTTGCTGTGCGCGGGATCGTATTCGCTGTTTTCGCCCGCAGCGTCGCGATCAATGCCCTTGAAGCGGCTATCGAGACGCCCGACGGTGCGTTGTTCATCGCGGCACAGTTCCTTGCAAAAACGGTGGATGCTGATGCGCAGGTTCGCTTGTTCGATGTAGGCAACAGACAAGCCGGTGTAATGACTGATTTTCCTCGCGACCGCTGCGCGTTTGGCCGGTGCCAATTTGTCACCCTTAAACAGCGCCGCGTTGTATTCCGTTTCGGCGAAGGCTTCCACCTCGTCCAAAAATTCGCGCAACGGTTTGGCTTGCAGCGACTTTTCCAGTTTCTTGTGATACCAGGCGGTGGCGGCGTAGGTTGGCAGGAACAACGTGTGCGAAAGATCATGGCCAACCATAAAGCGGAATGTCGAAAAATCAAGGGCCGTCGAGAGCAGCAGGAGGCCGTTCACATACAGGCCGTATTTTTCCTGAAGAAGGCTGGAAAGCCCCGCTGCCCTGGTCGTGCCGTACGATTCTCCGGCGATGAATTTCGGCGATGCCCAACGCAAGTGACGAGACGTATAGAGACGGATGAATTCGCCGACGCTTTCCAGATCGCGCTGATAGTTGTGGAATTCCTTCACGCTCTCGCCATCGACCATACGGCTGTAGCCGGTACCAACAGGATCGATGAACACCAAATCGGTTTCGTTCAGCAGCGAGAAATCGTTGTCCACCAACTGATACGGCGGCGGCCCGGCATTGCCCTCATTATCGAGTTTGACGCGCTTTGGGCCAAGCACACCCAGATGCAGCCACACGCTTGAAGACCCCGGTCCGCCATTGAACGAAAACGTCAGCGGACGCTTCGCCGCATCCTTCACGCCGTCCTTGGTATAGGCCATGAAAAAGATACTCGCGCGCGGTTTTTCCGCTTCGCGGTTGCCATCTTTCTCGGTGTCCTCTTTCAGTACGACGGTGCCGCAAGTCACGGTGTAGGCGATGGTCTCGCCGTTGATGCGAGCTTTGTGTTTGGTGACGACGATTTTGTCGGTGGGGATGGGCTTCGGGGAGGTGACGACTTCTTTGCTGGTGGTTTCGGTTTTTTCGGTAGCCATGTTTGTTGTGGAGGATGGTGGTGGAGTGAACTTCCATTATCGCGTAAACGATCCATTGATAATTCGAAAATTACGCGACAAGTAGTCGTATCTTTGAATAGTTGCAAGATTGTTTTAGAGACTAATCACCCACCTCTATATTTCCCTGATCTTGCACGTTTCGACCTATCAGGGGTTACTTTTGAATTTGATTTTTGTTCAGACGAGCACAATTTGGGATCGCATGCTGTAAAGCACAAATAGAACCTCTTCTTGTTCTCGTTGCGCAATGTCATTTTTCTTTAAGGCAGCTAAGGCATCATCCAGGACCGACATAAATTCCACCGCAGAAATGTTCATGCCTTGATGTGAGGCTAGCATATCCTTTCCTTTGTAAACATCGGGGCCGCCCGTTCCTGAAATAAAGAATGTAGCCGCTGCATTTTTAAGTTTAGGTATGTCGCTTTTAGCAAACCGTGTGGCAACTGTTTTGTTTACCAGATGATTCTCTACTACATCGCTCGCTATGTTGGTTATACCCTCTGTACCACCCAGTCGTTCAAATAGTGATTTGTCCATGATGATTCTCCAAAGTGTGAGTAATAGTTGCTTTTTAGAAGCATCCATAAGTTAGCACCCGGCACGTGTCATTGGAAGTACGAAATCTGTAGCAAACAATTCGATATGCAGCAATTGAATTATCGGGAGGTAAAAAATATGAATTCATATGGCCAGTTTTGCCCGTTGGCACAAGCGGCACAATTGTTGTGCGAACGCTGGACTTTATTGATTGTGCGTGAAATGGTTGCGGGAAGTACGCGTTTTAATGAAATCAAGAAGGGCGTGCCCAAGATGTCTCCGTCTTTACTTTCTTCAAGACTCAAGCAGTTAGTGACGTCTGGGGTAGTCGAAAAATCTGGTGGTAATGCAAGTCCTATTTACAGCCTTTCTCCGGCCGGGTTGGCGTTGCGTCCTATCGTTGAATTGCTTGGGACGTGGGGTCATCGGTGGGCCCCATCCAAATTAAATAAAATCGATTTGGATGCGGGTTTATTAATGTGGGACATGCGCCGTACTGTCGACACTGCAGCTTTTCCCAAGCGCCGCATTGTCGTCCAGTTCGAATATTGGGACGCACCAAAAGCAGCGCGCGATTGGTGGTTGGTGGCTGAAAAAGATGAAATTGATTTATGTCTAAATGATCAAGGTTTTGACGTAGACATCATGATCACGTGCTCAGTGAAATCGATGACCGAGGTGTGGGTTTGTCAGAAAAGTTTTTGTGATGCTGTAAAAAATGGTGAAATTAAAGTGACGGGCGACTCAAAGCTCATCCATAAACTTCAAGATTGGCTGCGATCAAGCCCCTTATCCAGGCTGGGCACATTAGCGCGTGGCCCGTAGCGGGTAGGTTGGGCTGGGTTTCATCAAACCCAACATCAAACCTCTCCAAACGCGCCATCGCAAACGCTAGCCAGCAATTCGCATCAACCACACAGCGCTTGATAAGACGATGACTGGTCGAATGCGGCCAATCAACCTCTCGTTGCACGTCCCTCTGTTTCACGGGATTGATATGAATATAGTCCATGTGATTGGCGAAGTCTCGATCATCGCGAATGAGGTGCGCCCAAAAACGCCGATTTGATCGCCCCAATTTGGCATGAGAAATTCGCGTCCTCCGGTGGCAACGTTATCGATAAGTGAAAGTGATCCGACAACACCACAATCGCGTCAATGTGAAATGGTCGTCATGATTTCACGTGCCGCAGCGCGTCGCGCAACACGCTGATGTGTTCGGTGAGTATTATCAATACGCGCGTGCCCGACTCAGCGAGATTCGCGGTGATGAAGTAGGTTGTACCCGCAATGTTCACTCGTCGATATTGCATGACGCGAGGTTGGCATTGTTGTTGGGCCCGATGAAGCCAGCCCTATCTGCGGGCTAGTAGCCGTGCGGTGGGCAACACGCATGCGCGTACCGCCCCGACACAAATGAAACAGGAACGTCCGACGTGTGACGTGCAGGCTACTTCAGCAAAAACTTGATCAGCGACTCAAAGCGCTTGCCGTACGGCGGCTTGAACAGATGCAGGCCATTCAGTGCCGGCTGATGGTAAATCGGCTTCAACTTCGAAAACGTATCGAAACCGAACTTGCCATGGTACGAGCCCATGCCGGAGGGGCCAACGCCGCCAAAGGGAAGGTGGTCTTGCGAGACATGCAAGAGTGCGTCGTTGATCGTCACGCCGCCCGCGACCGTTTCGTCAAGCACGCGCTGGATGTGGTCGTCAAAATTGCCGAAGTAATAGAGTGCGAGTGGACGCGGACGGGCATTGACGTACGCAATCGCCTGGTCGAGATTGTCATAGGGCACCAGCGGCAGGATGGGGCCAAAGATTTCTTCGTGCATCACGCGCATGTCGTCGTTGACGTTCGCAATCAGCGTGGGCGCAATTTTTTGTGTTCCTTCCAGCGATTCATTGGCTGGAGAAATCGGCAGCACCATCGCGCCTCGAGCGGCGGCATCGTGCAGATAGCCATTGAGACGTTCAAGATGGCGCGGGCAGACGATGCTCGTGTAATCGGGATTCTTTGCCAACGTCGGATAGAGCCTCGCTACAACGGCCTGGGCCGCCTTCGCGAATGCCTGCTCTTGCGCACGTGGAAGGAGGACATAGTCCGGTGCGATACAGGTCTGGCCGGCATTAAGGCATTTTCCGAAGAGGATTTTTTCAGCCGCTTCGTCGATCTTGCATTCGGGACCGATGATCGCGGGGGATTTTCCGCCTAACTCCAACGTAACTGGCGTCAGATTTTCGGCCGCAGCGCGCATCACGTGCTTGCCAACTTCGGTGGAGCCTGTGAACAGCAAATGATCAAAAGGCAAAGTAGAAAATTCTCGCGCCACATCGGCGTCACCGGTGATGACAGAGACGTGATCGGGCGAAAAATACCGGGCTGCTAATCGCACGAACAATTCGCCCGTCTTTGGCGTGAACTCGCTCATCTTGATCAGTACGCGATTGCCCGCTGCCAGGGCACCAGCCAGCGGCGCAACCGCAAGGAAAACCGGATAGTTCCATGGCACGATGATGCCGATCACACCCAATGGCTGCGGGCGCAGCTCGGTTCGCGCGGGCAGAAACCAGATCGATGCCCAGGAACGCCGCGTCTTCATCCATGATTTCACATGTCGTTTCGCATCAAGCACGGCAGTGCGCGATGGAAAAATTTCCAGCAGTTTGGTTTCGTGAAGCGAGCGATTGCCAAAATCAGCGCTGATGGCCGCTGCGATTTCATCGACGTTCTCTGTCAGGAGGCGGTCAAGCTGTGTAAGCGCGTCGCGACGGGCCTGGAGGCCCGGCATGCGCGCTGCGGCGTAGGCACTGCGGGAGCGATCAAACAGTTCGCGCAATGTGGCGGCGACGTTAGTTCCGGGCTGACTGAGATCCATATATGCCGCGATCAGTTGAAAGTGAAATTGATCGCTAGAATACCAGTGAACTTTAGCTTATCAATATGAGGTTTATTAATGTTTCGAATATGTGTGACAAAGATTGGAAAACTTTCGTCGTTCCCGCGAAGGCGGGAATCCAGCGTCGTTTGACGAAGACACTGGATTCCCGCCTTCGCGGGAACGACGGGCGGGGCGAGGAGCGATGTCATGATATTAGGAAACGACAATGGTTTGACTGCATTCATCCATTGCCTCGCGTCATTCGAGATGCACCCTGAGACAAACAACCATGCTTGAGCGCCTCGAGAAACTCCAACAATTGCGCGGCACGCTGACCAAACGCGATGCTATCGGCACGGAATTTGACTTGCGGCTGAAAGCGGTCAAAGCCTGGCAGCAAGTGCGTTTGGCGCGCACCTATGCCGATCTCGCCGCAGATAGCCGTTACGCGCCCGCCATCGCGTTTTTCCTCGATGAACTTTACGGTGTCAAGGACTCCACCATTCGTGACCGCGATCTGACACGCATGTATCCCACGATAAAGCGTCTGTTGCCCAGGTTTGCGTTTGATGCTGTCGACAAGGCGCTGGAACTCGATGTGCTCGCAGAAGAATTTGATCAGGCGTTGGCCACTGCGCTAGCCTCGCAGACGGTCAATGAGGCGAATTACCTCAGGGCGTTTCGCGCTGTGGGGAGACGGGAGGATCGCCTGCGCCAGATTGGTTTGATGCAGGCGGTGGGAGAAGGGCTTGACCGCATGGTGAAGAAGCCGCTGATCTTTTCCACACTCAAGATGTTGCGCAGCCCGGCGAAAGTGGCGGGCCTGGGCGAGATGCAGCAGTTCCTCGAAACAGGGTTCACCGCGTTCCGTCACATGAACGGTGCGGACTATTTTCTGGCAACGATCGCTTCACGCGAAACGGAGTTGATCGAGCGGATAATGAGCGGCGAAGGCGATCCCTTTTCGGTCATTGACGCTTGGAACGCGAAGCGCCAATGAGCAAAGGGAAGAAATGATGCCGTATGGCGTCGTCGGTATGGAAGTTTTGAGAACCGCGTCCGGGCTTGAATTGCTGCGTAGGAAGATTCTCGCGCCCGTATGACAAGCGGCATGATCTTTCCCGTTTAACCGTCGTTGCAATTATTTTTTCTTCGGCGTGAGTTTGAGGGCACGCTTTTTTACAACCGGTGCCTTCGCCGGGGCGGTCGACTTTGCGACCAGTTTGGGCGCTGGCTTTGCTGCGTCCTTCAGCACTTTGTCGAGTTGTTCATGCACGGATTGCTCGATAGGCCCTTTCATCATCTTGAGCATGAAGCCCAGCGTCACGTCGAGCGTCATTTCTGTCTCGGATATGGCGAGTATTCCCGCCACGCCCGGTCGTGCGAAGTTCAATGTATTGCCGTTCCACGTCCCCTTGAGATCAAATTTTTCACCGAGCTTTTCGGCCATTTTATTGGCCGCCGCCTGCGCGCCTTTCAGTCCCAGCGAATGTGTGCGTTTGTGTGAGATATCAGCCATAGCAAGTGTCCTCCGGTTGGTTTTGTTGGATGATTGCGACGAGTTTACACATTGTTCTTGCTGCATAAGCCCGCCCGTCTGATCGTGATTCGTCCCGCAGATTCGCCATTCATCGCGCCAACATTGATGCCGGGTACGTTGTTGGCTATTCTGCCACTAACTTGAATATTCACATGACCATCCTCAAATCTGCAAAGGCGTGGTACGCCCGTCTGGAAGCAAAGAACCTGGCCAGATTGGCCCCGGCAGAACGCGCCGATGTGTTGGCATTTGATGCGTCCTTTCACCAACGGCCCTGGCGGTATGCGGCGATAGTGGTCGTGCTCTGGCTCGTTATTGGCATTCTTGCGAAGCTGCTTTTAAACAAAATGGGCTGGTGGGGCGCACTCGCGTTGAGCGCAGTAATGTTGATGTCGATGATTGTCGCGTTTACCGGGGCGTGGTTTGGCCCATCCAGATTCAAGATCGGCACCAGGAGCCTCATGTTGCTGGTGGGCATTACATTGGTCGGCGCGATCGTCGGCGGGCTAGGCGGCAGAATTGCGCAGATGAGTTCGTTGCGTGATGTGGCCGACCAATTTACGCAGGTTGCGCCAAGGATACTGGTCGGCGGATTGATCGCAGGCCTGGTCTATGCCGCACTGATGGTTAGCATCGTGCAATACAGGCGCGGCCAATTGCAGCGCCGCAACCAACAGCTTGAACGGCAGGCGCAACAGGAGCGCATGGGACGCCAATTGGCTGATGCGCGGCTAAAACTGATGCAGGCGCAGGTCGAGCCCCACTTTCTGTTCAACACGCTTGCCTCCGTTCAGCAATTGGCCGACCGCAAGGCACCGGAGGCCGCGAAACTGACCGCACAACTCATTACCTTTTTGCGCGCCGGCCTTGCGAGTCTGCGCGAAGACACAACAACTTTGAAGCGAGAGTTCAACGCAATTGAGGCCTACCTTACGATCATGAAAACGCGCATGCCGGATCGATTGACCTTCGAACTCGACCTGCCGGACACGTTGGGCGGAATAATCATGCCGCCCGCAATGTTGATTTCACTGGTGGAAAATGCGATCAAGCATGGTGTCGAGCCACACCCGGACGGCGGGAAAATCACCGTGATGGCGCGGCTTGAAAATGAACGCCTGCGTTTGACAGTCAGCGATACCGGATTGGGTATTGGCCAAGGCACGCCTACGACTGGCAGTGGCTTTGGCTTGGACAATATCCGTCAGCGTCTGCGGGTACTCTACGCGAGTCATGCACGTTTGAGCGTTGCGGCGAACGTTCCAAGTGGATTCGTTGCGTGCATTGATTTACCCTTGCACGCGGACCTGAAGAAAACACAAACCGTTGCGCATGAACCAATTTGAAATGGAGTGAAAAATGACAACAGCTTTGATTGCTCAAGACAGCGGTTCAGGGGTTTCACCGAAGCAAACTGCTTTGCTTCGGCGCCTGAAACGCGGGCAGGCGCTGCAACGACTGCCCCATTTATGCGGGAGCGAGATATGACTACAGCACTAATCGCTGAAGACGAGCCACTGATGCGCGAGCGCTTGCTCGGTGCACTGAAAGAGACCTGGCCTGAGTTGGAAATTGCCTGCGTCGCTAAAAACGGCATTGAAGCGCTCAAGCTGTGGAATGCACACCGAACCGATATCGCATTCCTCGACATCCGCATGCCCGGCAAGTCCGGGCTGGAAGTGGCGGCGCAGATCGGCGATGCGGCGCACATCGTTTTTATTACCGCATACGATGAATATGCAGTGCAAGCGTTTCAGAACGGGGCGGTGGATTACCTTTTGAAACCGGTCGAACTGGATCGGCTTGGCGCGGCTGTCGCGCGCTTGAAAAAACGTCTGGCGACAAAACCCGCAGACCTGACAGGCCTACTGGAGAAATTGTTGAATCAAGGGCAGAAAACCGCCGATAACAAGCCGCCCAAACTCAAATGGATCCGTGCCTCGCTGGGCAATCAAACCCGATTGATCGACGTCGAGAACGTATTGTTTTTCCAGTCCGACACGAAGTACACGCGCATTGTCATGAAAGACACCGAAGCGCTCATGCGTTCGCCACTAAGGGAGCTTGTAGAGGGCTTGGACGATGAGGTGTTTTGGCAAGTGCACCGTGGCGTGATTGTCAACGCGCACTCGATCGATCGCGCCGTGCGGGAAGCGCCGGAGAAGCTGATCCTTCACCTGAAGGGCCACAAAGAAACACTGCCGGTTTCCCGGCAGTATTATCACTTGTTCAAGCAGGATTGACGGGGAACTTCTCGAAACCTCATTCCCGTTCGCCCTGAGCCCGTCGAAGGGTTGAACGGGCCACAATGAATCAATCGGTTAGCCCACATGCGCTTCGACGAGCTCAGCACGAACAGGGGTTTTTAGAAGTTCCCGACGGGCAAACTCAAGTATTGGCGCGCCTTTCGGAGCAAAAAACCTTGAAACACCGCGCCAGCGCTTAATTTTTTATTCGCCCCTCAATTGTCGATCTTGATATTCGACTCCTTGACGACCTTGCCCCACTTGGCAATTTCAGAACTGATGAAGGTGCCGAATTCCTTCGGCGGCATTCCGCCTACCGTCGCCCCTTGCGTTTCCCAAATTTTTCGTATGTCAGGGTCGTTCAACGCCTTCACCGTTTCGGCGTACATCTTGTCGATGATCGGCTGCGGCGTGGCTTTGATGCCCCACAGTGCGTACCAGGTGGTCACTTCAAATCCTTTGTAACCCGCCTCCGCCATCGTCGGCAGATCGGGGAACGCAGGCGACCGCGTTGCGCTGGTAATGGCGAGCGGGATCAATTTTCCCGCTTTGATTTGCGGCGACGAGGAACTCAAAGAGTCAAAGCACAAATCCACCTGGCCACCCAGCAGGTCTTGCATCATTGGCCCAACACCTTTGTACGGCACATGGACCATGTCGATTCCCGCGAGGCGTTTGAACAATTCTGCTGCCATGTGATGCGACGCGCCGCTGCCCGCTGAACCGTAATTGAGCTTGCCGGGATTGGCTTTGGCGTATTTCACAAATTCATCAACTGTCTTGATACCCAGTTTAGGATGCACGACCAATACGTTTGGCACAAATGCCAGCACGGTGATCGGTACAAAGTCTTCTTCGAGTTTGTAGCCCCTTTTTAAGTACAGTGATTCAGCGATGGTGTGATGGATGGCACCAACGAAGAAGGTATAGCCATCAGGTACCGCCTTGGCGGCTACACCGGCACCCAGCGTACCGGCAGCGCCGCCGAGGTTTTCAATGTAAACAGTTTGCCCGAGTGACGCGCCAATCTTGCCTGCTATCGGACGCGCAAAAACATCGGTGCCACCGCCAGCCGGAAATGGATTGACCCACTTGATGGCTTTGCCTGGCCAAGTTTGCGCGATGGCGGAAAATGCAAGGGGCAGTGAAACTGCAGCAGCGACCGCTGCGTGAAGAAGGGTACGACGGTTCATGAGTCCTCCAGATATTGGATGACCGCTCTTTGGCGGCGTAGTTAGGAAAAAACGAAAACTATGCCGCCATTCTAGCGGCGGAACATGTGCGAGCGCACTCGGCAAGATGCTGCATCGCAGCAGGCACGCCGCCTTTTTGGTGTGGTACGCCAGCGACATCGAATCCCATCTCGACACCCGCAAGCGTGCCCATGAGGGTGAGGTCGTTGAAGTCACCCAGATGACCGATGCGAAAAACCTTGCCCTGCAATTTTGCCAGCCCCATGCCGAGCGACATGTCGAAATGCGCAAGAATTACGGCACGCAATTTGTCAGCGTCGTGTCCGGCAGGCATCATTACCGCAGTGAGGGCAGGGCTGTACTCTGCCGGGTTGGCACAGAGGATTTCAAGTCCCCAGGCGCGCACCGCGCGGCGCGTGGCTTCGGCGTGCCGCTGATGGCGCGAGAAAACATTGGCGAGTCCCTCCTCGTGCAACATCAATAACGCTTCGCGCAGGCCATAGAGCAAATTAGTCGCCGGCGTATAGGGAAAAAAGCCGCTTTTGTTGGCGCTGAGCATGTCTTCCCAATCCCAAAACATCCTTGGCATTTTCGAGAGCTTGTGTGCAGCAAGCGCTTTCGGACTAAGCGCGTTGAAACTCAAGCCCGGCGGCAGCATCATGCCTTTTTGTGAGCCACCGACGGTAACATCGACGCCCCATTCATCGTGACGATAATCGACCGATCCCAGCGACGATATCGTATCGACCATGAAGAGGGCCGGGTGCCGCGCTCTATCGATTGCTTTACGAACGGCCTCGATGTCGGAGGTCACACCGGTCGAGGTTTCGTTGTGAACCACGCAAACAGCCTTGAAGGTATGGCCGATGTCTGCGACCAGCCGCGCCTCAATCTCCGCAGCGTTCACGCCGTGTCGCCAATCGCCGGGAATGAATTCAGGCTCGAGGCCGAGTTTCACCGCCATTTTTTTCCACAGTGTCGCGAAGTGGCCGGTCTCAACCATTAAGACTTTATCGCCTGGCGAAAGCGTATTCACGAGGGCCGCTTCCCAGGCACCGGTGCCGGATGCCGAATAAATTATGACGGGATTTTTTGTCTGAAATACCGTTTTGATCCCCTCTAGCACTTCCTGTCCCAGCTTCTGGAACGTCGGGCCGCGGTGGTCGATCGTGGGCGCATCAATGGCGCGCAAAACGCGATCAGGTACGTTAGTGGGGCCGGGGATTTGCAGAAAATGGCGACCGGCCCGGTGTGAGGATTGCGTCATGTTTGAATGCCTTTCATCAATGTGCTGATTGGTACGATGTGTATACACTATGCTCGAAAAACCTCCGACGATAAATGCTTGCGATCAATATCAGATGAGCACTGAAACCCGAACCGCCCGCGTCCACTTTACGCCAAAGGGAAAGCCGTCTGCCTCACTCGAAACGCGCCTTCGAGATGAGGTCGATGGCGAAGTCCTGTTTGACGCCGCCAGCCGCGGGCGCTATGCAGCCGACGCGTCCATCTACCAGATCATGCCGATTGGTGTCGTGGTGCCGCGAACGCAGGATGCCGTAATCGTTGCTTTACAGATCGCAGCTGAAGAGGGTGTAGCGATCCTGCCGCGCGGCGCTGGCACATCGCAATGCGGGCAGACGGTCGGTGCGGCACTCGTTGTCGACGACAGCAAATATCTGAACAAGCTGGTCGAATTCGATGCGGAGAATCAGCGTGCGGTCGTCGAACCCGGCATGGTTCTGGATCACCTCAACGCAAAGCTGAAAGCATCCGGACTGTGGTTTCCCGTGGATGTGTCAACCGCAGCGCAAGCGACCATCGGCGGCATGAGCGGAAATAACTCTTGTGGTTCGCGTTCGATTGCGTATGGAAACATGGTCGATAACGTCTTGGGGATCGACGCATGGCTAAGTGACAACCAGCGATACCATTTTGGCGTGAAGGCTCTGGAAGCCAATAACGGCGCTGGTTTCAGGGTGATTCGTGAGGCGATGCACGCGCTCTATGCGCGTGAAGAAAGCGAAATTCGCGACAAAATGTTCCCGATTGCCAGACGTGTGGCGGGGTACAACCTCGACCGTTTGGCACCCGCGCGATTCAATCTGGCGCATTTACTGGTCGGTTCGGAGGGGACGCTCGGCTACTTCGAGCGAATCCACTTGAAATTGTCGCCGCTACCGAAGCACAAGAGCCTGGGCGTGTGCCATTTTCCGCGTTTTTACGATGGTATGGACGCCGCGCAGCATATCGTGAAGCTGGGACCCTCCGCAGTCGAGCTGGTAGACCGCACCATGCTCAATTTGTCGCGCGGCATTGCCATCTACAAAAAAACCGTGGATG
>JANYHZ010000070.1 GCA_025362135.1 Betaproteobacteria bacterium | reverse complement strand
CGAACTACGGTCACGCCTTTCTTGCTTTGCTGAATCGCGAAGCGCTGAAGACATTCGTCTAGTGCTGTTACGCCGCAGCTAAAACCCCTGCGATTATGCCGAGTTGGGTCGAGCACCTGCTCCTCAATCACGCTTGATCTTGCGCGCAGCGGCGACGGCCCCCTTTAACGCTGCATTTGGTGTAAATGCGTTATTGAGTGCCGTTGCAAGTGCACGAAAATCTCGTTTGGACAACGTTACCCGCGACTCACGGTCCAGCAATTCCAATGCCTTTTCCTTGGCCGCAGCACGAACGAATCCCGCCATTGTCGTGCCCATCAATGCAGCAGCGCGCGACACAACATCTTTTTCCGCTGCGTCCATCTTCAGGTCGAATCTTGCGACTGCCGCCATGGGGGCCCTCGTAAACTGCTAAATTGCAATACGGCATTTTACCGTATTAACATTAGATGCGCATACCATAGCATTCGATACCTTGCGCCTTGAATTCTGCGCCCGCAGCGAAATTCAGCAATCGCTAGCGCTGCGAATTTTTCGCTGGCACGGTGGTCCCATCTACCGTCAAGAAGCGTTAGCGCATTCGCCAGCCAATAATCTCCCCTTTGCTTTTGAAAAGGTCGATATCCTTTTCTCCGGATCGCAAGAACTGGAGCAGCGACTTGTTTTGAAATCGGCACGATTGTGATATGCCGAGTAGTACGAGGTACGCCGAAATTCCGTTTTTGCCAAAGGAGCCAGATATTTTTCTCTGAACGGCGATATGCCTCAATGCCCTTTCGGCCATGTTGTTGTTCCAAGGTATGTCGTCTTGTGTCAGGAAGACGAATAGCTTGTCTTTGTATTTCGAAAATCGCTTTTGATAGGTGCTCACCAAACTTGAATCGTACGATTTATTGTCGATCACCTGCGCGTAGAATTTCTCAACGTTTCGTCGGAATTTGTTCAGGTATCTTTGTTTCAAACCATGCTTTTCGACAGCCTCGAAGATCGGTACGATAAGGTCGCGCACTGTTGAGACAAATGCTTCCAAATCCGCATCAAATGGCGACTTCCTAAGGTCTTCATTCAAGTCGCGGATTAAGTGCGCCCAACATTTTTGTTGGACGCAATTGATAGAGTCGTAACCCGAATAAAAGTCTG
This sequence comes from Betaproteobacteria bacterium, assembly GCA_025362135.1. Taxonomy (GTDB): domain Bacteria; phylum Pseudomonadota; class Gammaproteobacteria; order Burkholderiales; family Usitatibacteraceae; genus UKL13-2. Next base: position 13,332 of record JANYHZ010000070.1, on the reverse strand, counting down.
AACAAAGAACCCCATTGTATCCATCAAGCAATTCATGAATTGGCGTCGCCTCACGGCTAAGTGTGTGCCGAAATATGACGTGAGTGCCGTCTGTGATTACCCACACGTATTGGTCAATTCCCCCGACGCTTACGGTCGTTTCGTCAACATGGAGAAATGGGCTTGCAAGTATCTTCCGCAACAATAGTTGTTCGGCACCGACGTATTCGGCACTTAACTTCGCGACCATTTTATATATTTGGACATGCGAAATGTACTCCGAAAAAAGGTCTTCCAAAAGTTGGGAGATTTTGTCGAAGGGTAGGCGCAAAACCATCCTGAGGTATGCCGACCAGACGTAGAAGCCGTGGCCGTATTTTCGATATTTGAAAAGTGCTCGAAATGCTGGCGGATGGTATTTAGACCGGCAAGCAGTGCAGTAACCAGACTTTCCAATGTATTTGGTTATTACTTTCTTTGGCCCTCTGGCCGAAAACTCAACATCGATGATAGTTCTTGAGACTACCGAATTTTGAGGTAGCAGCGCGCGGCCAGGGTGACGAGGACAAATCCTACCGCGACGAACAGAAATTACTCGATGCGGTTTTATTTTTTTAGCACTGTAAGAAGACTTTGGAGCCGAATCCGAATTTAATTTCCCGACAGATTTTTCTTTCTTTTTTAGAGTAATTTTTGATTGCTCGTAACTACCATGGGCTGATCGGAGAAGCGCGTCGAATCGATCTATTACTCCTGCTGCTTGTCTCGTCATTGATCCGCCTTCGATATCGGCAAATCGTATCCCCGGAGAATGCGCCGCATTAGCCGCAATGTCTCGCAGTTTTGCCGTCAGGACGCGCAGATTCTCGCAGTCTTCGTAGTTATACGTCAAAAGCAACTGGCGATATGCTTGATTTTTCGTGACGCTGTACCAGTAGTGCCACGCTATGCTCTGAAGGCCAGATGCATTGTTAGAGGTCCACGATAGACCCAGGAATTGGCAAATGTCTTTCAACCCATTCGAGCGCACAGGCCAATAGACTTTCCCATATATACACGCATTGATGTTGAAAAGGCGCTTTAATATCGGTGCCGTGTCTGCCTCATATAACTTTCCGAGATGCTCAATTGCACTACGTTCGAAGTTACCGTAATGAAAAATTGGTGAATCTTGGTAGCGATCTGTCAGAGCTACGAACTCGCCCCATATTGAAATTTCGTCTTCGCTACAATCAGCCCAGAACTGGAATCGGTGCAAGACCCCGGATTCAATTACGACGACTCCAATTAGGTAGTGGAGACCGCTGTTCGGATCGGATTCAATGTCAAGAAAAAGTTCAGTGGCGGCACGCGGGATCGGGACAACGTCGCCTTTTAGATAGATGTGCCCAGTGCGCAACGCAAGTGCTTGCAGTTCGTATTTATGAGTTTCTGGTCTCGCGTGGTTAGATTTACTTTTTTTTCTGGGGCGATATAGAAAAGACAACTGCTTGATCGTAAAAATGCCCTTACTCGCAAGTCGGCGAAGCTCCATTTCACCAATTCGGCCAAGCTGACTAATACTGTCTTCCTTCTCGGCGATTCGCGCGCACGCAAGTTGAAACTCACAACAACGGCAATGCCTGTTTAAAACTACAGCAGGTGCTACCGGCTCCTTACTCGACCACTGTTCGACGAGTTTGATCTTCATTTGCAGTCGACCGCTTGGATCGTTCAGTCGAACTGAGACTTTGCTAGCATCTACAAGAATCAATTTGCCACGTGGCGGAGCACTTCCCTGATATTTTGAGAGTACGTAGCCTGCGAAGGCGATTTCGGCTCGATCATCATGCCGTAGCGACCTGGAAGTGGTGAATACTACTGGCTCGTAAATGGCATACTCGGTGCCCGGCGTATTTTGAACGACACTAAAAAGAGCAGCTTCGGTCGAGAGCTGTGGTGCCATGTTGCTTGCACGGCCTACTTTGCCGGCTAGTTGCGGGCGGCAAACCAATTGAGCAATGCTTTCCACAGTACACACTGAGTCACGAAGATAGTCTTCGCGCAAAATCGCCCGCCGGTGTTGCATCGCGACTTCAAAATCGCTTGGCTGGCTTTGGCCGCGATCAAACATCAGCAAGTACGCCTTACGAGAGCAATTTGCCAAAGCTCTAAATATTTTTTCAGTTATCACGTTGTCTTGGCCGTCGACAATCGAAGCGGCGTTTAGTTGTAGTGGTATTCAAAGCTGAGACGTTGCGACACATCGATGTCGTTTTTAACGTCGACGTGTAAACAGTTCTTCGGACTCTTGACAAACCGCTATTGGAATTTCTGTTGTTCGCGGTTAGGTTTGCGCCCTCTAAGCCACGTAATCCAGCACCAACTGCAACGTCACGTTCCCCCGAAACTCATTGATCGATGGCCGGAACACCGCGTCAATACTGGTGCCCAGGGCATCGCCCGAGCCAAAGCGCATCGCCTCGAATGTGCTGGAGCCTAGCGACAGCTTCAGTTTCAAGTGCTTTTGTCCCACCACCCGCTGCTCCAGCACGCGAAAGTGGCCGGTGAAGGACGGCGCGCCAAACCCTTGACCCCATACTTGGGCGTCGATGGACTGGGCGAAATCGAACGTCAACTCATCGGCATTCAGCGCGCCATCGGTCTCGATTCGCTCTGCTAGATCCGATGGCGTCAGGAGTTCGCGCGCGACGGCTTCGAACGCGCTCGCGAAATCGGCCATGCCGGATTCGGAAATGGTAAGCCCGGCTGCCATCGCATGGCCGCCAAATTTGCTGATAAGTGCGGGGTGGCGTTTAGTCACCAGATCGAGCGCGTCGCGCATGTGGAAGCCACGGATGGATCGACCAGAACCCTTGAGATTGCCTTGCCCGTCCTGTGCGAACGCGATCACCGGGCGGTGATATTTCTCGCGGATGCGCGAAGCAAGGATGCCAACCACGCCCTGGTGCCAGCTCGCGTCGAAAAGTGCAAGCGCATATCTCGCGCCAACGTCTACCTCCTCAAGTGAAGCCAAGGCGCCGTCACGCATGTCGGATTCGATACTGCGGCGCTCGCGATTGAGCGCGTCGAGTCTGGATGCAAGTTCCGTCGCCGTGCGTACGTCGTTACACAGCAGGCACTCAATGCCCAGCGACATGTCATCGAGACGCCCAGCCGCATTAAGGCGCGGACCGACAACGAAGCCGAGATCGTACGTTGATGCACGATTGGAATCCCGTCCAGCCACTTGCATGATCGCGCGAATGCCTGGCGACATGCGTCCCGCACGAATTCTCGCCAGACCCTGCTCGACCAGCACGCGGTTATTGTGATCGAGTCGTACTACATCCGCGACCGTTCCCAGCGCAACCAGATCAAGCAAGTCAGCAAGATTGGGTTCGATTTTTCCCTGGAAAAAATTTCGAGTGCGTAATTCGGCACGCAGTGCGGTCATCGTATAAAAAATCACGCCGACGCCAGCGAGATTCTTGCTGGCAAAAGTGTCCCCGACCTGGTTCGGGTTGACGATTACGGCGGCGTCCGGTAACGAATCCCCGGGCAAATGATGATCAGTGACCAGCACTTGAATCCCGCGCCGATTGGCTTCCGCCACGCCATCAACGCTGGCAATGCCATTGTCTACGGTGATGATGATGTCCGGGCTTTTCTGCGCCCCGAGTGCAACGATTTCCGGCGTCAGGCCGTAACCAAATTCGAAGCGATTAGGCACGATGAAATCCACTTTCGCGCCCATTGCTCCTAATGCGCGCATGCCGACCGCGCACGCTGTCGCACCGTCCGCGTCGTAATCGGCAACGATCAACAAACGCTTGCCTGCCTGGATGGCGTCAGCGAGTAATTTTGCGGCGTCCTGCACGGAGGCCAATTGTGCGGGCGGGAGCAGGGCAGGCAGACCATGGTTTAGGTCAGATGGATTAGTTACGCCACGCGACGCGTAGACACCCGCCAGGCGCGGGTCTATGTTCGCGGCAGTCAGCGCATCGAATGCTGCAGGGTCGCGTTCGCGGGTAACGATCTCAGGCACGGGTCGACTCAATAAACGGGCGAGGCCGTTTCGTCAGGTTGTTCCACCAGCCCGAAATGCCGCGAACTGATTGTGTAGTGATTGCCACGACCAGCGAGTCACGGTCTCGCGGCAGCGTAAGGATGACCTCGTCAACCACGCCATTTCTCAAAGACGCCAACAAGGGCGTAAAAATTTGTACATCCAGTTTTAGGGCTGTCTCCCGCCAGCCGTCGATATCGCCTTGCTCTTGGAAAGTCGTCAGTGTTTCAACTACAAGCAGGTTGTGACGGTGATGCAACTTTTCGTTGGCGAGGTCTAATTGATTAAGCGGCGCAAACCGTGCACCGTGCAATGTCGCAAGCCCGTTTGATAGTGGCGTATCGCCAAACACCACGCCAATACTGGCTTTGCTGTCAGTGGATATTTTTGGCAAAACGCTTTCCCCCCAGAACCACAAGCCGTTGATGGTCAATTTGTTGCCAGCCTCGCGCTGTTCATTAACGGCATGCGAATGAAACAACATTTGCGCTTCATTCTGAATTGCTTTCCAGGAAAGCTTTCCGTTCGACTGTGGCAGCTTTTCAAATACGGCACCGCGCTGTGCCGTGCGAATAGATGTGGTTTGCGGCAACTCGGTCGCATCGCAACGGACATACCATCGGCCTGAGGCACCGCAGGAAAACACCAAGCCTCTATCGGCAAAATTGGCATTGAGCGCATCGATCAACAGCGCCGCTTCAGCGGTCGTGATATCCAGATACGATGCTGGAAATAGATGGACTGAATCGCGATCAGCCTGAAAGTGCGCAGGCTCGGCAAACATCCAGCCTCCGCTGCCACAATCGATGCCGTCGCCATGCGCAGAAATCGCGGCAATCCCGCCTGTCGCCTCAAATCTGCTCAAAAGGCACTCTGGCCACTGTGCATCCAATTGCGTGCGGCCAAACATCAGCAGCGTCTCGATTGCAGGCAAGCGAGGCGGCGGAGAATCAGCAAACCAGTCAGGCGAAACGAGCAGGAAAGGGAGAAATACGTCGAATTTCATAGCGGGGAAGGTCTGGAAAGTAGTTTATCATCGGGCCACCGCAATCCCCTGGCTCGCTACATCTTGCAACCTCTTTCGCTTTTCATTGGCCTGCGCTACACGCGCGCAAAACGCCAGAATCACTACATCTCATTCATTTCACTCGCATCCATGCTCGGTATCGCCTTGGGCATTGCTGCACTCATTACGGTGATGTCGGTGATGAACGGGTTTCAGAAAGAAGTCAGGGCGCGCATTCTCGGCGTCTCCTCACACGTGCAAATCATGGGCGCAGAAGGAGGTCTCGCGCAGTGGCAATCCGTACGTGAGCTGGCCGCAAAGAATCCAGACGTTGTCGGCACAGCACCCTTTGTCAATGGACAGGGCTTGCTCGCGTATTCTTCAAACGTGCGCGGTGCGATGGTGCGCGGCATCATCCCGACTGATGAAAATTCGGTCGCCGATCTGGGGCGGGACATGCGCGTGGGGCAGATCACATCGCTGGTTGCGGGTGAATACAACATTATCCTCGGGGCCGACCTGGCACGGCAGCTCGGTGTAAAAGTCGGCACCAGATTGCAACTGATTACACCGCAGGGCAGCGTTACGCCAGCCGGCATGGTGCCGCGGTTGCGCAGCTTTACAGTGTCGGGCATTTTCAGTTCCGGCCACTACGAATACGACTCCACGCTCGCGCTGATTCACATGAAAGACGCGCAAGTGTTGTTCCGTCTGGACGAGAACGTCAGCGGCATCCGATTGAAACTCAGGGATACCGACCGCGCGCGCAGCGTTTCACGTACGCTTGGCGACACATTGCGGATTGATGGATATGTGACCGATTGGACAAAACAGAATGAGGTCTATTTTCAGGCGGTGGAAATCGAGAAGCGCATGATGTTTATCATTCTTGCGCTCATCATCGCTGTCGCCGCGTTTAATCTGGTTTCGACACTCGTCATGGTGGTCACCGACAAACATCCTGACATCGCCATACTCCGCACCCTCGGTGCCTCGCCCGGGATGATCATGAAGATATTCGTCGTGCAGGGTGCGGTCATCGGCGTGATCGGTACGCTTATCGGCGTGGTGGCGGGTGTGCTGCTCGCGGTCAATATAGATGTGGTGGTGCCATTCATTGAGCGCGTTGCCGGCTTCAAAGTGTTGAGCCCCGAGGTCTACTTCCTGACTGAACTGCCGTCCGACCTCAGGTGGAAAGATGTCTGGACGACGGTGGTGATCGCATTGTCGCTTTCGCTGGCCGCTACGCTCTATCCGAGCTGGCGGGCTTCCAGGGTGAACCCGGCGGAGGCGCTTCGCTATGAGTAGCCCGGTTATCAACTGTCGCGGCGTGTCGAAGACTTTTCAGCAGGGAAACGCGCCTGTCCACGTGTTGAAAAATGTTGAGTTGCAGGTGAACGAAGGCGAAGCCATCGCCATCATCGGCGCGTCCGGCTCGGGCAAAAGTACCTTGTTGCACATTCTTGGCGGACTGGATGCGCCGTCCAGCGGAGAAGTAGACGTTATGGGGCAGCGCATTGACAAGCTGTCGGCGCTGGAGCAAGGGAAGTTGCGCAATCGCGCGCTGGGGTTCGTCTACCAGTTCCACCATCTGCTGCCCGAGTTCACCGCGCTGGAAAATGTGGCCATTCCACTTGCCATTCGCGGCGAAACGACCGTGAATGCAAAGGAACGCGCTGCCATCATTCTCGGTGAAGTGGGCCTTGCCCATCGCCTCACGCACAAGCCGGGTGAACTTTCCGGCGGGGAGCGCCAGCGCGTGGCAGTTGCCAGGGCGCTGGTCACACATCCTGCATGCGTGCTTGCTGATGAACCAACTGGCAATCTTGATCGAGGGACGGCTGATCAAGTGTTTGCGTTGATTCTTGAGCTCAACGCCAAATACAAGACTGCGCTGGTGATGGTGACGCACGACCCGACGCTGGCTGCGAAGATGCAGCGCACATTGACGCTGACTGATGGCGCGTTGCGCTAAATTTTCGGATTGCAGGTGAAACTCTAGATCTGGCGCGCTTTTCCGGGCAGAAATGGCTGAATGACCCCGCCAGCGTTAGAGTTTAGTCTTTTTTCGAGCGCAAGCGTTGGCTGCCACCGAAAGCACTTCAAGTCGACGCGGCCACTGCTATCAAACTTAACGCCTTCGGCCTCAAGCAGAATTCGCTGGAATTCATCGCTGCCGCTGTTCCAATGCTTCAAACGCAAACTGATTTTGCCTTGTGCATTGATGACGCGGTGCCACGGAATTTTTTTGTTTTCAGGTGTCGCCGCCAGGGCATAACCCGCTTGCCTTGCGTGTCTTGGCATGCCCACCAATGCAGCGATCTGGCCGTAGGTCGCAACTCTTCCGTGTGGAATACGCTTGACCGCAGCCCAGACCCGTTCGTAAAGTGCTGCAGGCATCAATACTCGACAGGAATCGGATCGAGGCTGCGCCACAAATACCAGGTCGCCACCGTGCACCAAGGTGAGAAGCGTTCGAAATACCACTGCACCTCCGCCTTTTCGAGCCGGTCGCCTTCGTGGTAGTGCTTCTCTACGGCGCGTATGACGCCGATGTCGTCGATGGGCCAGATGTTGGGCCGCATGAGGTAAAAGATCAGGAACATTTCGGCCGTCCAGATGCCGATACCCTTCACTTCCACCAGTTCCGCGATCACGTCATCGTCGGCCATTGTGTGCCAGCGCTTTGGTTTGATGCGACCGTCAGCAAAGTGCGCGGCGAGATCCTGCATATAGGCGATTTTCTGGCGGGAATTCCCTGCAGCGCGAAGGTCCTCCGGTGTTGCTGCGAGCATGTTTTTCGGGCTGATCGTGCCGACCACGGCCGCCGTTTTGTTCCAGACTGACTGTGCGGCCTTGACGGAAATCTGCTGGCCGACAATCGCCCTAGCCAGCGTCTGGAACGGGTCGCCACGTGTACGCAGTTGCGCTTCCGGGTAGTCCTTGATGAGTTTTTTCATCACCTTGTCGCGTTTTGCCAGGGCAGCGCAGGCTTCATTCCAGTAGTCGGGTGTCATGTGTGTATAGGTTTTTTTAGTCTGCGGCGGGTCCACATTCTGGAAACTATACAACGCCAAAGAACCATCGTGGCGACGTAGCCGCCGATGGCAAAAATCGTGCACTGGATGGCCAGTCCAATCAGCAATGTTCGTCCGAGCGAGAACATCCAGTCGAACATGAGCGGCACCACTTTCCAGAATTCCTGCCACGAAACGGAAAGCTCGGGAGGCATCACGTTCTGCATTGGCTCCCCCGTTACAAACGCGCCCATCGAGTAGGCCAGCATGTAGAGCGGGATAAAGGTAAACGGATTGGTGTACAACGTGGTGGCGCAGGCAACAATGACGTTTGCCCGCAAGGGGATGGCGACCATGACTGCAAGCAGCATTTGCACCGGTCCGGGAATCAGGCCCGTCACCAGGCCGATCGCGACACCCAGCGCCACCGAGCGCCTGTGCATGTGCCAAAGCCGCGGATGTCCCAGCCACGGCGTGAGAAAACGCAGATACTTGTTCCCGGTAATGCTGCTGGCCTTGGGCAAATTTTCGCGCAAGTAGCGTTTCATTTGTTGCCCTCGCAAATAAAATTCAAATTGCGGGTCGTCGTTTGGACGATACGATGCGTTGTACGCCGCGAGGGGCACGAACGCCGCAACACGATGGTGACTACCCGATCATTCTGCACGCATTGCGGCAGCCATTTACTTTTCAAGAAATTTTGCCTTGCGTCTCTTTATTCTTGGGTTTCTGATCGGTGTAAGCGCTCTGCAAATGCAGACAGCGTTGCCGCAATATCCTGCCATTTACTTCGCGGCCATCGGGCTGGCTGTGACAATGTGCGCATGGTTACTCGGACAACGACGCCAGTTTATCGTTCTCGTGCTTGCCGCATTTTTCGCGCTTGCCGGTGGCGCAGGACTCGGCTTCGGCTGGGCGCAATGGCGCGCCGAAACACGCATGGCAGATTCGCTGCCGCCTGCGTCGGAAGCCAAAGACATCGAGATCATTGGTGCCATCGCGAGCCTGCCGCAATTGACCGAGCGTGGGACGCGATTCGAGTTCGACGTTGAAAAAATCGTTGCAGATGCCAAAAACGAGTTCGCAGTTGTGCCCTCCCACATTTCGCTTACCTGGTATCTCGAAACCAATCGAAAAACAGCGGAAGTGACGCCGCCACCGGCACTGACACCCGGGGAAAGATGGCATCTCACCGTCCGGTTGAAACGCCCGCACGGGACGATGAATCCGCACGGTTTTGATTTTGAAGCGTGGGCACTGGAGCGCAACATCCGGGCGACAGGATACATCCGCGTAAAGGGCGTGAATACGAAACAGGCCGATAACGCGAGCGGGCTGATGTATCAGGTAGACCGACTGCGGTTGGCGCTGCGGGAGCGCATGTTGATTGCATTGAAGGACGATCCCTATCGCGGCGTGTTGATTGCGCTCGCCATCGGCGAGCAAAGTGCCATTCCGGCAGAGCAATGGAAAGTATTTTGGCGTACCGGCACCGGACATTTGATGTCGATATCGGGTTTGCATATCACCATGGTCGCCTCGCTTCTCTATTGGCTTGCCTTTCGACTCTGGTCGCGCGTACCCGCGCTGGCGCTGCGCCTGCCCGCTCAACGTGCTGCTGCACTTGACGGCGCACTCGCGGCACTTGCGTATGCGTTGATCGCCGGATTCTCTGTTCCCACGCAGCGTACGTTTTTCATGCTTGCCGCAATTGCCGCCGCGCTGTGGTTCGGTCGTGGCATGTCGGCTTCACGCATTCTTGCCTGGGCCTTGCTGGCGGTGTTGTTGCTCGATCCCTGGGCCGGGCTCGCGCCGGGCTTCTGGTTGTCGTTTGGCTGCGTGGCGATGATTTTCTATGTCACCGCACTTCGCACCGGCCAGGTGGGTGCCGTCGCAGGCGCGGTGAATACCCAAATCGCCGTCACGCTGGGATTGTTGCCTGTCACGCTGGTGTTGTTCCAGGAGGTTTCCATTATTTCGCCTGTGGCGAATGCGTTCGCCATCCCTGTGGTCAGTCTGATTGTCGTGCCGATCACGCTGGCCGGTGCCTTGCTGCCCTTCGACTTCATTCTCCAATTGGCGCATCTGGTAATGTCGTGGTGCTATGCGGCACTCGCCTTTCTGAGTGAATTGCCCAATGCGGTGTGGCAGTCGCATGCGCCGGTGCGCTGGACTGCAGTGTTGGCCATGGTCGGCGTGGTGTGGCTGCTCTTGCCGCGTGGTGCGGCGATGCGATGGGTGGGGGCTGCAGCGATGTTGCCGATGTTCATGGTGCTGCCGCCTTCGCCGAAAGAGGGCGAGTTGTGGGTTACGCTGCTGGATGTCGGGCAGGGCCTGGCGACGGTGGTGCGCACCGCCAAACATGCGTTGGTCTATGACACCGGGCCGCGCTGGAATCCGGATGCCGACTCGGGAAATCGCATTATTGCGCCGTATCTGCGCGGGGAGGGCATACGCGTGCTCGACGCACTCATCGTCTCCCATGCCGACGAAGACCATTCGGGTGGTGCCAAATCGATCATCGACATGCGCAGACCAAAATGGGTGCTGACTTCGATGGATGAAAAAAGCGAGATTTTGCGCGGAGCTGCTGAAGTGATGCGCTGCGAATGGATGGAAGGCGGCGGTGATAGCTGGCATTGGGATGGTGTGGATTTCGACATTATTCATCCTGCCAAAGAGGCCTACGACATCAAAGGCGTCAAGACAAATAACCTTGGCTGCACGCTGAAGATCACCGCGCCGGGCGGCAGCATTTTGATGACGGCGGACATCGAGAAGCAGTCCGAGAATCAACTGGTCGAGCGATTCAGGGACGAGCCAACGGTGCTCAAATCCGATGTGATGGTGGTGCCCCACCACGGTAGCCGCACCTCATCCACGGATACGTTCATCGATGCGGTATCGCCAACAATGGCGCTGGTTCCGGTGGGGTATCTGAGCCGTTTTCGGCATCCGAATGGTGCGGTGATGGAGCGTTATACCGCCCGCAAGATGCCAATCTACCGAACCGACTTTCTGGGTGCGATTACGCTCAAGTTTTCGCCGGACGCGAAGGGCAAGCCTTTGATGTCAACGTTCCGTCAGCAAAGCCAGCGCTACTGGATCGATCAGCCGCAGCGAATGCCGGGCTCTGATGCCGGCGCCAGTGCGGTGACAATCTCGAACGAGTGACGGCAATCTGGGCGCAATTGACGCACATTCCATAACCTCGCCACGTAGGTATCATGCTCGGCTGGTTGGGAGGCGCGCGGCTCGGCATTTTGCAAGACCATCGCCAACACGAGCCCCAAGGAAAAAGCTTACATGCCCCGGACCCACCTTTCGCTTCGACAAGTACTCACCGTTCCCTATGTGGCGCTGACGCTTTCGGTCGCGGCCATTATCGGTGGCTTTTCGTACGTCGCGGGCAGCCAGGCAGTATCGACCGTATCGGAGGAATTGTTACGCGATATGGTCAAGCCGCATCAGTCAGGCGGTTGACCGGCATCTGGTGGGCTCCAGAGTGGCGCTGGACGCGGCATTTCCAGACGGGCTCAAGGCACCTGTTTCAATGGAAGCCGAAAGCGATACGCTGCGTAATCGTCTGTGGATCGCCGCCTCGCTCAATCCCGACCCGAATAACTATGTCTATTATGGCAATCGGCGCGGTCAGTTTGCCGGGGTAGTCAAGAATGCGGACGGCAGCGGGCAATGGCGCTCTGGACACTCCGTTACCACGCCACGCGGCATGCAGCGCTTCGCAGGACTCGATGCACCGCTGGAAAAAGCGATCATCGAATCGAGACTTTATGACCCCCGCCAGCGCCCGTGGTATCAGCGTGCGCTCGAGGCAAAAAAATCGGCGTGGTCGCCCATCTACGTCGACACCCGTACCGGGGAATTGGTTGCGACCCGGACGAAGCCCTTGTTCGACGCGAATGGGCAAATCGAGGGCGTTGCAGCGACCGATGTGTCGCTGAAAATGCTCAACGATTTTGTTCGCGCCCTGCGGGTTTCGCAGAATGGCGTTGCGTTCGTCGCGGAACAAAATGGTGACCTCATCGCGTCCTCGTCAGACGATTCCACACGCTTGTCCAACGGCCAGCAGACACGTCTGAACGCCTCTCAGAGTGGCAACACACTGGTGCGTGCCACCTACGCGGAAGTTGCGGATATGTTCAAGCTGGGCCTCAGGAACGGCCAGCCACAATCGCGCGCCTTCGATGGCCCGGCGGGACGAATTTATGCGTCGGTGAACGTCATTCGGGATGATGCGGGCCTCGAGTGGATTACCGTGGTCGCCGTGCCGCGAAGTGACTTTATGGTCGGCGTCACCGAGAACGTCACGCGCACAGCGACGGTCGCGATCATTGCGGCGCTGCTCGCGATTGCACTCGGATTGTGGGTACTCAACTGGGTATCGCACGATCTGCGTCTGTTGTCTACGGCTGCACGGCGCCTGGGCGAGGGGCATTTGTTCATGCCGGTCGGAATCGCCCGCAAGGATGAATTGGGGGAACTCGCGCGCAATTTCGAAGTGATGCATTTGAGTCTGCAAACAGACAAGCTGACCGGCGTGTTCAATCGCGAAACGTTCGAGAAGCAGGTGACACGGCGTATCGAGGAGCATCGTTCCGGTCTGCGCAGCACGAGCTTTTCAGTGCTGTTTGTGGATCTTGATCACTTCAAACGGGTGAACGATCAATTGGGGCATCAGACGGGTGACATTGTTCTCGCAGAATTGGCCAATCGACTCAAGCACGCGCTGCGTTCCGGCGATATTGTCGGTCGCTACGGCGGTGATGAATTTGTCGTGCTCCTGAGCGAGATAGAAAATGCCTCCGCTGTGCAGCGGGTGCGGGAAAAAATCGAGCAGCGAATGACGGAGCCATTGACGTCGCTCCCGGCCGACGTTGCCGCGAATATATTCGTCAGCGCATCAATCGGATTGGCGATATATCCGGATTCTGGGCCGGACGTTTCCTCGTTGCTGGCTGCTGCAGACAAGGAAATGTACGAACGCAAGCAGGCGACGCGGCAGGCGATCTGAACATGCAACTGAAACGCCAGCACTGGCGGGCTTTCCAGACACAAAGTATCTGTCAGGGCGCGCCGATGCTAGTGTTTCATTGTCAGGCGACATTCTGCGTGCGCAAGAGCAGCCGCAATCGATTGCGGCCATACAGATACGCGTAGTCGGAAGCGCTGGTCAGCTCATTCGTCAGATGTATGCCCAGCCCGCCAATTTCACGTTTGTCGAGAGGTACATCAAGCTGCGCTCTCGCCATGGCCAGTGGATT
>JANYHZ010000034.1 GCA_025362135.1 Betaproteobacteria bacterium | reverse complement strand
CGCTTATCACGAGGGACGCGGCGATGAACGGCAACATCAAGTTATTGAGCTTCATGATTTTTCCTCCTGGGGTTTTACATCTTACCAAACGACCGGGACGGGATATTTTTCACCCTCGTCGTTTCGGTCTTTCTTGCACGGCCTTAGCCGCCGGGTACCAATATCATGCGGTGCCGCTACGAAGCGGCACGACATTGCCGCCAGCGCCGACCGACAGCAGTTCCGGCGACTGCGGTCGGCCAAAAAAGTACCCTTGAGCGTGATCGCAACCGTGGTCGCGCAGATACTCGAATTGCGCCCTGGTTTCGACGCCTTCTGCGAGAACCTTGAGTCCGAGGTTATGGCCCAGAGCGATGATTGCGCCGACGATGGCACCCGCGTCCGGATCGCCCGGCAGATCGGCGACGAACGACTGGTCAATCTTCACTGTATCGATCGGCAGCCGTTTCAGGTAGCTCAGGCTCGAATAGCCGGTGCCGAAGTCGTCGATCGCAAGTTGCACGCCCAGCTTGCCGATGGCGTCTAGCGTCGCGAGGGTATCGGATCCGTGCTCCATGAGTGCATCCTCGGTGATCTCAAGCTCGAGGAACCGCGGATCGAGTTGCGCGGAGGCGAGTGCGGCCTGCATGAGCTTGACGAATCCCTTCTGGCGGAACTGGCGCGCAGTCACGTTAACCGCCATACGCAGCGGGGCAGCGCCGAGTCGCTGCCAGAGCGAAGCCTGACTGCATGCCTTTCTCAGTACCTGCTCCCCAATCACGACGATGAGTCCGGTGGACTCGGCAATCGGAATGAATTCGCCCGGCGGTACCAGTCCACGCTGCGGATGCTGCCACCGCACCAGCGCCTCGAAACCGATGAGCGCGCCAGTGGCCAGCTCAATCTGCGGCTGGTAGTGAAGGATGAATTCGTCGCGCGCAATGGCCAGACGCAACTCTGCCTCGGTTTCCTGCCGGTTGCGCGCGGCGACGTTCATCCGCTCGGCAAAGAACTGCATGTTGTCGCCTCCCGTGTTTTTGGCACTGTGCAGCGCGATATCGGCGTTGCGCAGCAGTAGTCCGGCGGAGTCCCCGTCGTCCGGAAAAACCGCAATACCGATGCTTGCCGAGACCACCAGTTCGCGCCCGTCAACCGAAATCGGCTGGGAGATCGCGGCGAGGATATGTGACGCGGTGCCCGCCACCTCGTGCGAAGACTTGAACTTTGGCATAAGCACAAGGAATTCGTCGCCCCCGGGGCGCGCCAAGTTGTTCCCGCTGCCGATCGCAGCTTTGAGCCGATCCGCCACGCACTTGAGGACAATGTCGCCGGCGCGCTGCCCAAGTGAGTCGTTGACGTTGGTGAATCGGTCGAGACCGATTGAGATCAGGGCGACTCGACCCGGACGCTTTGCGGCGTCTGCGACGGCTTTTTGCAGATCGTCGCCAAACAGGGCACGATTGGCGAGATCCGTGAGCGTATCGCGCGTGGCGAGATAATGCAGGCGCTGCTCGTTGTGCTTGCGTTCGGTGATATCCACATTGGTGCCTGCCATTCGTAAGGAGCGGCCCGATGCGTCGCGTTCGACGACGCGGCTGCGGCTCAGGATCCATACCCATTGGCCGTCGCGGCGGCATACCCGGTGCTCGACATCGTAGCCCTCGCGCTTTCCCGAGATCGTATCCATGGCGAACTTCCACATCATCTCGCGCTCGTCAGCGTGGATGAGTTCCATCAGCTCACCGACAGTCGTGTGCGTCTCACCCGGCTCTGATCCGATGATCTGTGCCCATCCCTCGCTCAGGTAGACGTTGCCGGTCGTCACGTCAAGCTCGAACAGCGCGAGGCCCGAGGCGTCGAGGGCTCGCTCCAGACGCTCCTGCGCACGGCGCGCGGTTACCTCGGCACTCTTCCTCGCGGTAACGTCCGAAAAGGTCGAAATCATGCCGCTGAAGGTGCCTTCGGCGTCGCGCCGCGCCACGGAATTGAGATCGAGCGAATGACGCCGACCGTCGGGCAGCAGGATATCGACCTCCCAGCCAATGACGCGTTCCTCGCCTCGCCGCAGCCGTTCCAAAGGCGTTTCTTCGGTGCTGATCGCCGTGCCGTCGGTGTGCACGCGCATCCATGGCACTTCGTCGATGTGCCGACCGATGATTTGTTCCCGGGGCGCATCGAAGACGCGCTCGGCGGCCGCGTTGATCAGGATGTAACGGCCGTCGCGATCAAACATAGTCACTCCTTCGGCCATCGTTTCGATCAAGTTCGCGAGCTCGGCACTCCCCCGTTCCAGTGCGGCCTCCGCCGTCTTGCGTTCGGTCACGTCGACGTAAGTCGTCACCGAGCCGAGAAAGCGCCCATCCGCGTCGCGTAACGCCGCAGAACTCATGAGCAGCGAGCGGCGGCGGCCATCGGGCATGGCGAGATCGATGTCGAATCCCTCGATGCGATCCTCGCCACGCCGAAGCCGTTCGAAGGGACGGTCGCCGACGGCGATTTCCCGATGATCGTCGCGTATCAGCTTCCAGGGCGACTGATCGTGGCGCAGCCCGAGGACCTGCTCGCGCGAAACGCCGGTGAGGGCCTCGGCGGCTGAGTTCATTCGGACGAATATCCCCTCGCTGTCGAACATCACGAGGCCCTGGGCCATGGTCTCGATAATCCTCTCGATTTCTTCGCTCTTCTTTCGCAAGGCAGCTTCGGCTTGCACCTTTTCAGTGATGTCGTTGAAAAAGGCGTAGCAGCCAATGAATCGCCGGTCTTCATCGAGGTGCGGCGCCAGTGTCACTTCGATCGTTCGCAGTCGTCCATCCGCAGGCTTCCTCGATGCCTGGTACTCGACTTTTTCGCCAGCCGCGACACGCCGCAGAAACGGCTCAAGCTCGGCAAACATCGCGTCCCCGGTAATTTCGCGGGGATTTTTGCCAACAATCTGCTGCGCATCCAGGCCGAACCATTTGGCGTAAGGCGCATTGCTGTAACGGCAGCGCCAGTTTTCGTCGTAGTACGCGATGTGGGTGGGTGCGTTATCGATCACCATGCGAATCTGGTCATTTAATCGGCGTAGTTCGACGACCGAGGCCGCACGGTCCGCCAGATGCGTCGTCAGGATGCTGTTGACTTTCTCCCGCTGTAACAAGTGAGCGGAACGGCGTTGCAGAATCCCGACCATGACGGCAATGGCGGGCGTCGCAACCGCCCAGACCAACACACGCATCAGGTTATCCGCCGTGTAACTAAATGGCTGTCCGGGAATGGAGAAGAAATGCGCAAAATACAGCGTGGCGATCACGGCGCTGATCAGTCCGGCGCGCATCCCGGCGTGGAACGCGGCAAACACGACCGTAGCGATGAGTATGGCGGGCGGATTGGGAATGAAAAACAACTGCGATGAAAAAAACTCGAATAGCCCCGCAGCCATTGCCGTCACCAGCACTGCCGTCCACAAGCGTTTGCCGGATGCAGCCGCGGATACACTCTGCCGCAGGGCGAACATCTGCTCAATGCACTTCGCCAGCGCGGCCAGCAGATTGCGATCCGCATCACTCAATTGGCGCGGCTTGGTATCGATCAGGCACAGCGTGCCAATCGCTTCACCGCCAGGCGCACGAATCGGCTTACCCGCGTAAAAACGGACGTGTGGCTCGCCGGTGACCAGCGGGTTATCGGCGAATCGCGGATCCAGTCGCGCATCCGGCACGCAGAAGGTGCCTGGCTCAAGAATGGCGTGGCCGCAAAACGAAATCTCCCGCGGCGTCTCGCAGACTTCCAGGCCATGCCGTGCCTTGAACCACTGACGCTTCTCGTCCACGAGCGAAATCAGCGCGATCGGTACGCCGAACATCTGCGCCGAAATTTTGGCGATACGGTCGAGGTAATCCTCGGGCGGGGTGTCGAGGATATTCATCGCGCGCAATGCGGCAAGTCTCGCGTCTTCGTTTACAGCTTTGGCGGGTTCGATCATGACTCACGTTCTCGATATGGCAATTTTTCGGGTCGGAGGTTCGAATACGAAGTGTAAATTTAATTGACCGTTGAAATTACATTATGCGCTGGCAATCGGGATTGTTGATCGACCGAAGCCAGGACCGCCGGAAATCGCTCAATTTGTTCGTGGTCGGGTTCGCGGCAATTGTTAACCTGCGGTCTCCTGCCAACGGAAACTGCCGATTCTGGGATTATCATTCAGCCCATGACAGCAAAATCTATGGAATGTGAATAATGGGCCGACTCACGACACATGTGCTAAATACCGCGCTGGGCCTGCCGGGTGCAGGTATCCCCATCTCTGTCTACCGCGTTGAAGGCACCGGGGACAATGCGGTGCGGCAACGCCTCCACAGCGTGGTGACCAACCAGAACGGTCGTTGCGACGAGCCGTTACTCGAAGGCGATGCGTTGACGGTTGGCGTGTATGAATTGGTCTTCAGCCTCAGCGAATACTTTGCCGAAAGCGGACAAATATTGCCAGCGCCACCGTTTGTTGGCGACGTGGTGCTCCGCGTCGGTATCGCCGATGACAGCCAGCACTACCACGTTCCATTGCTGGTTTCGCCGTGGAGCTATTCGACCTACCGCGGAAGCTGAGGATGGCGACGCAACCTGAAATGGCTCGCAGTCAGATACGCTTTATTCTTGGCGGAAAAATTGTCTCGGTGGATGCTATTGAGCCGACACGAACCGTACTCGCCCACCTGCGCGAAAGCCTCGGTCGCCCCGGTACCAAAGAGGGCTGTGCGGAGGGTGATTGTGGCGCGTGTACAGTCGTGATGGGGGAGCTGTGCGATGGACAGGTCAGGATGAAGGCCGTCAATTCCTGTATCCAGTTTTTGCCGACGCTGGATGGCAAAGCCTTGTTCACCGTGGAGGATTTGCGTCGGGAGGACGGCACACTGCACCCAGTGCAGGAAGCAATGGTGGAATGTCACGGCTCGCAATGCGGTTTTTGCACACCCGGTTTTGTGATGTCGCTTTGGGGCATGTATCTGCAACATACGAAAAGTGGCGTAAACGACAGCCGTCCGGAAGAATCGGAAATTCGCAGTGCCCTGACGGGAAATCTGTGCCGTTGCACCGGCTATCGACCGATCATCGAGGCGGGTGCAAAAATGTTCGATCTGCCGATAGTCGATTTTCACCGCGACGCATTGCGGGAGAACCTCCTTGCGATCAAACGCGAATCGGCGCTGTCGATCGAATATAAGGGGCAGCATTTTTTTGCGCCCAATTCTCTCGCCGAACTGTTGCAACTTCGCGCCACCCATCCCAAAGCGACCGTTCTGGCCGGCAGTACCGATGTCGGCTTGTGGGTGAACAAGCAGTTTCGCGATCCGGGCGACATCATCTTTATCGGCGAAGTCGCCGAACTCAAAACCATCCAGGCCAACGCAACGATGCTGACCATCGGTGCCGCCGTGTCATTGTCCGATACCTATGAAGCGCTCAGGGAAATCTACCCTGGGATGAACGAGATGTGGGAGCGTTTCGCCTCGCAACCGATACGCAATGCCGGCACGCTGGGTGGCAATGTGGCAAATGGCTCGCCCATCGGCGACAGCATGCCCGCGCTGATTGTGCTGGGTGCATTGGTCACCCTCGCGAGTGTTGCTGGTACCCGCCAGCTGGCGCTCGAAGACCTCTACATCACATATATGAAAAACGCCATCGCGCCCAACGAGGTGCTGACGGCAATCGAAATCCCGTTGCCAAAATCGGGACGGCAATTTCGTACCTACAAAGTATCGAAGCGATTCGATTCCGACATTTCTGCGGTGTGCGCGGCGTTTTCATTTCTGCTCGTTGACGGCCGGATAACCGACGCCCGCGTCGCGTTTGGCGGGATGGCGGCGACACCCAGGCGTGCCGCATTGACGGAAGCGGCGATGAACGGCAAACAGTGGAACGAGGCCACCGCGCGGGCAGCGATGGCGGCACTCGCGATTGACTACGTGCCGCTCTCGGATATGCGTGCCAGCAGCGAATACCGCCTGAGTACGGCGCAAAACCTGCTCTATCGCTTCTATCTTGAGACTCGCATGGTCGAGCCGCTCTCTGCCACCAGCGTCAGCGTGTTCGCATGAGTGCGAAGCCGCATGAATCCGCGCATCTGCATGTATCCGGCGAGGCCGTCTATATCGACGATATTCCCGAGTTGTACGGAACGCTGTACGCAGCGCTCGGGCTAAGCGAGCGCACCCATGCGCGCATCAGGTCGATCGATTTGTCCAAAGTTCATGCGGCGGCCGGCGTCGTGACGGTACTGACAACACGCGACATTCCCGGCAGAAACGACTGCGGCCCGATCATTCACGACGACCCGATTCTCGCCGATGGTGTGGTGCAGTACGTCGGCCAGCCCATGTTCGCGGTCGTCGCTGAAACCGTGATCGCCGCGCGCCGTGCCGCACGCCTCGCCAAGGTTGAATACGACGATCTGCCGGCGGTGATGTCGCCGCGGGAAGCAAAAGCGCAACAGTCTTTTGTGCTACCGCCGATTCATCGTGTGCGTGGTGCGCCTGCGGCAGCGATGGAAGCAGCACCACGGCGGCTTAAAGGCACGTTTTCGGTTGGCGGGCAGGAGCAGTTTTATCTGGAAGGCCAGATTTCCTACGCCGTGCCAAAAGAAAACGCAGGCATGCACGTCTGGTGCTCCACCCAGCACCCAACCGAAATGCAGCACATGGTTGCGCATGCGCTGAACCTGCAATCGAATCAGGTTGTCATCGAAGTGCGGCGCATGGGTGGCGGATTTGGCGGCAAGGAATCGCAGTCGGCGTTGTTTGCCTGCGTCGCTGCCATCGCGGCGAGACAACTCAATCGCCCGGTGAAGCTGCGTCTGGATCGCGACGACGACATGATGATCACCGGCAAGCGCCACTGCTTTGAATACGATTACGAGGTCGGCTTTGATGATGAGGGGCTTATTCGCGGTGTCAAGATCGAGATGGTCATGCGCGCCGGATTTTCCGCCGACTTGTCCGGGCCGGTCGCAGCACGCGCGCTCTGTCACATCGACAATGCCTACTATCTGAGCGACGTCGATGTGCGCGCGATGGCAGGCAAAACCAACACCCAGTCGAACACGGCCTTTCGTGGTTTTGGTGGCCCGCAAGGTGCGATTGCGATGGAAAACATCATCGACAATATCGCGCGCGAAGTAAACAAAGACCCGCTTGACGTTCGCAAGTTGAATTTCTACGGCAGAACGGAACGCAATACCACCCACTACGGCATGACGGTGGAAGACAACGTCATTCACGAACTAGTCGCCGAATTGGAGGCCAGCAGCGACTATCGCAAACGTCGCACGGCGGTACGAGACTTCAATGCAAAAAGTCCCGTGCTCAAGAAAGGGCTGGCACTCACACCGGTAAAATTTGGTATCTCGTTCAACATGGTTCACTACAATCAGGCGGGCGCGCTGGTGCACATCTACACCGATGGCTCGGTGCTGGTGAATCACGGCGGCACGGAGATGGGGCAGGGGCTCAACACCAAGGTGGCACAAGTGGTCGCGGCAGAACTTGGCATCAGCCTGCATCACGTCCGCTGCACCGCCACCGATACCAGCAAAGTGCCCAATACCTCCGCGACGGCCGCATCGACCGGCAGCGACCTTAACGGCAAAGCCGGCCAGGACGCCGCGAGGCAAATCAAAACGCGGCTCGCCGAATTTGCCACGACGGTATTTGGAGGCAAGATTGAGGAAGTCGTGTTTGCCAACGATACGGTTTCTGCAAACGGCAACACCTTGACGTTTGCCGAATTGGTGCTGCGCGCCAACCACGCCAGGGTACAGCTCTGGTCCGATGGCTTTTACGCCACGCCAAAACTTCACTGGGATCGCAATACGCTTACCGGGCGCCCCTTCTTTTATTTTGCCTACGGCGCGGCGGTATCCGAAGTGATCGTCGATACGCTCACCGGCGAGTGGAAGTATCTGCGTGTGGATCTGCTGCATGACGCAGGCAATTCGATTAACCCTGCGATCGATCTGGGTCAGGTGGAAGGTGCGTTTATCCAGGGTGCGGGCTGGCTGACGACGGAAGAGCTTTGGTGGAATAAAGACGGTAAACTGATGACGCACGCGCCGTCTACCTACAAGATTCCCGCCGTGAATGATTGTCCCGCTGATTTCCGCGCGGCGTTGTACAAGAATGCAAACGTGGAAGACACCATCCTTCGCTCCAAAGCCGTCGGCGAGCCGCCACTGCTGCTGGCGTTCTCGGTGTTCTTTGCGATTCGCGATGCGATTGCAAGCGTGGCGGATTACCGGATCAATCCTCCGCTCAATGCGCCTGCAACAGGCGAGTCGATCATGCGGGCGGTGGGTGCTGTGCGTTTGCAGCAGCGAGCATGACATGAGGTTGCTACTCGTAGGTTGGGTTAGGCGTAGCCGTAACCCAACTCGGTCTCGGCAATTGCCATCGTTGTTGGGTTACGACGCTGCGCGTCTAACCCAACCTGCGCAACCCAGCCCGAACAGCGTATTTTTGGGGCTCCGATGAATAGCTTGACTTCATTTCTTCGTGAAGCAAAGCAACGCAATGAGTCTGCTATCGTCGTCACCGTTTCTGCGACCAAGGGATCTGTGCCGCGTGACACCGGAACCAAAATGTTCGTCACGGCCGGCAACGTGTTCGGTACCATCGGCGGTGGACATCTTGAATTCCAGGCCATCGATATTGCGAGAAACATGATCCTCGAAACCAGCGCGCGCGTGATGCACCGCTTTGTGCTCGGGGCAACATTGGGCCAGTGCTGCGGTGGCGTGATGAATTTGGCATTTGAGGTTGTTGCCGAGGAAGCCGAATGGACGGAATCAGTTGCAGTGCCCGCGCCCGATTTTCACCTGGTGCTTTTCGGAGCCGGGCACGTCGGCCGCGCGGTTGTGAAAGTATTGTCCGAACTTTCCTGCACGATCACGTGGGTCGATAGTCGCGAAGGAGAGTTTCCAAAAGACGTTCCAGCCAACGTGCAATGCGTCTGCACTGACGCGCCGGAGTGTGAGGTGGATGTTGCCAGCGCGGGCAGTTACTTTCTCGTGATGACCCACAGTCATGCACTCGACCAGGCCTTGAGCGAGCGCATCTTCAGGCGGGCGGACTTCGCCTATTTCGGGCTCATCGGCTCGGTGTCAAAGCGGCGACAGTTTGAACGGCGATTGTTGCACCGGGGTATTCCCCACGCGCAATTGGCAAACATGAATTGCCCCATTGGCATGGCTGGTATTGACGGCAAGGAACCGGCCACGATTGCCATTGCCGTTGCGGCAGAGATCTTGCAAAGACGCGGTGCGCTTGCGTGCGCCACGCAGCCTGCAGAACAAGGGTGCGCAAACATTCCTGCAAAGGCCACCTGGTAATGGAGTCATATGTTGTCGAGTGGCTAAGCCTGCTGGTTCGCTGGTTGCACCTGATCGCCGGTATCGCGTGGATCGGTGCTTCGTTCTATTTCATCATGCTCGACAATTCGTTGACTGCGCCTTCTAAACCTGAAGACGTGAAGCGCGGCGTATTCGGTGAATTGTGGGCGGTGCATGGTGGCGGCTTGTACCAAAGCCAGAAATACTTGAGCGGGCCGATGGGTGAAACGCTTTCGAACAATTTGCACTGGTCGAAAGTTGAGGCCTACACGACCTGGCTCTCCGGAATGGGTTTGCTGGCAATCATTTATTGGTTTGGTGCCGCCACGTATCTGATCGACAAGAGCGTGATGGTGTTGACGCCGGTGCAGGCGATCGGCATCAGCGTCGGCGCAATCGTCGGTGGATGGATCGTTTACAGCGCGATGTGCAAAGTGTTCGACGCAAATGAAAAGTGGCTGGCCGCGTCACTTTTCCTGTTTGTGATCGCGCTGGATTGGGGACTCTTTCAGGTCTTCAGTGCACGCGCCGCATTTCTACACGTCGGCGCGGTACTTGGCACCATCATGGCAGCCAATGTTTTTTTCGCGATCATTCCTGGCCAGAAAAAAATGGTCGCCGAGATTCGCGCCGGGCGCGAACCTGACCCGACACCCGGGCGTATCGGCAAGCAGCGCTCGGTACACAACACTTTTTTCACGCTGCCCGTGCTGTTCATCATGATCAGCAATCACTACCCGATGACTTACAGCCATCCACACGGTTGGGCGATTCTTGCCGTCATCATGCTAGCAGGGGCGTTGATCCGTCAGTTTTTTGTGCTGCGCCACCGCGGGCAGCAGCGCCCATTGTTTGTCGTCGCCGCAACGCTGCTGCTATTGATGGTCTTCATTGCGTTGGCACCAAAACCACCCAGCGCCACCATTGGTAAGCCTGTCGGCTTTTCAGAAGTGAAAGCAATCCTCGCGGAACGTTGTGTCACTTGTCACGCAGCGTTGCCGGCCACCTCTGGCTTCGCCCAGCCGCCAAAAGGCGTGATGCTGGAGACCACTGAACAGATTCTTGCGAACGCACCGAAGATCGCCGAGACGGTTGCCTCGCGCTATATGCCCATCGGCAATCTCACGCAAATGACCGAGGCTGAGCGTGAACGCATTGCGATCTGGTTTCGTGATGGCGCGAAGGTGCAATAGACAATCGTTCAAGACTGCAGTTGCGCAGTGGCCACCTTCATCTGGAGTTGTCGTGCTCCAAGATCATTTCCGCCGGTGTGATGCCCAACGTGATCACCGGTGGCGGGATCACCCCGGCATCAGCGAGTCTGCCATTGATGAAGTGCAACTGATGCCTGCCGTCGGCGCCAGAGTCATAATTCCAGTATTCGTGCCAGACGCGTGCTTCGCGCTTACGGGTAATGCGCTGCGGCGTACCCCATCGTCGATTATTGAGGACCATCAGGTCGGATACGCCAATTTGTAATTTTCCTCTGCTGGAACTGACGACACTTGGGTCTGGTGGCAGCGATTGGGCTTGGGCACTTTCCCCGGCGCACGGTGTGTCCTGAAATGAAACGCTTGATCCGACAACGCATTTGATCGTCACTTCCGCATGCGACGCTGGAGCGACGAGAAGCGAGAGTACTAAAGGAATAAAAAAGCATTTCATGCGGACATCTCTCATCGGCAATGAAACCCCATGATCGTCGTCGCAAGATCTTCGTAGCATCGGCCTTGCACGGGATCCGCGGTAGGACGCGCGGGTAAAAATCGCGAAGCCTGGACCGACAGCGAACCGAGCTGTAGTCCATATCCGACACCGGATTCAGCTGGGTAGGTATATTGAGCGGCCCCCGTGCCTACACCATTTCACCGCGATTTTTGCTAGGGTGGGTCAATCGGATTCTCGCTGCTCTCGAGGCGACACCGGGATGGACAAGGAACTGCAATATGAGCACAAAATTCCGTTTGACCTTGTGGTCCTTCTCTGCGGCAATGATCGCAGTGCCGATGCTGAGTGTGGCCGAAGCCCCGCCGAGAGGCACTGCGCCCCTGACGATAACGCCGGAAATGATCTTGCGAGCGTCGACGGCAGTTCAGTCGTCGAAAAGCGTGCCAACCCATCTCCCTACAGGGGCCGAACCGCAATTCATCTTTCGCGAAACACCCAGGACCGTTGAGCAAATTCCAAATGCTTGTTCACACGTGAGTGGATCGTTATGTTTTGACTATCGCACAGGGCACGCGGTGTATAAGCCCATGCGCACGCTACTGCCGGCAATCTCGGGAATGACGCCGCATAACCTATCGCTCCGCCGCGACAAGATCGTCGCGCAATACACCTTCAAATGAGACTGGTTCCAGCCGAGCCAGGCAGATCGGAGACGCGATCACGTTCAGCCATCGGGGTGCGGAAAGCCGCGGCAGCGTTACGCATCACATCCTGGAGGGTAACCGGCCCGGATGGGATCAAGTGTTTTGCAGACGAAATTCCTCCCGCTGATTTTCTTGCCCTCACGTTCCATTTCTGCTGTCACTGCGATAAGGTCCAGCAATCCCGCGCGGTCGAGCAAAACAATTTCACGCAGGCATACCGTGATCAGCCCAAGTTTGGCAAAATGCGAAAACGCGCGGCTGACGGTTTCCAGTTGCAATCCGAGCATGCTGCCGATTTCCTGGCGCGTCAGGTGTAATTGCAATTGCGTCGCGGAGAATCCACGCGACGCAGAGCGAACGGATACATCGAGCAGAAAGCTGGCTACCCGGCCATCGGCAGAGAGATTGGTCATGCTCAGCAGCAGGTCGCGGTCGTTGCGAATTTCGGCACTGAATGCCCGGTGAAGTTCGTGCACCAGGTCGGGATTGTTCTGGCATCGCGCAAGAACGGTCTCATATGGAATCGCCAGTACCTCGCAGGCATTCAGCGCGACGGCATCGCATCCGTAGCTGCCGGTAGCAACGCCGTCGAGGCCGAGAATGTCACCGCGGAAATGGACACCGGTTGTCCGCTCCCGGCCATCCTCCGACACGTAACAGCTTTTGGCGAATCCGGAGTTGAGGACATAAAAAAAGTGGAACGCGGCACCCGCTCGAAACAGGTAATCGCCGGGTTTACGATGCCGGCGCGTGATCGCGAAATCACCGATCATCGCCGCGATACGGCTGCCCGGCGTGGACCCGCCCAGGTAGTCGATGGCGTCGTCTGAGACGTTCATTGCGCGCGGAGCACAGAACTGAAGAGGCGTGGAAACAGCAGAATCGTTGAACGTCAACGAATGCGAGATTGCGGTCACGGCCATTGGAACGGCTGCCGACGCCCCGGACGCGCATCACTGCGCAACGATTCAACAGCCGCTGTTACGGCCCCAACCCGGATGGTGATCATTTTTAGTTTGACGCTCCTGCCAACACGGTGCACGCAATGCGGATCGAGCGTCGGTGCGTTGGCGCACATAGGCACATGGCGATGAAGCGGGAAATCGGTATCCGCTGTTTTTAGTGGAGACTCTGGAGAGCGCGATCAGGTGCGCGCTGCGATGCCGAACGGCTACGGTAAATCGGAGGCAAGGCGCCCCACAGTTTTTGAAAACACCAATATCCACGGGCGTTTCCAGCCATTATTGCTCCGAAAACCCCACCAAACGGCGATCTAGCCTGTTTTATGCGGCAGATTCAAGAGCTGCACGATAGCGCGGAACATCCCGCTTTGTGGCGCGCCCACTCGGGCCGTCGCGCAGCCAGATCATTTTGGTCAGGCTGTTCGTCGTAAGGCCGCTGCAACACGCTCATCAATCGATTCAATACGCTCGCGTCCCCTGCAGCGAGTGCATCGATGGCCTGTTGTGCCAGGTAGTTTCGCGGGACGTATTTCGGGTTCACCAGATTCATCTTTGCGCGCCGTGCGGCGTCAGGCACCCCATCGCACCGGACCCGTTGGCGATACCTTTGCAGCCAGTTGACGAGGTGTTCGCGTGGTGCGCCCGCCAGCGAACCCTGATCGTAGAACGCTTCCGCAATCGGCGCGATCAGCGCTGAGTCATCGACTGTGTCACCCATTGGCACCTCGGCCAATGCCCGAAAGAACAGCGTCATGTCCGTCTCAACCTCTTGCAGCAAGCCGAGTAAATCAGCCAGCAAGATCTCGTCCTCCGGCAGCGTGGTGGCATCCCACCCGAGTTTGTCTGCCAGCATGCGGCGGGCAGTCTCGCTGAATGTCGATTCAAACACGGCTAACCCCCGCACCAGTGCAGCTTCGTCGTTGATCAATGGATGCAGGGCGCTGGCGAGGCGAGACAAATTCCAGTGCGCAATCTGCGGCTGGTTGCCGTAACGATAGCGGCGACCTTCTGCATCGGTTGTGTTGGGTGTCCAGTCGGGATCGAAGCCCTCAAGCCAGCCGTAGGGCCCGTAGTCGATCGTAAGCCCGAGAATGGACATGTTGTCGGTGTTCATCACGCCGTGCACAAAGCCGACCCGCATCCAGTGCGCCACCATCACTGCGGTACGACGACAAATTTCCTCAAACCATCGGGCATACAGGTCAGGGGCAGGAATTGGCGCAAGCGCGGGAAAATGTGTGCGGATTATGTAGTCGGCGAGTTGCTTCAATAAATCGAATTCTTTTTGCGCCGCGAGGATTTCGAAGTTGCCAAACCGCACGAAGGAGGGTGCGACCCGGCAAACCACTGCGCCGGGCTCGGCTGCGGCATTGCCGTCGTAGAACATGTCGCGCACCACGGCTTCACCAGTGCCCACCAGGCTAAGTGCGCGCGTCGTCGGTACACCCAGATGATGCATCGCTTCGCTGCACATGAATTCGCGCACCGACGAGCGCAGCACGGCGCGGCCGTCCGCGGTACGAGAGTACGGCGTTCTGCCGGCCCCCTTGAGTTGCAACTCGCGGCGCACGCCATCCGGGCAGATCACCTCGGTCAAGGTGATGGCGCGGCCGTCGCCAAGCTGGCCCGCCCAATGCCCGAACTGATGCCCGCCGTAGCGCGCTGCATACGGCTCCATCCCGGGCAATACGCGCGAGCCACCCAGCACCTGCGCGACCGGGCCGGTAAGCGAGTCAGGTGGGGACAGGCCGAGCATTTCTGCTGCCGCATCCGACCACGCCAGTATTTTTGGCGTGCGCACGGGCGACGGCTCGACGCGGGTATAGCTGGCATTGCGCACCTGACGCGGGTTGTTGTCCAGCAAAGGGTCTGGTGGCAGTTCATGGACAAAGCTATTTTCAAACGGGATGTCACACAGGTCCCGCAACGTCACCGTTTTATCGGTTTGCGTGAGCACAATCGGTGACTCTGTGTGTGCCAGCGTGCTATGCATTGGGTTTCATGTAGTCGTTGAAGTTTTCAATGTAGCTGTTCATGTTTTCTTCCAGCATCATGCGGTACTGCTCGACGAAATGGTCGATTCGCGCTTGTTTCGCATTGCGCATTTCATCGCCGGAGGAAAACCCAGTCGCACTGAGCCAGGCATTGAACCTCGATGACGAATACATGAATGACGCACTCACGTTTTCGCGTTTTGCTGTGCGGGCGTGCTCGTTGGCGAGGTCAATGAATTCGTCTGCGCGCTGGTAAAACTCGTCGTCAACTTCATCAGGCATCGTCGTGCTCTCCGTCATTGCAGGTTCAGATCAAGGGTGGGCACGCGTTCACCCGGCGCGCATTATTTGCGGTTGAAACGCCACACGCCGTTCCAATCGCCGCCCGGCGGCGTGGCGCGAAGCAAACTGACCCTCTCGAGAAATATCCGAGACGGTCCGTCGCCAGGAAGTGCTGCAAGCACAGCCTTGAAACCAGCTTCCGCTTCGTCCCATTGTTGCGCACGGTAAGCGGCAAGGGAAGTAGAAAAACGCTCCGTCATCTGCTTCAGCAGCGGCGAACTTGCGTCCATTTCGGCAATAGGCTCAAAGACGCGGGTCGGCTCGTCCTTGCCTTTCACGGCAATGAGGTCAATCTCGCGCACCAGGAAATCATTCTCTGTGCGCTGGCGCGTACTGTCACTGATAAGCATGCGGATGCCGTATTCCCTGCACGCGCTCTCAAGGCGCGCAGCCAGATTTACGGTGTCGCCCATGATGGTGTAATTTTTCACTGTGTTTGAACCCATATTGCCGATCAATACCGGACCGGTGGCAACACCGATGCGCATGTCGATGTCCGGTGCGCCGGTGCGCAACCCGGTAATCTCCGGGATCTGCACGCGGAATTTGTCGAGAAATTCAAACATCTGCAGCCCGGCGCGGACCGCAAGACGGGGGTGCTCGTCCTCTTTGACAAACGGGACACCCCAATAGGCCATGATGGCATCGCCGATAAATTTGTCGATCACGCCGCTCCCGGCGGCAATGGGCTTGGACATCTCCACAAGATAGGCGTTGATCAGGCGCACCAGTGCTTGTGGCGTGAGGCGCTCGGATATCGACGTGAAATCGACGATGTCGGAGAAAAATACCGTCATGTCGCGTCGGTCCCCTTCCAGATCCGCACTCCCCGGTGCCAGTAAATGGCGAACGATGCGCGGATCGACGTATTGGCTGAACGTTAGCTTGATCGCCTCCTTTTCACGCAGGCCCTGGGTCATCTCGCGAAACGCAATCGTCAGTGCGCCAAGCTCATCCTTGGTGGTTGGTTCCACATCCACGGACAGATCGCCTTTGGCTACCGCGTTGGTGCTGACGATGAGGCGGCGAATGGGCAGCAGCATGCGCCGCGTTATGATCACCGCCATCAGGATGCCGAATATGAATGCGGCGACCGCGACGAGCAGATTTTCTATCGCCAGCGAGCCGCGTTTTCGCTCGTGCTCCATGATGACTGCCGCCTGCTGATCGATAAAGAGGCTGAAATTTGTCTGCGTCGTCTCGACAATTTCTTCGATATTCTGCTGCTCGCGCTTTAGCTCATCCAGGGCCGATATGGTCTCCGTCGGCAGCTTCTTGCGCGTTTGTTCTATTGTCTTGAGCACTTGCGCTTCAAATGTCCTGTGTTCCTTTTCAAGTCTCGGAATCGCGGCTTCCAGGCGCGCCAGCGCAATGGCGTCCTCGACCTTGTTGACGTTTTTGAATGTCTCGGTCAGTCCGTCTTCGATATTTTTGAGTTCTTTCTTTACTTTGGTCGATATCGTGCGGAAAGCATCGAGTTCCGCATCAACCAGCGCGTCGTTCGGTTTCGCTTCCGCGACCAGACGCAACGTTCTCTCTATGTGCACCTGCTGTTCGAGCAGGTGCGTGGCGATTTTCCCCAGCGCGCCCTGGGGTGGTATCAGGTACTGCGTCAGGTCCTCGATCTCCTCGCCGCTTTTCTTCGTGACGTATTCACTGTAGGCGGCGATGACAAGCATGATCGACAGCAGGCCAGCAATGAGGCCGATGAGCTTTTGGCCGATCGGAATACGATTGACGAATTCGAGCATGGAAGTATCCGGTTAGGTGAGGTGCGCGGCTGATGGGCCATTGACCAATTTCGCCGGAGTATAGCGCACGTACCCCGTAGGTTCTGAGCCACCAGAACGCCTTCATGGGCATTTATGCCTGGAAATGCGCGCGAAGTGGCGATCTACGCAGTCGACACCAGAAACTTTGTCGCAAAATCCTCTGCGGGCAGCGGCCGTGAGATGAGATAGCCCTGCGCTTCTTCACATTGGTGGCTCATGAGAAACGCCAATTGCTCCGGTGTCTCGAGGCCTTCAGCGATCACGCGAAGTCCCAGGTTGTTGGCCAGGCCGATGATGGCCTGCACGATCGCCGCATCGTCGCGGTCCACCACCACGCCGCGCACGAATGAGCCGTCGATTTTGAGCGCATCAATCGGCAGGCGCTTCAATTGTGTGAGGCTCGAATAGCCCTTGCCGAAATCGTCGATCGCTGCGCGCACGCCGTGGTCCCGTAACAGTTCGAGCGATACCGTGGCCAATAAGGGATCGCTCACCACGGCGGTCTCCGTCACTTCCACCATCAACGCGTTGCCGGGCAAATTGTGCTTCTTCAGTTCTTCGAGAATCTCCCGGGCAAGATCGCGGCGTTTCAATTGCACGGCCGAAAGATTGATCGCGATTTGCGGCACATTGCCAAAACGCACGCGCCACTCCGCGATCTGCCGGCACACGTCGCCCACCACCCAGGCACCGAGTTCATTGATGAGCCCGGATTCTTCAGCCACGGGAATGAATTCGTCCGGCGGCACAAGACCGCGCACAGGGTGGCGCCAGCGCAACAGCGCCTCGGCACCGGTGATGCGCTTGGTGAAGAGATTCTGCTTAGGTTGGTAATGGAGTTCGAACTGTGAAAACTCGACGGCGCGATGCAGCTCGCTTTCGAGCGATAACCGCATCGGCGCATCGTGTGCGAGCGTAGCGGAGTAGAACTGCACATTATTGCGACCGGCGTCTTTGGCGCGATACATGGCCCAGTCGGTATTTTTGATCAATTCCACTTCGTTGTCAGCGTCGTGCGGGAATACAGACACGCCGATGCTGGCAGTCACGAACATATCCTGATCGGCCAAACGGAAAGGGCGCAGCAGAAGCCGGCACAGTTGTTCCGCAACGCGTTCGCCGCGAGCGTCGTCGCCTTCCATGTTGATCAGCAACATGAATTCGTCACCGCCAGTGCGGGCGATGAAATCGTGCGGGCCGATTGCCTGCGAAAAGCGCAGCGCGACTTCCTGAAGCAGCATATCGCCCGTACTGTGTCCCAGGCTTTCGTTGACATACTTGAAACGATCCAGATCGAGCAGCGC
Source organism: Betaproteobacteria bacterium (assembly GCA_025362135.1). Taxonomy (GTDB): domain Bacteria; phylum Pseudomonadota; class Gammaproteobacteria; order Burkholderiales; family Usitatibacteraceae; genus UKL13-2. The sequence goes on along the minus strand of JANYHZ010000034.1, from coordinate 10,816 downwards.
AACCGCCAGCGATTGACCAAGTCGGCGCGCGCGCGCAATTTCTGCCTTCAGACGCTCCTGGAATTGGGTGCGATTGGCCAGGCCCGTGAGTACATCGTGGTTGGCGACGTAGTGCAGGTGGACTTCGGCCGACACGCGTGCGGAAACGTCCTGCACCAACATCATGTACGAATTTGCTTTGCCGGTATCGCGCAGTACCGAGCCGAACCAGTCGGCGTGCAGCGAAACACGGTCTTTGCGCAGGTTGCGCCACGCGGCTGTAAATCGGTCGCTCAGACGATGATCGAGTCGATGCAGTTCCTGCTCAAATCGTGCGCGACCATCCTCTTCAAACAGTTGCAATTCATCCAGCGAACGACCGACCGCTTCGGTTTCGCTCCAGCCAAAAACCTCCGTCGCGTGACCGGTCCATTGCGTCACACGCCTCTCGGCGTCGAGCTGGATGACGGCGAGCGGGGTATTGGCCAGATGCGAGGTCAATGTGTTGCGTACGCGGTGAAGGGTCTCGCTGGCCTCGACACGCTTGGTTACGTCGACAAATACGGAAATCACACCGTTGCGGATGCTCTCGCCATCATCGAAGGGAACCATGGTGAGATCGATCCAGCGGGTGCGGCCGGCGACTTCCTCACGCCGCCGAATCTGTACCACTTCGCCCTTGCGGACGCGTTCACCGAGCGGTCGTAATTCGTCGAATACCTCCATGCCAATCACTTCCGCGATATGGCGACCGATGAGTTTATCGTGGCTCAAATTGAACCAGTTGCGAAGCGTCAGGTTCGCGAAACGCACGCGGAAATCGCCATCCTGCACAGAGACCGCCAGTGGCAGGTTATCGGTGATCTGTTCCAACTGCCGTTCCGTGGCCTTGCGGCTCGATTCTGCCAGCTTCAAGGTATGGACATCGTAGCCAAACACGAATGCGCCGACGGTCCTATTCTGTTCGTCGGTATGCGGCACGACATCGACCTGAATCCAGCGTTCGCCCCTGCCCGGATACTGCGCGTGCCGTTCGTAACTGACCCGCTCGCCCCGCATCAGTTGTGGCGTAAAGTCATCCCAGATCTTGTCCAGAGCTGGCCCCACGACCTCCATTACAGATCGACCGATAATGGTCTCGCGCGACTTGCCGATCCAGTTGCAGTAGGTCTTGTTGACGAAGCGAAAGATACGATCCGTGTTGACGTACGAGACCGGGTGCGGAAGTTCATCGGCGATCTGCTGGAGCAGCGCCTCGGAGTCTTTCGCGCGCAGTTCGGTTTCAACCTGTTCGTTGACGTCGAATGATTCGAAATGAATCGCGCGTTCCGCATCAACAGGATCGAGGATGCTCAGCGCGAGCAGCATATGCCAGCGGATGCCTCGTGGCGTGACGAGTCGGCTCCTGCCACGGAATTCCCCCACCGTGATGACCGCACTGCGGATGCGATCCCCCTCCCGGGCATCTGCGAACAGTTCGAGAAAGCGGTCGCCGTCGCGCCACAGAACAGCATCGAATTCGCGCACGAACGACGCGTTACGTTCCAGCAGCCGCCCATCGAGGGTATACAGCGAAAAAAAAGCCATCGAATGCCGCGCAGCAGCAAGCATGCGCAGACTCTCCGGGCAAATAAAATCGACCATCTCGCGGGCATCGAAGAACGCGCACAGCGTCCCGTCCGGAGCGCGATAGCCATGCACGTCGGCCACGAAAGTCACCGGCCCCTCTTGTGTGAAGGTGGTCCACTGGGTGGTCACGTCCTCGCCGTTTTCAACCCGCCGTAGATAATTCGGCAATCGTGTGCGTGCTGCCTGTGATAAGGCGGTCACGTCACGTGAGCACAACTCTTCGAGATCGACGGCGCGCAACATTTTCACGGCGACCGGATTTGCCCACGTCACCCGTGCACGTGTCACGTCTTGCACCCAGCAGGCGTGGGAGGAATCAGCGTAGCGACTGAGATCGGCTTCGGTGAGGATCATTTGGCGTGCCTGACGCGTGCCTGACGCGTGCATGGAGCGCATCGGCGTTGGCACCATCTTCGACTACTCTGGTGACATTGGCAAGTCGAACCCGCGATGGTTGAAGTTGACTGCCTCGCATTAGAGACGCAGCACTACACTAGTGCGATGCTTCGTCTTTAATGCGACTTATCTTCGTGTTCGCCAATTGGCGATCAGTCGCATAAGTGCCAAACAGAGTGGAGCAATGTCCTAGGGTGTTCGGGCCTCTGCCACCTGAATCGCCAGGTTCTTCGTCTGCGATATGAGTCCGCCCACCGGCTTTGACTTGAAGCGACCAGTACCATTCATTTGCGCAAGACACTCGCCTTGCTGCACAGCCGCTCCGAAGGCAGGTACCGCTTTGTCGCGTGCGACTTTGTTAAGCGCATCGATAAGGAGGGTCGCCGACTGAAGTCCCTCGGCAGTTCCGGGATAGAAGACAAGGAACGAGTCGGAATTCAGAAACTCAAAGTCGATAGGATGCGCCGCCAGAATTTTGCCCCGAAGTGCAAATGTTTGTTCCGGTTCCAGCCCTTCGCGTGCCGTCGCGTAGACCACAGTCAATTGCAGCCATGAGGAAGCGTAGCCCTTGTTTCGCCTGCCAAAAAATCCAAACAGCGCCATGGTTTCCATATTCTGTGTGAGATGACGGCACGATTCTATCGTCACCACCGGAGCAAATCAAAAAATAGGCGCGGTCGCAAGACTGTTGGTGAACGAAAACGCGCATCATATTGACATCGGCTTTCGTTTGCGCTGGTCGTACCAAGGCCGCAATTCATTACCGCGCTAATTTGGTGGTGTCCAGATGGTTTCTGAGGCTCTGCAGTCCGCCTGCGATAACGCAATCCGGGTCTCCCGTCGTGGCGACACGCGGACAGGCATGGACCTCGCGCGCCATGCCTACCGGCTTGCGCGCCAGGAGAGCCCCGAGGCGGAGCTGGAAGCGTTAAATGCTTCTGCACTGTGTCAGGCGGCGAATGGCTCGTTCATTGAATCCATCGCCACATCCATCGACATCGTCAATCTGGCGCACCAGCATTCGCATCGACGTGCTGCGGCGTATGCGCTCACGACCATGGCCGGCTCGGCAAGCTACATTCTTGATGCCAATGATGATGTGCTCGAGATGTTGCACGTGTGCCGTTCGGAAGCCGATGCGCTGGCCGATGCACCGCTTCAGGTACGCATCCACAATACCTTCGGTCTTGTTTATGGCAATTTGGCGCGTTTTGACGAGGCCGATCGCGAATACGACCGGGGCATCGCGTTGGTCAATCAGGCGGGCGGGCGTGCGAGCCTGATCACCCCTGGCTATCTCATGCTCGGCAACAGGGCGTTTCTGGCTGTGCAGCGGGCGCGGGCGGCGACGCCGGAAGATCTTCCGCGCCTTGTCGACGACGCTGAGCGCCGCATCGAGGTCGTGCTCAGCGTGGCGACCGCTGAGATGAATATTGACGCAGAGGCGAGGGCGCTGTTTTGCCTTGGACAGCTCCGTGCGCTGCAAGGAAAAAATGTAGAAGCACTGCTCGCATTCCGGGCCGTTTTGACCCGTGCCGAGGAAATCCGCCATAACCCGCGTCTCATTGACACCAATATTGAAATGAGCAAAGTGTTTGCCATCGATTTGCAGTTCGAAAAAGCATTGGAGGCGATGGAAACAGCCTACGAGATTGCCGACGCCAACCGACCGACGGCGAAGGTGGCGACGGCGTGTGAAGGCATTGCTGCGATGTACGCCAGTTTAGGTCGCAGCCGTGAGGCGGCGCATTACCGGGCCAAGACGGAACGCGAACGCGAGGTCTTCGGGCGAGATAACGAGTATGCGGTGCGCGATTTGAATGCATTTTGGCGGGCCGCAGCAACTGACGCGTCGTAGAGGTTTGCTGAATTCACTGATGGTGCCGTACGGAGTCCGACTGGATACCATTTGCGCGGCACACCTTGACATCATGTTTCGATTCTTCGCGCAACGCGGGCTGGCAGTTTTTCCGACGGCAGCGTAAATTGGTGACTTACGCGCCCTCCATCCCTCGGTACTCGCAACGATTCGATCAAGTCCAATGCGGCAATCCATCAACGCAGCATGGCTAAAGGTGCGCCTGATTCTGACGGTAGCGCTGATGTACTTCGTCGCGACCAGGTTCACCATATTGCTGATCGAGCTCAATCCGAATGCAGGGTCACTCTGGCCCGCGTCCGGTATTGCCTTCGCGGCGATGATTCTTTACGGTATACGCCTTTGGCCCGTGATCTTTCTGGGTGCTTTTTTTGCTGTCATTTCGCCGGACACCAGCTTGACCGCGGCGTGCCTGATGGCCGCCGGCAACACGATTGAAGCGGCGGCGGGCGCATGGCTGGCGTTGCGCGTGCTGGATTTTCGAAAAGAGCTGGATCGTGCGCGCGATGTAATCGTGTTGTTCATCCCGGTAGCACTTTTGACCAGCCTGATTTCCTCCGCGGCAGGCATCAGCGCGCTCTTTCTCGATGGCGCAGTGACGATCAATAGCGCGCTTCCGCGTGCGATCATCTGGTGGCTGGGCGACGCACTCGGCATTGCGATTGTCGCACCGCTAATTCTCACCTGGCTCATAGGTTCGGCGAACGGCCAGCTTCCAAAGCGGTGGAAAAACTGGTTCATGGTGTTGCCCTGCGTGGCCGCACTGCTGACATTCAGCACGCCACCCACATTAAATTGGGTCCATTATCTGGCCGAGTTTGCCATTTTTGCCATCGGGGTCTGGTGCGCGCTCGAGGCGCGACGGCATGCAGTAGCGCTGGCGAGTTTCGTCATTGCGGTCATCGTCGTCGCCGGTACATCGCTGCAGTTGGGCCCGTTCACCGAGCTTCCGGTGATCTACAGCAGCATCGTGCAGCAGGGCTATATTTATGCGTTGGCGCTGACGATGCTGGTCTTGTCGGCGACGCAGGCGCAACAACGCCAATCCCAACGCAGACTCAGGGAAAGCGAAGCACGATTCAGGAACCTGATGCTGCTGTCGAGCGATTGGTTCTGGGAACAGGATCGCGATTTCCGTTTCGTCGATATTTCCGTGGGTGTCTCCAAACAAACGGGCATCGAGACCAACAACCATATCGGCAAAACCCGATGGGAGCTGCCCGAACTGACGCTGACAGAAGAGCAATGGCGCGCACACCGGAAGCTACTTGATGCACATCTGCCGTTCCGCGACTTCGTCATGCGGCGTCCGGATCAGGATGGCAAACCCGTCTATGTCAGTGTCAGCGGCGAGCCGATGTTCGATGAGTCCGGCACGTTTGTCGGCTACCGCGGCGTGGGCAGCAACATTTCCGGGAAACGCATCGCGGAGCAGGAACTCCACCATTCGCGGACCATGTTCGCCACGATTTTCGAAAATAGTCCAATCCCGATTGTGATCAGCCGCATCTCTGACGGACGTTTTTTTGAAGCGAATCAAGCCTGCTTTGACTTGTTCGGCTACAGACGTGAGGAGGTCCTCGGTAAGACTACGCTGGAACTTGGCATGTGGCCCAGCGCTGCAGGCCGCGAACGCCTGCTGGCGCGATTGCGCAGCGAGGCTCGCGTAGTGAATTCCGACATCCAGTTTCGGGTGCGCAGCGGAGACCTCATCGATGTGCTGTATTCGGCGCAGGTGGTCGAGTTCAGTGGCGAGCACTGCATCGTCGGCACGATCGTCGATGTGACGGCCAGAAAACGCGCCGAGGAATTGCAGCGCGAATACGAGCAACGTTTTGCCAAAGTGTTTCATTCGAGTCCCGATGCGATTGTCATCTCGCGGCTTTCCGACGGTGTTTACCTTGAGGTGAATGACGCATGGGCACAACTCTCCGGCTATTCATTAGATGAGGCACTGGGGAAGAGTTCGCACAACCTCAACATTTGGGTTGACCCGGAAGATCGCCAGCATTTGTTGCGCATGTTGGCTACAGGTAGCCCGGTACGGCAATTCGATTTCCAGTTCCGCCGCAAGAATGGCGAAATCGCACAGGCGCTGATGTCCGCAGAAGTCATTGAGCTGCGGGGTGAAAAATGCCTGTTGTCGTTGCTTGCGGATGTCACCGAGCGTCGCCGTGCCGTGGAGCAGTTGCGCGAAAGCGAACGGCGTTTTGCCGATGTGGTAGATGCCGCAGGTGAGTACGTGTGGGAAACCAATGTGGAGGGGCACTACACCTATGTGTCGGAACGCATCGAACGCGTGCTTGGATATGCGCCCGCCGAGATAATCGGCAAGGAGGCATACGACTTCATGCCGCCGGAGGAAATGGTCCGCCTCGAACACTGGTTCGACACCCGTACCGACCCCGGCACGCCGATTCGCAATCTCGAATACGTCTCGATCACCAAGGATGGCCGGCAGATCTGGCAACAGGTTTCAGGCGTGCCCATTTTTGACGGTGCGGGCGAACGCATTGGCTATCGCGGAACCGGTCTCGATATCACCGAGCGCAAGATTGCCGAGCAACGTATCGAGGAACTCGCGACCCGAGATGCGCTCACGCAATTACCCAATCGCCGCTTGCTGACTGACCGTTTGTCGCAGGGGATACTCGCTGCGCAGCGCAGCGGCGGCCTCATTGCCGCGCTGTTTATCGATCTCGACCGTTTCAAGACCATCAACGACTCCCTGGGCCATGGCGCGGGTGACGAATTGTTGCGCATGGTCGCAGGCCGTTTGCAGCAACTGATGCGCAAAGGTGACACGCTGGCACGGATCGGCGGCGACGAATTCGTGGTTGTGCTGGAGGCGTTGCGCGTGCCCGAAGATGCGGGTGCCGTTGCACAAAAAATTATTGCCGTGCTTTCGGAGCCTTGCATGATCGCCGGCAAAATGCTGACGACGTCGGCCAGCGTGGGGATCAGTGTTTTTCCCGGCGATGCGGCGGATGGCATGACGCTGGTACGCAACGCCGACATGGCGATGTATTTCGCGAAAGAACACGGTCGCCGCAATTACCAGTTCTATTCGGAAGAGATGAATGCACGCGCGGTAGAAAAACTGACCATGGAGAGTACGCTCAGGCAGGCGATCAAGCGGGAAGAATTTGAACTTTACTATCATCCCAAGTTCAATCTCGCCGATGGCCTCCTGGCGGGTGTGGAGGCACTGGTGCGATGGAATCATCCCGAGCTTGGTGTCGTCGGTCCTGCCCGCTTTATCCCAATCGCCGAAGAAACCGGGCTCATCGTCCCGCTGGGAGAATGGGTGCTCAATCGGGCATGCCGGCAAAGTCGCGACTGGGCTGACTCTTTCCGGCGGGACATTCCGATGGCGGTGAACTTGTCGGTTGGCCAATTCAACAGGGGGCTGACCCGGACGGTTCGCGATGCGCTGGCCAATGCCAGCCTGGCACCTGCCTTGCTTGAACTGGAGATCACCGAAAGCGTTCTGATGAAGAACGTTGATGAGAATATCGACGTACTCCGGCGGCTGTCGGATCTGGGCGTATCGATTGCGATCGACGATTTTGGCACCGGATACTCATCGCTCGCCTATCTGCGGCGTTTTCATGTCGATACGCTCAAGATAGATCAAAGTTTTGTGCGGGATGTCGATAGCAATCTCGATGATGCCGCCATAATCGAGGCTATCGTTGCTCTCGGACACAGCTTGAAACTCACTGTTGTCGCGGAGGGCGTGGAGACCGAAGCGCAAAAGCGGCAGTTACTGGAACTCAAATGCGACCAGTGCCAGGGATTTTTGTTTGGCGAACCCGTGTCGGCAGCGCAATTCGAGGCGCGCTATTTGCGCGACAAAGTCAATTGACTGAAGGGTGAATTTCGTGTGACCGGAAATGTACGGGGTGCGATTCAAGCTGATGTGGATGCCATCCCATTTTGGTTCAAAAAGACACCGTCGTCCTCGCGAAAGCGGGGACCCAGTGACTCTCTCGAAACGACTCTGGATTCCCGCCTTCGCGGGAAAGACGGTAAAAGGGCGCTGGTTGATTTTCCACATCACTTTGAATCGCACCCAAATGTACGGTCGCGTTTGACTTTCGCGCAGAATCGGCGTATCTCACAAATTCACTTGTAATCGTTTCCGGCAGGCTGCCAGGTGATGTGATTCAATGACCCAACGGGAGAACCAAATGAAAAAAATGTTTGTCGCCGCTTCGATTGTGTTTGCGCTGTTGCCCACCGCAGGTGCCGCGCAGAGTGTCTTCGATGGAACCTGGAAGACCGAGGTCAGCAGCATTGATTTTCCCGCGAAGCCCTCGGTGTTTGTATTCAAGGATGGCATGTACGAATGCAAAACCTGCGCTACGCCAGTACTTGTAAAGGCAGACGGCAAAGATCAGAAAATTGTAGGCAATCCATACGCCGATACGCTGTCGGTCAAAATCATCGATGCAAATCACGTTGAGATGGTCAGCAAGAAGGCAGGCAAGGTCGTGGCGAAGAGCACGTATTCGGTATCGACGGACAAGAATTCGATGTTAAGGGAGTATGCGAACCATTCCGCCGCCAATGCCGAAGTCGTGAAAGGGACGACCAGCTATGCGCGGGTGGCCTACGACAAGACCGGAACAAACCAGATGTCAGGGTCTTGGAAAGCGATCAAGGCCGACAAGCGGTCCGACAATGGCCTGCTGGTGACATACAAGGCCGAGGGCACCACGATGAACATGTCCACCCCCACCGGCGAGTCCTACGCTGCCAAAACAGACGGAACCGATGCGCCCTTCAAGGGGGATCCGGGTACCACGACTGTGGCAGTGAAGATACGCAAAAATACGCTGGAGGAAACCTTCAAGCGCGATGGCAAGGCCATCGGTATGTCAAGAATGGAGGTTGACGCCAGCGGCAAAAAAGCGAAGGTCGACTGGATTGACAACTTGACGAAGACCAATGGCAACTATGTGATGCTGAAACAATAGGCACGGGCGATCATTCCGGAGGTTCTTTCCCCAAGGTATAAAACGATGAAGATCACCTGTTTCATTCGCTACCAGATCGATCCCTTCCAGCGCGAAGCTTTTCGTACCTACGCCGAAAACTGGGGGCGCATCATCCCGCGCTGCGGTGGCCATTTGCTTGGATATTTCCTGCCGTACGAAGGCACCAACGATATCGCCTGGGGCCTGATCGCCTTCGACAGCCTCGCGGCATATGAGGCATATCGCACCCGCCTGAAGGCAGACGCGGAAAGCCGCGCCAACTTCGCGATGGCGCAGGAAAAGCGTTTTATCCTGCGCGAGGAACGCACCTTCACCGAAGTGGTGGATGGCACGTTTCAACTGCCCGCTGTCGCCCAAGGGCTAAACACATGATCGCCGTCATTTTCGAAGCAAAAACAAGTGCTGCACACAAAGCCGAATATCTTGACGCGGCTGCGGTGCTACGTCCGCAACTGGAGTCGTTCGATGGCTTCCTTTCCATTGAGCGTTTCGAGAGTCTCAGTGAACCGGGCAAGATTCTTTCGTTGTCTTTCTGGCGCGACGAGGAGGCCGTGCGCAACTGGCGCAATCTAGACGCACATCGCATCATTCAATCCGCAGGCCGCCACCATATTTTCGACGATTACCGTCTGCGGGTCGCCGACGTGGTTCGTGATTACGGCATGCGGGATCGTGCCGGTGCGCCGGAAGATTCGCGCAGCAGGCACGGCGGCTGAGCGCCAACCATTTTTCAAAGTTGACCCAACTCCCGTTCGCCCTGAGCTCGGCACAGGCCGAGCTCAGGGCGAACGGTGTTTGGTTGGCGAGTACCGGCACTTACATATTCTTGAATAACGGCATAAACGTCAAGCTCACCGTCAGCGTTTCAGGCCGGTTCTTCAGCTTTACGGTGCCGCGGCCGGTGTCATCGCGAATAATTGCGGCGATGGCTTTCATATTGACGATGGTGGCGCGGTGGATTTGCTTGAAGTTGACGGGGTCCAGCTTGTCGAGCAATTCGCGCAGCGGGGTGCGCACCAGCGATTCGCCTTGCGCGGTCATCACCACCGTATATTTATTGTCAGACTGGAAGTACGCGACGTCATCGACCATGATCAGTCGCGTCTCTTTGCCCGCGCTCGCCGTCAGCCATACCAGCGGTGCTTCATTGGTTCTTGCCGGTAGCGCACTGCTGAGTTGCCTGATGAGCGCGGCGAGAGCGACTGCGTCTGTATTGCCTGCTGCGGCCCGCGTCTTCAGGCGTTGAATGGTTCTCGCGAGCCTCTCGCGCACAATCGGTTTTAGCAGGTAATCCACCGCCCCTTTCTCGAAGGCGTCGATGGCATATTGGTCGTACGCGGTGACAAAAACGATCTGCGTAGCCGGACTGATCTCGGCCATGGCGCTCGCGACTTCCAGACCTGTCAGCCCCGGCATGCGGATGTCGAGAAAAGCGATGTCGGGTTGATGCTCGCCGATCACTTCCAGTGCAGCGCCGCCGTCTTCACAAGCGGCCAATACGTCGAGGTCTGGCCATTCCTCTCGCAGCAGGTTGATCAAAGCATCGCGAAAAATCTGTTCGTCTTCAGCGATGACACAGGTGACGTGCTTACTCATGATTGGCTACCTTTGTACCCGTTTTTGGGCCAGCGGCAGGGACGGTGATCGTGGCGGCGATACCAGTGGGGAAATTGGCGACGATGTTGAACGTCGCCTCGCCCCCATAGGCGAGTTTTAATCGTTCGCGCACGTTTTTTAAGCCAATGCCGGTACCCGCCGTCGCGGTGCCGAAGCCGCACCCGTCATCGGCTACCGTCACCGCGACGCCATGCTCGTTGGTACGCGCGAGTATCCAGATGGTGCCGCCACCGGACTTTGGTTCCAGTCCGTGCTTGATCGAATTTTCCACCAGCGTCAGCAACAACATGGTCGGGAAGGGTACTGATTTCAA
>JANYHZ010000032.1 GCA_025362135.1 Betaproteobacteria bacterium | reverse complement strand
GACGCTCAGCTTTGTCGATCAAAGCAATGCGGTTATGCGCTATACCGTCAACGGCTTCACACAAACGAAATATATCGTCCGGCAGCCGTACTAACTAACGCTCTCGCCCCGTCAAACCCATGGATCGGCTGATCACTTCCTTCATGATCTCGTTGGTGCCGCCGTAGATGCGCTGCACCCGCGCGTCAGCGTAGGCACGCGCAATCGGGTATTCCCACATATAGCCGTAGCCGCCATGCAGTTGCACGCACTCGTCCATGACCTTGCACTGCAGATCGGTGGTCCAGTACTTGGCCATCGAGGCGGTCGCGGTATCGAGCTTGTCCACCAACAGGAGTTCCGTGCATTTATCCAGAAACACCTGCGCCACCTGTACCTCGGTTTGCATTTCCGCGAGTTTGTAGCGCGTGTTCTGGTAGTTGCCTACCGGTTGGCCAAAAACTTTGCGCTCTTTCACATAGGCGGTCGTCCATTCGATGGCAGCCTGCGCGCTGGAGACGGCGGTGATCGCAATTTGCAACCGCTCCCATGGCAGTTGCTCCATCAGGCAGATGAAGCCGCGATTCTCGAACGCCTCTCCACCTAGCAAATTTTCCAGCGGCACTTTTACGTCGTTGAAGAAAAGCTCGGCTGTGTCCTGCGCTTTCAGGCCGATCTTTTTCAACCGTTTGCCGGTTTCGAAACCCGGCATGCCGCGTTCGATCAGTAAAAGGCTGGTGCCCTTGGCACCCGCCGCCGGATTGGTCTTTGCCACTACGATGACCAGATCGGCGTGCCAGCCGTTGGTAATGAAGGTCTTGGAGCCGTTCAGGACATAGTGGTTGCCTTCACGAATGGCCCGGGTTTTTACGCCTTGCAAGTCAGAGCCTGCCGCGGGTTCGCTCATCGCAATGGCACTGACCATTTCTCCGCTGGCCAGTTTTGGCAGAAATTTCTGTTTCTGCGCTTCGGTGCCGTAGTGGAGCAGATAAGGGGCGACGATCTCTGAATGCAGACTGTAGCCGATACCGCTAAAGCCTGAACGCCCTAACTCTTCCATTTCGATCACGGAAAATAGTTTGTCGGCCCCTGCACCACCAAATTCTTCGGGCATCGACGTGCACAGAAAACCGTTTTCGCCCGCTTTGTTCCACACCGCGCGATCCACATAGCCCTGCTCTTCCCAGTCAGCGTGGAAAGGCGCGACTTCGTTGTCCAGGAAGCGTCGAAAGCTGTCGCGAAAAGCAACGTGGTCTGAGTTGAAAAGCGTGCGCTCGATCATGGCGTGACTTTCTGCATTGTTGAATTCAGGGTTTGTTTGGCAATGTAGCGGGCAGGTAAATTACCACGCATCCAAACGACGCTGGCTGTCAAAGCTTCGTCGCTGACCGGTGAGGGGATCGGTAAAACTGAGGTGCTCGGCGAGCAATTGCAGCGGCTTGCTGTAGTCGTCCTGCTCGATCTCTTCCTTGCTCAAATGATGCGGGTAAATTTGATCGTTCCGAATCGGAATTCCCAAGGAAGCCATGTGCACGCGCAATTGGTGTTTTTTGCCGGTCGCAGGTCGCAGGCGGTAGCAGGCACGTTGATCTTTTACTTCCAACACCTCGATATCGGTTTCCGCGTTCGGTTCGCCATCGACTTCACGCATGCGCATGAAATGTTCGGCCTCAACCAATCGACTTCGGTACGTCATCGGAAAATTGAGTTCAGCGCGAAAGCCTGCGATTGCCTGATAGCTTTTGGTGACGACCTTTTGCGAAAACAGATTCTGGTAGGTGCCGCGCGTAAGTGGTTGCTTGGTGAACAGCACGAGCCCTGCCGTTTCGCGGTCGATGCGATGCATCGGGGCCAGCGTATCGATACCGAGCTTGCGCTTGAGGCGCACGAGCAGGGTTTCCTGCAGATAGCGCCCGCCGGGCGTGACCGGCAAAAAATGTGGCTTGTCGACTACAACAAGATAGTCATCCTGAAACAGCACCACCGCATCGAACGGGATGCGTGCCTCAACCGCAATGCTGCGGTAGTAGTAGAGCTTGAGGTGCGGCTGATAATGCCGTTCGGGAGAAATCATTTCCCCCTGTTCATCGACGACATCGCCGCGCTGCATTCGCGCAGCAATTTCCTCCCGCGAGACGGAGGGGAACCGATCAGCGAGAAAATCAATCACCTGCGCCCAGGCACCAGTGGATCGTGCGGGCAGCGAAATGCAGCTCGGGCCCACGCCGTCCCTGGTCGGCAGCGCTGCCGCACTAGCTTGAGGCATCGAGCTCTTTGGCGCGGCGCGGGCGCCATTCGCCGTCAGGCTCCCCGCCGTAAACATCTTCAAGCGTCGTCCCGGTTTCGTGAAGTTTGGTATCGAGCGCAATGCGATTGTCAAAAACAAAACACTCGCCCTCCCAGTCTTTTTCCGCGTCAGGTATTTGCTGAAAATAATTGAGGATGCCGCCTTCGAGCTGGAAGACCGGAATGTCCATGTCTTTCATCCAGGCGCTGGTTTTTTCACAGCGAATGCCGCCCGTGCAGTACATCGCCACCCGCTTGCCCTCGGCTTTCCATTGCGGCGCGTTGGCCAGCACGTATTTTGGAAAATCGCGAAAGTTGGTGACGTGCGGATCGATTGCATTTTTGAATCGCCCGAGCCGAAATTCAAAACTGTTGCGGTTGTCGAGCAACACTACATCCTCCTCGGCGATCAGCTTCCGCCATTCTGCGGGGCCGACACTATCACCGGTCCTGGTTCCATCCACACCGGCAATCCCCAGCGGGACGATCTCCGGCTTTTTGTAGACTTTCATCTTGCCGAAGGGCGCGGTAGTGCAAGTGCTGCGTTTGAATTTGATGCCGATAAATTTGCCGGCGAAATAATCCTCGCCGATCAATGCGTCCTGGAAGGCATTGAGCGCAACAACGCTCCCGGCCAGCATGCCGTTGATGCCTTCACCCGCCACCAGAATGCTGCCAAGCAAATTTTCGGTCAACAGGCGCAGATGTGCGACGACCCCGTCCGGATCGTCAAGGAGAACGAATTTGTAGAAAGCGATATGAAAAATCGCGCCCGTCGGCGATCGATTTTCGGCAGGTAAATTGTGCTGGGTCATGCCCGCTATTTTCGCATGAAGTGCTGTGTGCCATGTACGCCAGATGGGATACCAAGGCGCGCAGTCTGCGTCTTTCAGTTCAATCCAAATTTTACAAACACAAGCATTGGCGAGCACTTCCGAGCATTTTTTGCCTGGGAGCTGCGCCAGTGCTTGTGTTTGCCGTTCTAATGGGTGACGCCGGGCACACCCGAGGGCACAAACGCCCAACCCCAGTAGAGCAGTCCGCCCACCGCCACCGCGCCAGCCAGGCCCAGCATCCAGCGCTTGCGGGTCAACACGCAAATGGCGGCGAGTGAAATGGCGATCTGGATGAAGGTCATCGACTGGGCCAGCTTGTCGTGCGGGTACAGCGCATGTTTGGACTTCTCATCCGCGTCCAATGATTGTTTTTCGAAGGCCTCTGCCGTCTTCTTGATCTCTTCTTTCTCTTTCTTGTACCGTTTCACTTCTTCGGCGTATTTCGCCTTCTTGTCGGCGTCATTGGATAACCCTTCGGCAAGTTCGGCCAGATTCTGTTTGGTGCTCTTGCCCTGATAGTAGGCCCACTGATTTGACGCGTCGGCCTTTTTCAGCACCGCTTCGTTCTTGAAATACAGCGCCTCGTTCTGCGTGTGGCCGCCCTGGTAACTCACGATGGCGCCCACCGTTGCCAGAATCGCGGTGAAAATGGCCACCCATTGCACGAATCCACCTCCCGACTGATGTCCGCCTTCGCCGGCCGCAGCATGCGCCTCGTGTTCGAGCGCGTGATCGTGAGGACCATGAACGTGAAATTGACCGCCTGACATAGTGCTCTCCTGAGTTGAAAACTGCCGCGATTATGCCGCCATTTCAATGCGGGTGCAGATGCAATGAAATCCGCACAGAAATGGTCACCGGCGGTTTTATGAAATACAGTTCTGGCAAACTATCCAATTCTTCGAAAACCAGTCATGAAAAGAATCCTCGTCACCGGTGCTGCCGGCTTTATCGGCTCCAGCCTCTCTCACCAGCTCCTGGCGCGGGGCGACGTAATCGTCGGCATCGACAATCTGAACGACTATTACGATCCCGCACTGAAAGAAGCCCGCCTCGCTCGTTTGCAACAACACGACAACTTCCGCTTTCAGCACCTCGACATCTGCGATCGAACGGGTATGGAAGCGTTATTCAACGGTGAACGTTTTGATGCCGTCATGCACCTGGCGGCACAGGCAGGCGTGCGTTATTCGCTCACCAATCCGCGTGCGTACATCGATGCCAATGTGATGGGATTTACGAATGTGCTCGAAGGAGCGCGCCACGCGAAGTCGGGCCATTTGGTGTTTGCCTCCTCCAGTTCGGTTTATGGCTTGAACACACGCCTGCCGCTGAGTGAAAGCGATAACGTTGACCATCCCGTGTCGCTTTACGCCGCGACAAAAAAAGCCAATGAACTGATGGCGCACAGCTATGCGCATCTGTACGGGCTGCCGTGTACCGGATTGCGTTTTTTTACCGTTTACGGTCCATGGGGCCGACCGGACATGGCCCTGTTTTTGTTCACCAGGGCGATCCTCGCCGATGAGCCAATTGACGTATTCAACCACGGCAAGATGAGGCGCGATTTCACCTATGTGGACGACATCGTCGAAGGCGTCATGCGAGTGATTGACCGCCCAGCCCAACCCGACCCGGATTGGTCGGGTGTCACACCGAACCCCGCCACCAGCAAAGCGCAATACCGCGTCTTCAACATCGGCAACAACAGCCCGGTGGAGTTGATGTCGTATATTCACGCGCTGGAAGCCTGCCTCGGCAAGAAAGCAAAAATGAATATGTTGCCCATGCAACCCGGCGATGTGGCGGCCACCAACGCCGACGTTTCGCGTTTGGAATCGTGGGTCAATTTTCGACCGCAGACAAAAGTAGAGGATGGAATCCAGCGATTTGTAGAGTGGTATCGCAGCTACTACCAGGTTTAGTGCTTACGCGTTTTTGTCGCGCTGAGCGTTGCCTGCAAAGATGAATAATCTGCGCAAAACAAAAAAAGCTTGCAATTCATTGTGTAACTGTATAAAAATACAGACATGAATGAACTTACATCGCGCCAACAGGAAATTCTCGCCTTTCTCAAAGCATGGATTCTAGAGAACGGCATGCCCCCCACCCGCGCTGAAATCTGTGGCGCACTCGGTTTTCGTTCGCCAAACGCGGCTGAGGAACACCTGCGCGCGTTGGAGCGCAAAGGTGTCATCGAGATGCTCGCGGGTTCCTCGCGTGGTATTCGCATCCGTCAGGGCGGGGCCATGGGCTCGGAAGCCGTCAACGACGAGGAAGGCGGCATGCCGCTCATCGGCAAGGTGGCAGCGGGCTCGCCCATTCTCGCGCAGGAAAATGTTATCGGTCGCTACCCGGTGAGCCCGCTCATGTTCAAGCCGAAGGCGGATTATCTGTTGCAGGTCACCGGTATGAGCATGAAGGATGTCGGCATCATGGACGGCGACTGGCTGGCCGTGCACAAAACCAACACCGCGCGTACCGGGCAAATCGTGGTGGCGCGCATCGAGGGCGACGCCACCGTGAAGCGCCTGAAATTAAAAGGCCGTCAGGCATTCCTGATTGCCGAGAATGCAGATTTTCTGCCGATCGTGGTCGATCTCGATAAAAAGCAACTCGACATTGAAGGTCTGGTCGTCGGTGTGGTGCGAACGATGTAGTTTGAGTTGACGCGGTCGTTTTAGAACGCGTCGCGTGCCTGGAGTCTCCCCGGCTTCCCGCCGCGCAAGCGGAAACCTCCGCGATGGATTCTCCGCAAATGAGTCGCGCAATGAAGCCGCTATACTGGCGCAAAAATTCGCGGAGATAACTGTTGGCAAAACTCTATTTTCGGTTTGCGGCGATGAACGCCGGCAAATCCACTTCCCTGCAGCAAGTTGCGTACAACTACGAAGAACGCGGCCAGTCGGTGAACCTCTTCACCGCCGCTATCGATGATCGTCACGGCGTCGGGAGAATCGTTTCGCGCCTTGGCGTGGCGCGCGAATCAGAAGTTTTTTCCCAGACGATGAATTTCACCGAACTGTACAAGACTCGTCCGCTTCCGTCTTGCATCCTGATTGATGAGGCGCAGTTCCTCACCGAGGCGCAAGTTGTTCAGTTGCACCAGATCGCCTGCGTGGGCAGGACGCCAGTGATCTGCTACGGATTGCGCAGCGATTTTCTCGGCCAGCCCTTCCCGGGTTCGCGCGCGCTGCTTACACTCGCTGACGATCTTGAGGAAATGAAAACGATCTGCCGTTGCGGTCGCAAGGCGACGATGAATGTGCGACTGGATGCCGACGGCAATCGTGTGACGGAAGGTGAGCAGGTGGAGATCGGTGGCAATAACCGGTATGAAGCGGTTTGCCCCAAGCGCTTTTATACGGGTGCGTGTTAATCATTCGAGATTGTTTTGCGTAAATCGCCCACCTCACTCCCGACCCGTTTCCACTTTATGGAGAGGGGAGCAGAATGTTCCCTTCTCCCGCACTCGGGAGAAAGGCCAGGGATGAGGGCGGGTGCGGCTTCCAGAGCCAAAACGGCCGGAACAGCGCGCTGGTATTAGAGTTTGTCTTACAATCAGGCAACGGAGTAATCCATCATGGCATTCATCTTCTACCTGACGCACATCCACATCGGCACCGACGCCCTGCTCCAACTCAAATCAGAATGCGAGCGCATCGGCATCCGTCGCCCGTTGATCGTTTCCGACAAAGGCGTCGTGGCGGCGGGAATCGTTGAGCGGGTAACGGCAACGCTCAGCGGAATGCCTTGCACGGTCTTCGATGACACGCCCTCAAATCCGACCGAGGCGATGACACGTCGTGCCGCCGATTTGTACCGGGACAGCGGTTGCGACGGGCTCATCGCCGTCGGCGGCGGCTCATCGATCGACCTCGCCAAAGGGGCCGCGATTCTCGCAACGCACGCAGACGACTTGAAAACCTACGCCACCATCGAAGGCGGTAGCACACGCATTACATCAGCCGCCGCGCCGCTGATTGCGGTGCCCACCACATCGGGCACGGGAAGCGAAGTCGCGCGCGGCTCGATCATCATTCTCAACGACGGCAGGAAGCTTGGTTTTCATTCATGGCACCTGCTGCCGCGCTCAGCCATCTGTGATCCCTTGTTGACGCTCGGATTGCCACCCTACCTGACCGCCGCAACCGGCATGGATGCGATTGCACATTGCGTCGAAACATTTTTGTCGGCGGCATTCAATCCGCCTGCCGATGGCATCGCGCTCGACGGCCTTGAGCGCGCCTGGGCAGCATCGAGACCGCAACGAAAGACGGCAGCAACGTTGAGGCAAGGCTCAATATGATGTCGGCCTCGATGCAGGGCGCGATGGCGTTTCAAAAAGGCCTTGGTGCAGTGCATTCGCTCTCGCATCCGCTGGGCGGCTTGAAAATCGACGGCAAAACCGGACTGCACCACGGCACCCTGAATGCCATCGTCATGCCAGCCGTGTTGCGCTTCAATGCGACTGCACCGTCGGTCATCAAGGAAAACAAGATCGCGCGGCTCAAGCATGCGATGCGTCTGGCCGAAAGCGAAGACATCGCGGACGCCGTTACAAAAATGTGTGCCCGTCTCGGCTTGCCGCCGGGCCTCGCGCAGGTCGGCGTGAAGAAGGAAATGTTCGATACCGTTATTCATGGCGCGATGGTCGATCACTGTCACAAGACCAATCCCCGCGAGGCGACACCGGACGAATACCGGCAACTTCTGGACGCGTCATTTTAGGTTCTGCCCGCTCAAAAAGGATGCGTATTGTCGTCCTCGGAGGCTTTGGCAACTTCGGCGCGCGCATCTGTCGTGCGCTGGCCCCCGATCAATCGCTGAGCGTTGTGGCGGCGAGTCGGCGACGACGCGCGGCTCCGGCCAATTTTGCGCTGCTGAACATTCTCGACGCACAAATCGATATCACCGCTGACGGCTTGGCGGGCGCACTACGGGCCTTGAATCCCGGGCTCGTCATTCACTGCGTCGGCCCTTTTCAGGGGCAGGACTACCGGGTTGCCCACGCGGCGTTGTCGTGCGGCGCGCATTACATCGATTTGTCCGACGGACGCGATTTTGTGGCGGGTTTTGGCGCAGCGCTCAATAAAGTTGCATTGCGGACGAATCGTTTGGCCGTCAGCGGCGCCAGCACCCTGCCCGCGCTATCGTCGGCTGTGGTTGATGCACTCGTACATGAGTTTTCGAATCTCAAATCCATCGACACCATCATCGCGCCCGCACAACGCGCGCCACGTGGTGCGGCTACACTCGCCGGCGTCCTGGGCTATGCCGGGCAGCCGTTTCGGGTTTGGGAAGACAGCGCCTGGCGCACCGTGCATGGCTGGCAGGACGTGCGCGAGGTTGATCTTGGCGTCGTTGGCAGGCGGCTCAGTGCGGTTTGCGATGTGCCTGATCTTGCATTGTTTCCCGCACGCTATCCCGGTGTCGCCACGGTGCGGTTTCGTGCGGCGCTGGAGTTGGGCCTGCAGCATCGCGCAATTGCATTGCTGGCTGCACTTCGTCGCGCCGGCTTGAATCTCTCGATTGATCGTCTCGCACCACGGCTTGAGCCCATCGCAAGCTGGCTGGATTTGTTCGGCGGCGAGACCGGCGGCATGACCGTGACGCTAACCGGCATCGGACAAAATGGCGCACCACGCCAACTACGCTGGCATGTCATCGCACCGGACAATCACGGTCCGGAAATCCCCTGCATGCCCGCAGTCCTGCTGGCGCGCAAACTAGCAGCGGGCACGATGAATCGAACCGGCGCGATGCCGTGCATGGGGCTCGTTACACTGAACGAGTTCGCAGCGGAATTCGCCAGGTGGGGAATGCGAACGCAGGTTGAGAAACTTCACTGATGGAAACCGTCGGACTCTGGAAAACACTGCACGTATTATCGGCCACTATTCTCATGGGCACGGGCATCGGCATTGCGTTTTTCTGCTGGTTCGGTTCGCGCGAAGCGATTCGCAACAGCGACATCGGTGCGTTACGCATCGTATTGCGATTTACCGTCGTCGCCGATGCCATCTTCACCGCACCGGCGGTCGTGCTGCAATTCTTGAGCGGTGCGGTGCTGTTGAAACTGGCCGGCTGGTCGTGGCTAAGCCCCTGGAGCCTGACGGTGCTGGGACTATTCGTATTCGTCGGTGCCTGCTGGCTGCCGGTCGTGTGGATTCAAATGCATTTGAAACGGCTTGCCGTGGCCGCGCCCTCGGTAGCCGAATTGCCACCCGCCTTTGCGCGCCTGTTTCGCGTCTGGGTGCTGCTGGGCATTCCCGCATTCGCGAGTGTCGTGCTGATCCTGTTTATGATGGTGCGCAAGCCGTTGGCGGTCGTCTGACGCAGAAAATTTTTGGCATCCGTTACGCTGATATGAATGACAAACTCAAGAACTGGCGCAGGTATAGGACATTTCATGTAACCGGCAGTTCGCGACAAGACTGGTTTTCTACAGCCACGTTTGTTCGACGTTGGGCTAAATTCATCAGCCCAACACTGCCGACCAATTCGATCCATTCAAATTGATCCGCAGACTGATGTTGGGCTAGTAAATCTAGCCCAACGTGCTAACCAATATTAGCGAGACCGCGCCCAGTTTCGTTTGGCGATGAAATCTCGATTTCCACTAAACTGCCGATGTCCGTCTCGTTCAAGAAAAACACTATGAAAATCGACTTTGTTTCCGATATTGCCTGCCCGTGGTGCGCCGTGGGCCTCAATGCGCTGGAGATCGCGTTAAAGCGCATTGGGGATGACATTCCCGTGACGCTGCACATGCAGCCATTCGAACTCAATCCCGACATGGCGACAGAAGGCGTGGACGCGAGCGAATACCTGGCCACCAAATACGGGCTGAGCGTTGCGCAACTGGCTGCGAATCGTGCAAACATCCGCGCGCGCGGTGAAGCGGTCGGCTTTGCCTTTGGCGAACGCAGCCGCGTCTGGAACACGTTTGACGCCCACCGCCTGTTGCACTGGGCCGGCCTGCAAGATATCGCCAAACAGCGCGCGCTCAAACACGCCCTGCTGCGCACTTACCACGGCGAAGGCCGCAATCCTTCATCAAAGGACGTACTGTTGGAACTGGCACAGGAAGTCGGGCTCGACGTCACTGCAGCACGCAGCATTCTGGAATCTGATACCTACACGCGCGAAGTCCGCGACGCAGAAAAATTCTGGATCAGCAACGGTATCAACTCTGTGCCGGCCGTCATCATCAACGACCAACACCTGATTTCCGGCGGCCAACCGCCCGAAGTATTCGAGCAGGCATTGCGACGGATTTCGACAGAAGCACAGCACGCGGCAAAGTCGTAGCCGGCAACAGATCGACAGCGCGGAGCGCGCCGACACCGAGACTGGTGGCGGCTGCCTGGACGATGTGATGAGGAGCAGGGGCCTTGCGACCTCTCAATAACGCGCTGGACAAACTCAAGCATTGGCGCGGGTTTTCAGGCGATTTCGCCTGGCGCAGCTCGTGGATATTAGGGGTTCAGCATTTATTGGTGGTCCGGCCTTGGATATTGCACAGGGCGGCGAATAAACACTGGCGCTGACGCGGCGTTCCAGTAAATGCAGTAAATGGGGTCACTTCAGTTCGTTTTTCACCACGATGCCCGCGCGCACGATGGTGCGAAGATTCCGCCCATCGGCAGCAAGCAATGAAATATCCTTGAGCGGGTCGCCCTCGACGACGAGCAGGTCGGCGTGCGCGCCGGGGGCGATGCAGCCGATCTGGCCTTCCATCATCATCATTTCAGCCGGCACCGAAGTCGCCTGGCGCAGGAGCTCCAAAGGCGTGAACACCTCGCTGCGCAAGGTGAATTCACGGCACTGCTGGGTGTAGGTGCTGCCGAGCAGGTCGGTGCCATAGCAGACCTTGACGTGGGCACGGCGCATCGATTCCAGGCCCGTCAGCGCAGACTTGAACGCGAAATCCATTTTCTCCTGGCTCTGCGGTGGAAAACCCAGTTGCCGCCCGTGCTCTGCCAGCGCAAAAATGACCGCCATCGTCGGCACGATGTAGGCGCCGCGCTCGGCCACGAAGCGCGCGGTGTCGTCATCGATCAGCGTGGCGTGTTCGATCGAGCGCACGCCAAACTCCACGCTGCGGCGCACCGCGCTGGCCGGATGGCAATGCGATGAAACGTAGGTGCGCCGCTCGGTGCACTCGTTGACGATGGCGCGAATCTCGTCCTCGCGATACTGGTTCATCCAGATCGGATCGGTCGGCGAGGCCACGCCCCCGGAGCCCATGATCTTGATGCAATGCGCACCTTGCCGCAGTTCGTCCCGCGCGGCACGAATGCAGGCATCCACCCCGTCAGCAAGCACCGCGAAGGTGTTGAAGATGGTGCTATCCCCACAGCCGCATACCGCCTGGTAGCGTGGCCGCTCCTCGATCTGGCGCAGGTCGCCGTGCCCGCCGGTCATGGAAAGTATCTTCCCCGCATACAGAAAACGCGGCCCGATCAACAACCCATCCGCCAGTGCGCGGAACAGCGAATAGTTACCGCCGCCGATGTCGCGTACGGTGGTGAAACCGCAGCGCAACGCATGGGTGAGCATGCGCACGGCATGCGCGGTGCGATAGGCTTCGCCGAGGGATTCGATTTTCTGCACCGCCACGTCGCTCGCGAAGGCATGTACATGCGCGTCGATCAGGCCGGGCATCAACGTGTGCCCGGCGACGTCAATCACTTGCGCATCATCCGCG
Organism: Betaproteobacteria bacterium; assembly: GCA_025362135.1. Lineage (GTDB taxonomy): Bacteria > Pseudomonadota > Gammaproteobacteria > Burkholderiales > Usitatibacteraceae > UKL13-2. Next base: position 3,717 of record JANYHZ010000032.1, on the reverse strand, counting down.
CGAATCGGCTTCGCGGAAATCTCCTGAATGAAACCATCGGCCACGCGCACAAACATGCCCTCGGCACAGTCGGCAACCTTGCCATCAAAGATGCGTGCGTTCTTGAATAGAATTTGCGTCATCGATGCTTCTCCCGGTAACAATTGGTTTTAATCTCAACTCGTGGGCGACATCGGCAGTCTAGCGTCAACGGAGTGGAGGGGCAATTTCAATTGGCGCGGAATTCAATTGGAGAACTCTAGGACTGGTGCGGCGTTCATGGCATTTTGGCCTGGGAGGCGCGTGGATGCTAGGGTTTGAAAAACATGCTGTTCTCCAGCCGGGCGCGAAGCTTTAAGGTCGCAAATTGTTACCTTAGACGCGGCCCAAAAATAACTCGTAGGCTGTGCAAGCCTCACCTGCCCAGCATCAAACTACACTTTGTATTCTTTCAGTTCTTGCCGGATCACGTTGCGAATGGTCTTCTCGATCGTCTTGGCCTGGATTGAATTCTTCAGCGCTTCGTTGATCAAGGTTTGATAGCCGCGCTCGCCCGCCTCGGCTTTGAAGTATTCGACGATGGCGCTATCGAGATAAATATTCACGCGCTGCTTTGCCGGCAGCACCGCGCCGGACGCGCTCCGCTTTCGCACTGCCAGCTTGTCGGCGGCATTGTCCTTGGCGCGGATGGGCGCACCCTCAGTAGTTTTCGAAGTCGATTTTTCGCTCATTTTTGTCAGCCGTTTAGATGGGAATAGCGCAAATAATATGTATGTATATTTGTGTGTATTTGCTAGTATGTTGTTTTACAGCTTTTTCACACAAGTGAACACTTGACTGCTTTGCTACGTCATGAAGAACATATCACTGGAGCGTCTCCGAATGCTAACCACACTCGGCTGAATCGCACATCACAAGGGGCAAAAATGTGAATGTTGCAATGGTACCTACAGAATTCATTGCCGAACGGATTTTTATCGTGCGCGGGCAGAAAGTGATTTTCGATTCCGACCTGGCCGCACTCTACGAAGTGCCGACCAAGCAGTTCAACCAGGCCGTCAAACGAAACCTAGCCAAGTTCCCAACCGACTTCATGTTTTCACTCACTGCTGCGGAGTGGAAGTCTCTAAGGTCACAATTTGTGACCTTAGACGCCGGCCCCGGGAGGCACCGCAAGTATCTTCCTTTCGACTTCACCGAGCACGGCGCCATCATGGCCGCCACACTCCTGAACAGTCCGCGTGCAGTAGAGGTGAGCGTGTATGTGGTGCGTGCCTTCGTGCAACTGCGCGAGTTCCTCGCATCGAACAAGGATCTGACACGGCAATTGAAGGCACTGGAACAACGTGTCGAGAAGAAACTCGGTCACCACGATCAAGCCATTGCGGGCATCATCGAAACATTGCGGCAGTTGATGTCGCCTGCCAACGCCAAGCGGCGCATCGGATTCGTCATCGACGACGACAAATAGTCGAAGCGGACCAATATGAAAAACCGACACCTGGAAAAGTTGAGGGCGCAATGCAGATTGGCGTTGAAACGGGACCGCAGGTCATTCGATGAGGGTGGCGTCCATGCGCGCCACGTGGTCGAGCCGGGTGCCACTCTATCCTGGTGGTCCGATTTCGCATTCGTACTTAATGGCCGCCTGATCACGCTTTGGTGGGAGCATCCGCGCATGAAGTATTCCGACGAAATCGCGGAATGTGCATGGCGAGAGTCCGGCCCCGCCCCACCTGAGGACGGCTGGCTTGAAAATGCCACGCCGATCATGCGGGCCGTCGGAAAATCGCGGAAGAAATGCGTCGGCCATCGGTCTCCCGCACGATCAGACGCCTGGCGTCAATATTTCGATCATCACAACGCGATTGAAGACCGGATTCGGGCGGATGGAATCGACTTCGAGGCGCGCCCGTCGCTGCAGGTGCAGACGTTGCGCTGGTGCGTAGGCGTTGATATTTGTGTGCCCATCGAAATCCGCTCGTCTGAAGATGCGCGTGCGCTCGTTAGCCTTGCACGGCGACTGCTCAAGCGGGAAACGACTTTGGAAAGCGAATTTCCAGGGTATCGCTATGGGCGGGAGAACTGGCTTGCGGAGGCGGGACTGCGTTCGGGGGATGTCATTGCGCGAAAGATCAATTCGACCGGGATGTGAAATTCACCTGGCAGACGGGCGATGATCTCGCGCCAGTTCGTCAATGTGATATTGAAAGCCCCTAACGCCGCACTGCTTGAAACTGCCCTACGGATTGCCGGCGAACATTGAAGGAAAACTCAAGAACTGGTGCGGCGTTTCAGGCATTTTTGGCCCAGGAGGCCCGTGGATGCTAGGGTTTGGAAAGCCTATTGGTGTCTGACCCTAATTGTCTGCTCGATCCGGCCGTAGCGCATGCCAATGTCCCTTTTGCCACGCAGCCCCTGACTGGGGTCGAGCACTTCACCGCCCTTGATGACGAGGTCGAATTTGTCGTTCGGCCCCATTGCGGCCCGAGCCAACGACCCGCTGATACCTGCTACCAATGCCGCGCCAATTCCGGTGACGAGTTGCCGACGCTTGAACGAAATCATGGTCTCCCTCCCAAGAGTAGATGCGATCTGACTAATCTACACTCGATGGCATGACAGGACAATTTACACACAGAAGTTCAGTTCCCGCTTCGAGAGTGTTCGCGCAGACTTATTGGTGTCTGACCCTAATTGTTCTAATTGTTTCGGCCTTTTGAATTCCAGACAGACTCTAGCACTAGCGCGGTGTTTCGGTCATTTATAGCCTGAGATGCCCGTCAATGCTAGGTCTTCTGAAGGTATTCGGTCTGTCGTCAATTGCTTGCGGATTGGCGTAGAAGCGCGCACTCATAGCAACTTTTGTATGTCCTCGCGGCTCAAATCACAATCGCGAAGAATTTTGGAAAGCAGGCCGGGGCCAATTGACTCGCCAGCGTGGACGGCAACGACAGTCGTTCGTCCATCGGTATGGCGCAGAAAATGATGGCTACCTTTTACCCGGAGGACAGAAAATCCAGCTTTAGCCAAGGCAGAGACAAGCTCCTTGCCGGTAACGCTGGGAAACGTGGTCATGCCGCGACAGTTACGCGCTGAACGCCCACAAAATCAAGCCTCTCGAATGTTTGGCCCTGCACTTCCACGCAAAGCTCGATGGCTTCGCGGATACGCAACATAAGTTCATCAAGCGATTTAGCCTGTGTATGGCACCCTGGCAATGCGGGCACAGAGGCAACGAAAAAACCTTCCGAGTCTTTCTCGACGACTACGTCAAATTGCTGGGTCAGGTTTGGATTCATGGTTGGATTCTACGCCAGTTGTTCTGGTGCCATAAGGTCGCCACTGGGCGGCAGCTGTTTTCTCGCGGGGAAAACAAACGTGGTACGTCCCCTATTGCTATTTCAACAATTTCTTTGCTGCTGTACGAACCTCATCGGCTGAAAACGTGTTCACCGCGCCGCTGTCGATATCTTCAGCGCGTCGAACAGATTCTTTTCTCCACAGGTGTGCGATTTCGGCTTCATCCTGGTTTTCCAAACTCAATAACAGCTTGTGCGCCAGTTCCGCGCGCTGCGTTTCAGGTAAGTGCAAGGCGGCATCTTCAATAGTGTTGGTTGTCATTGTTAGTCTCCTTCAGTTGAATAAGTTTACGTCAGGCATGGCCAAGAATGGTTTGAACGCTGTTTCCCTACAAAAATTCTGGTTTCAAATTTCCGCAATTTTCAGCATTTGCAT
>JANYHZ010000292.1 GCA_025362135.1 Betaproteobacteria bacterium | reverse complement strand
CGTGCCGCTGCCGTAATCTGCCGACAGGGTGACGGGCACGATCAACGTGGCGCTGTTGCGGACCACGTAACTCTTCTTCCAAACGCTTGACGATCACACGATCGTGCAGGGGACGCAGTTTCATAGCTCACTCCTTAAGGTAAAACATTGATTTACAAGAAAAACCGGACGGTAACGACCGGCAGAAACAGAAAGGGAATGCTGAGATTGTTAGCACTCGACCTTTTAGAGTGCTAAATGATAGTGCCGAAAGATGAAGATTTCAAGTCTCGTGGGCATTTATATGTTTCAGGGGCGGCGAGTTTGGACGTTTCTTCACCGAAACGCATAATCTTCGGGGCTTTGGGAACTTCTAAAAACCCCCGTTCGTGCTGAGCTCGTCGAAGCACATTTGGGCTAACCGATTGAATTCAATGTGGCCCGTTTAACCCTTCGACGGGCTCAGGGCGAACGGGAATGAGGTTTCGAGAAGTTCCCCTTTGCCAAACACAAGCATTGGCGCGCACCACAGGGCGAAATGCCGCCATCGACCGCACCAGTGCTGGCTTTTACTCATTTTTCGCAAAGTTCGAGGCGTCGCTCGCCGCTGTTGCGGTCGGGTATCTACGTGTACGCTACTTCCGCCACAGGTTGCCTGCTTTGCAATGGCTTCCGAGTACTCTGTCGATAAATCGAAGGAATGCGCCGTGCCACTACTTTTAACCGTCACCGAATTCGTAGGCTGGCTGGTCTTCATCTACATGGGTGCTGCGGGCGTTTACGAATTGCTCGGCGGACGAAAGGTGCGTGCGACTGCATTCCTCGCCGGTGCCGTTGCATGGATTGTCGTGACGCTCGTCGTGCTGTGGCTTGCACGTCCCGGCGGTGTGCTGGTGGGCTTGGTGCTGGCGTATTTCGCGGCAACGGCATGGCTGGTGCGCAAAGTTTTTCTTTTGCTGGGTAAGCCCGACATGGATATACGTTAGGCGAACCTGTTACCACCCAGGTACCCGGAAAAGCGCGTGTCGTATGATGAAGCCAACATGATCGCCCAGCGTTCCACTCCGCTCCCCCCACCAAACGCCGCCTTCGGCCACAGCCTGCGGAGCTTATGGACGCTGAACCCGGCTATTCACTTTCTCAATCACGGCTCGTATGGTGCCACGCCGCGTTTTGTGCAGGCCGCGCAATTGCGCTGGCGCGAAGAGCTGGAACGGGAACCGGTGCGTTTCATGGGCGATATTTTGCCCGATGCGCTGCGAGTAGCGGGTGCGCGACTTGCGCGTTTCGTCGGCGCGTCGCCATCGCGACTGGCCCTGGTTGAAAACGCGACGGCCGGCGCGAACGCCGTGCTGCGCTCATTGCGCTGGAATGCGGGTGACCGTATCGTGCTGGCCAATCACGCCTATCCGGCTGTGAAAAACACCGCGGATTTCCTCGCAGAGCGACATGGCCTGCATGTGGTGGAAGCACAGGTGCCGTGGCCACTCACCGACCCCGCAGCACTTATCGATGCATACACCGACGCCATCAAGGGTGGTGCACGCATTGCGATTATCGATCATGTCTTTTCGCCGCTTGCCGTAGTTACGCCGCTCGACGCGATTGTGCGTTTGTGTCGCGAGCGCGGCGTGCAGGTACTGGTCGATGGTGCACATGCGCCAGGGCTGCTTCCGTTGTCACTCGATATGCTTGGCGACATGGGTGTCGATTGGTACGTCGGCAATTGCCACAAATGGCTGTGCGCGCCCAAGGGCTGCGGCTTTATTGTCGCCACGACGGAGGGCCAGCGCGATCTGCATCCGGCGGTCATTTCAAATTACTTCGGCGAGGGGTTCGAAAAAGAATTCGCGTGGACCGGCACTGCGGACCCGGGCGCCAGACTTGCGATCACCGCTGCGCTGGAGTTTATCGAAGCGCTTGGGGTGGAGCGATATCGCAGTGCACTGCGCGAGCAAGCCCGCAAAGCAGCCTCCGTACTCGCCAATGCATGGGGCGTGGTACCGGGTGCGACAGCGGAAATGTTTGCGGCCATGGTGACGTTGCCGTTGCCAGTTACCGAGTCCGGCAGCAAAGAGGCCGTTGCTCGCTGGCGTTTGAAGTTGCTGAAGGAACACAACATCGAAGTCCCTATTCACAACATCGGGGGCCGACTGTGGGTGCGCATTTCTGCGCAGGTCTACAACGAGCTTTCGGATTACGAGGCGCTGGCGCGGGTTTTTGGTTAAGGTTTGCGCCGTTACGCTAGGATCGATTGAAGTGAAGTTGGCCGGCTGGGTTCCAGTCCAGCAACATCCCGCCTACGCACCCGCCAACATCTTCGCGACCGCATCCGCACGATCATGCGCATCGAGCCGCATGAAAAGTTGCTTGATGTGGTAGTTCACCGTATTGCCGCTGACGTTCAATGCCACACTGATTTGCTGATTGCTGCGGCCCTGCGCGAGCAACAAAGCGACCTCGCGTTGCTGCGGTGAAATATCGAAGCCTCCCATCGCCTCGGCGAGTTTCAGAATCATCGGCTGCTGGCGGCGGATGTAAATCGCGGCCCGCGAAACCGGTGCGGCACCATCACCGTCCAGTGCGTACGCACTGAGCAGGAAACGCCCCCACGGGCCGTCGATTGCGACGCGCGGCGCGGCAGCGGGCTCGCCGAGAATCGCCTTTTGCAATTGCACCAGAAGCTGCTGCACCGGTCCCGGCGCGGTTTCGCCGACGATCAAGGGCGGTGACGCGGGGTTGAATTCGCGCTTCAATGCCATCGACAACAGATTCAGCGATTTCGCAGCGGCCTCGACAACCTGCCCCTGAAAATCGACGACGACCATGCCTTCCGCATCGGCATCAACAAAATCAATATTCGCGCCAACTTCCTTCGGCCGGTTGACCGCGTGCGCGACGTAATGCGTGATGTCTTTGATTGCGCTCCTGTCGTCCGCGCTGAAGGCGCTCGATTGGCGCGGTCGATAGAGTGATAATTGGCCCAATGCCTGACCCTGATCGCGAATCACGGCGTACATCACGTGGTGCGCATCTAGGTGACGCAGTATTTCGTTGTAGTACGCAGTTTTCGTCAGTTCGGGCGAGGCCGTCGATGAACTGACCGTTTCGGACGCCCGGGCGCGCGTGAGGAACGCCTGACGAAACGGATGCTCACCACCGTCGTAATGGCGCTCGAAATAGACGCGCATCAATCCCGGTGCCAGCATGCGGTCGGCGTACAGATTGGTCATGTCTCCTTTCGCATCGACCCAAAAAAACCCCGCCGAATCAGCTGACGCGTATTCGCGGATCGCGCGCAACAGCGTAGGCATCAACGCTTGTCCGGTTACGCCGATGCAGCAGAGCTGGCGGATATGCGCCAATTGTGTGGTGCGCTTCATGGCACCGCTGTTTCGCCCGCGGTAATCAGGCGATATGCGCGCTGCGTACCAGTCAAACCACGCAGCACAAGTTCGCCCAACGGCTCGGTGGCATAGCCTCCGTCTATCTCAGCGTGAACGCGTTGCGATACGTAAATTTCGCCGCCCGGTGCTTCTGCGCATAGACGCGCCGCAAGATTGGTGACGGTTCCAATTGCGCCGTAATCGATGCGCTGCTCAAAACCGATTGCGCCTAGCGTTGCAAAGCCAAGTGCCACGCCGATGCCTGCGTCGAGCGTAAAACCCTTGCGCTGCCAATGCTCTGAGAGGCGCCCCGCCTCTGCACACATCGCGATCGCCATTTCCACCGCACGTTTCGCAGGATCGGGAATCGGTACCGGATCGTTGAAGAACACCATCATGCCGTCACCGGTGAATCGCTCCAGCGTGCCCGCGTATTGCTCGACCAGCCGTCCCATTGCGCCGTGATATTCGCGCAGCGCCTGCATCACGATTTCCGGCTCGGTGGTTTCGGCGAAGGCAGTGAAGCCGCGCAGATCGATGAACACGACCGCGATTTCGCGGCGATGCGAAATCAACGGATCTTCCGCGCCGCCGGCCACGATCAAGTCGGCCAGCTGTGGCGACAGGAATCGCTTTAATCGCATCAATTTTTCACTGCGCGCCACTTCTTCGGCGACGCGTTTTTCCAGCGATTCATTCCATTGCGCAAGCTCTTTGGCCTGCGCCTCGACCTGATCGTAAAGATGCTTTACGCGCAGCAGTGAGCGCACCCGTGCAAGCAATTCCGGCGCATGGATCGGCTTGGAAAGAAAATCGTCGGCACCCGCGTCGAGCCCTTTCACGCGCTCCTGATAAGGATCGAGCGAAGTGACCATCACGATCGGAAGCATGTGATGGCGCGGATTTTCACGCAAACTGCGGCAGACCGCGAAGCCATCCATACCCGGCATGATTACATCGAGCAAAATGAGCTCGGGCGGTGCCTCCGCCACAGCCGCGATGCACGATGGCCCGTCGTGCGCACTACGTACCGCGTAGCCGTGCACGGTGAGGAGATCAATAAGCAAACGCCGGTTCGCCTCGTTGTCATCGACAACGAGGATGCTACCTGTGCCAAGTGCGCTGGCGGGTATTGCTGTCGGCATCAACGTGGCCCTCCAAGGGCCGGTGAAGAAATTTTAGTAATTCGGCAATCCGGTTAGTGACTATCCAATATGTGCTTTCTCCAATATATCCCCTCGGCTGCTTGCGGGCGCGGGTGGCCAACAGGCCGGAAGAGTGCGCATTCCCAAACGAACACACACCAACCATCAAACCGGAACCAACCTCCGAATAGTACCCAAAAACGCCTTCAGGTTTAATGGCTTCGGCTCAAATCCATCGAAGCCCGCCGCGTGAATCTTTTCCCGCACATTGCCCATTACCGAGGCCGTCACCGCGATCACCGGCGTGCCAGCAATCTCGGCATCCGCGCGAATTTCACGAATTGCATCAAGCCCCGATATACCAGGCAGATGAATATCCATCAGTACAAGCTTGGGATGACACCTGCGAATGAGATCAAGGCCGACTTCCCCCTGAGCCGTTTCCATCACCGCGTAGCCCTGATGTTCGAGTACGTCCTTCATCAGTCGGCGGCTTTTTTCGTCATCTTCGACAATGAGAATCAAGGGCTTCTCCATAATAATTATTGTAGCGATGCTGTTAGTGGAGGCAACGGCGGCATCCGGTCCGGCAACGTAAACATGAAGGACGCACCTTTGCCAAGCTCACTCTCCACCCAGACTCGTCCGCCATGAAGCTCGACCAGGCGCTTCGCCAACGACAAGCCCAGGCCTGTCCCTTCCAGCTTGGCTCTGCCATCGGACTTCAATTGGCGAAACTCCTGGAAAATCACCGCGTGATCTTCAGGCGCAACACCCATTCCGGAATCCATTACCGTCACCATAACGCCATTTGTATCACGCCGCGCTATTACCTCAACCCACCCGTGCGGGTAGGAAAACTTTACCGCGTTGGTGAGCAGATTGATCAATATCTGCTTGAATTTACGCTCATCGGCGACCACGTCAGTCACGTCCGGCGCAATATCGGCGCGCAATTGCAGTTGGTGTCGAAGTGCGCGTTCACGCACCAGCACCATGGCGTTATCAATGGCCATGGGCAGACTGAACTGACTCAAATCGAGGTCCATATGACCCGCCTCGATCTTGGACAGATCGAGGATGTCATTGATGAGCGAGAGCAGATGCTGGCCCGATTCGTTGATGTCCTTGACGTATTCGCCCTGCTTGGCGTTGAGTTCGCCGAAATATTGTTCTTTCAACACGTCCGAGAAACCGATTACCGCGTTGAGCGGTGTGCGCAGCTCGTGCGACATGTTGGCGAGGAACTCGGATTTGTGACGGTTGGCGAGTTCGAGCTGGGCGGTTTTCTCGGAGACTTTTTGTTCGAGGTTTTTCGTGTAGTCCTCGAGCTGTGTCGCCATACTATTGAATTCATTTGCGACTATTCCTAGTTCATCATCCCCCCTCACCGCGACCCGCTGGCTGAAATTCCCCATACCCAATTTTTGGGCGGCGTCGGAAAGTTCAACTATTGGTTTGGATAGTCGCCGCGCGACGACGACATTGATGAAGGCACCAAATACAATGGCAAGCACTAAAAGCAGGCCGGTTCGAAGTAGACTTTCGTATACTGGTTGCAACCCTTCGCGTTTTGGCACTTCGCAATAAACAAACCAGTCGGCTATGCCTACGGGTCGTTTAGAAGAAAGATACTCGCCGTCCTGACGGCCTGCTGACCGATTCACTTCCGACGCCCCAATACGTCGTTTGTCTGAATGTGCGATGACGGTGCCCACGGCATTGGCGACAAATACCTGGCCATTGATACCAAACGAGTGATCGACAAGCGCATCGGACAGGAAAGACAGTCCAAGGGACAACACCAGCAGCGCCCCCTGCCTTTGAGAACGCACGGCTACACCGACGAGTGGATACGCCTGATCACGTATCTGTACCGGGCCGTAAGTAATTGCACCGCGCGCGAGTGGCGGCACGATTGGTTGCGCGCGATTTTCCGCGTTACTTCCGCCGTCAACATAGAGACGCGATTCGCTAAGCAGCAGGCGTCCGGCCGCATCGCTGATGTAAACGGCTTCTGCGCTGGGCAAAAGTTTGAAGAGCCGATATATCTCGTCTCGCGTAATCTCAATGGAGCGTGCACTACTTGCCGTTGGAAGGTCAACGATGTCGCGCAACAGTAACTCAACGAGCTCGAATTGCTGGCGAATTGCATTTGCAGATCGCGTCGCCTCGCGCGCCATTCCATTATTAATGGCTTCCGTTGTTTGGCGATATGCGAACAAGGCATCGACCGATCCAAAAATGAGTACCACGACCGCGACAGCTACGCTTAGCGTGAGTGCGTAACTGCGTTGCAGGCTTGAGCGGGAAGTAAAAACAGGCGGGACACGGCTGGCGCGCATTGCGGTCACTAGGCGAGTGCGTCGCCGAAAGTGCTCTCCGGCGGCAGGGTGGTTTATCTAGGTTTAGTACTAGGTCGCGTTTAACTTCTCGAGGAGTGCAACCCACGCTGGAAAATCGTGCCCCAGGGAACAGGAGGCTGAATACGCATCCAGGATGTTACTCGCTGTCGCGAAATTTGGCAGCGGGAGTACTGCACTAAGGCCAGACAAATCCCTGTCGCCGTGGGTGACGGTGATGGATTGTTTTATCCAGTTCAGAAGTTCGTCAATGATCGTGTGAAGGTCGGGTATTTGGTCAGCGGGCAGCTCAACTGCCAAATGCTCAAGGAATTTCCGGAAGTCCACCAACCCGAGTTTGCTGTCAATAACGATATCGCCCGAATGCTTTTCGCCTACCGCGAGAATTGCCGGAAAAAGCAATTGCGAATCTGCGTTCGCGCAGCAATCGACAAAGCGGCCGAAGCACGTAAAGAAAGTGGCGACGTCGTCCATGTCGGTCAGGGAAATTGTTGAATTTTTGCTCCTTGACTGCAAATGTGTCTCGAAGTATTTCATGAATTGTTGCAATGCGGCTTTCGGCGGCTGCTTGGTATCCAATACGGCGCACACCAATACATCGTGCGGCCAAACTGGAACAGGTAAAAGCGGCTGAGAGGCCAGCAAAAAATAGCAGACGGTGCGATATTCGTAGAGCGACTCGATCGTCGCCATGAAGCACTGACACGACACCAGTGCGGTCAGCTTCCGGCCATTGAGTCTGACGGCTTTCCGTAAGCCCTCGCCCACCCCCAGCAGCGTCATTGGCGCTGCTGGTGTCGGTGGCTGGGTGTTGGGTACGCCAATCGTGACGCCAAGGATCTCTGCTCCCGAAGTTTGCCCAACAGCGGCGAGCGCATCCCCGTCAGACAACGAAAGTTCGCGCATCCACAATCCGATGGTCGGCGGGCCGCCGTGACCAAATAGGACGAGAAAATCTTCACCACTAGCTGCGCTGGGAAACGCGTACCGTACAAAATCTGTAAGCGACTCCGGCTGGCTCATGTCAGAAAACTTTGGTTGCGCCTGCGTCGTCAATGATTCCAGACTTGGACTATTGATGTCTGTGCCTTGCCATCGTCGAGTGCCCTCCCAAAGGTAGCCAATTACAGGATCCTCACTCGCGTTAAACTGGCCAGTTACGTAAGTGCGCTCCGCACACCACCCGCGTGCCCATTGTATGGAGACTGCCCCGGCGTCAACTTTCGCAAGTTCCGGCATACCCATCACGGGCCGAATCAGATAGAAAGAGCTTGCAGTTTGAGTATCCACGCGAGAAGTCGCGCGAACGTAAAAGGCAATTCGCCTTGCCGCCGGGTCAGCCATGTCCAAGCCTCGTGTTGCGGATCAGCCGTTGTAGACGCGTACAAGAATAATCTGGTCATACCAATTGCGGAAATCCTGTCCGTTGGTGGTATGGTCTAACCAGAATCGCGCCAGCTCTTCACTCGCAAAATCGACTGCGGAAATGGCGCGGGGGCTAAACTGCTTGGTGGGGTCGGTTGGCTGGATCTGTACGAACCCCTTCTCCCAAACGCCGCTCACCGAGATTCCCGGATAGGCGGGAGTGCACGGCGGCTCCGTGCAGTCGTTGCCACCGCCAAGGTTTGGTAACGATTTCCCAAGTCCAACAACGACATATCGATAGCAATTTTTTTCCAAGTTTGACATGCTTTTCTCCTGATAAAGTTAGTATAAAGTGACACCACTACTTGGCCCAACCCTGATCCTGCAAAAGCGGCTTAAGCGAAAAAATGATACGTTTGAATGCAGGAATGATGTTGTGGTGTCTGGCGTTGACCCTGTCGCAGCCAGTCGCAGCGTCGTCAAATATAGTTGACATCCTCATCATTGATGTCGATGCCATAAGCGCCCAAAAATCGTCCGACAAACTGCGCAGCCTGCTGGCGCGTGACAAAAATATTGGTTCTCCGTCGCTAGCCATTTCTGTTCTTGCGGTGAATCTCGCGGCACCGATTGGTCCACAGCTAGTTGCCATGAAGAAACATATGGCAGGAATTTTGTACGTTACCACCCCCTTGTTGGTGCCCCACGTTCGGAAAGCCTTTGTAAATACACCGATCGTGGTCACCGGCGTTGTCGATGCACGACAATCAGATCGACAAGAGCTTCTATTTTTAGAAGACAAACTGGTTACTGGCTATCTGTTTCAACAAACACCGCTGGCGAAACGCATCAGCCATTTGGCGCGTCTCTGCACAGGCATTACAAAAATCGGTTACATCACAACACGGGAAGCAAAGAAAACCCCCAAATTTGACGAATTCATCGAGCAAGAAAGGGCATCGCTTCACAAGTTGGGTATTACGGTCGACGTCATTTTCGTTGACCGCCTTAGCGAGATCACGGCGCTTCCTGATCTTGTTCGATCCAAGCGAATCGGCGCGCTTGATATTGTGTATACGCAATTCGCGACTGACCATTTCAGCGCGCTTTTGACGAGTGTAAAGCAGGCCGCTGTGCCATACGTCTTTTCTCTGCCACAAGCGGTTAACCGGGGTGCGGCGTTTAGCGTGTATACAGCGATGGACGCCAAAGACGCCAAGATTGCCAAGATCATTGCAGGCCTCATCAACGGCGAACCAGTACATAGTTTTCCAGTCGAGATTCAAACAAGCCAAACGCTTGCGGTACGGTATAGCGAGTTTTCGAAAATCAAGTCCTGCGACGCGGATCGGGCGATTCGCCTTGCGACGGTAAGGCTGGAATGAATGACGCATGGTCGTTTGTAACCGTATATGGCACTGATAATGTCACGTCTGGATGCACTAAAACCCACCTTGGCAGGTAGGATTTAGTGCGCCGACTCACTGTCATACTATTCGTGAACACTTGCAAAGGCATGGCCCCCAGCCGGAAATGGCTAAAACGGTCGGCTAAAAGATGATCGTTGACACCATTCCCGCAGTACACACTCGCCGTTAGGAAATTTAGGCACGCATCAGAAGCTCTGTTCGGCATCGCGATTGGCAATTCAATCAAGACACTCGGTGAATAGCCGCGAACAGTCTTGGGCAATAGTTACGCTTCGGAGGAAAGCATGTCTGCCTTATTGTGTTGTTCGAAGACGTTAGGTCGTATATGTCTAATCGGCCTTGTGGTGGCGGCACCAAGTATCCTTGGGGGTTGCGCCACCAAGGATGCCTTCGTCGCCCAATCCACGAAGGCAAACCTCTCACTTGAGGAGGCGCACAACAAAATTCTGTTGCTCAACGTAATGCGCGCCACTTTCCGAAGGCCCATGTATTTTTCGACTATCACTGAATTCAATGGACCCATTGGTCAGGGGTTTGTGACAGGTTCGCTGGGCCTGGCATTCCAGCCGTATGACGCCGCGCCCAATATTGTGCCAACGATCCAGTACACGCCTGATCGTACGTCATTCAAGGTGGCTCCACTGGATAATCAAGAGTTCATCGCCGGATTCACTGCGCCCATAAGGCTGGCGACGTTCGACTACTTTTGGCAGCAACGCTGGCCACCAGAACTGCTGCTTGCACTAATAGTCGATCACGTCAGTGTATTCAAGATAGAAAGGAAAGATGGGAAACTTGCGCGAACCAAACGCATCCATTTATTTGAAAACTATCCAGGCGATAAGCAAAAATATACGAAGTTTGTCGAATTGATCCATGAGCTGGCTAACGAGGATTGCCGCTTGCGTGTCGACAACACACCGGCGCATGACGAGGTGGAAGGGCCGCCTCTTAGCGCCGAGCAATTGCTGAAACTCGACCAACGCATGCTGGTAGCGAAAGAGGGGTTCCGCCTGGTCGAACTTAAAAGTGAGGCTGGCAAAGGATTGGCGATATACGCTTTGGAATCCACAAGGAAAAGCGCCACGCTGGCAATCGAGCCGACTTGCCTGAGTCCGTCTGCGGACAACCATCATCCGAGCCGCGAGCCTGGACAGCAAAGCAAAACAATCGAATCGCTGCAAGAAAGACCGAGCGGAGCCAAAGCCAAAAATGTGACGATATCGGCGATCACGATGGGAGGACCGAACGTTCCGTACACGGGTTTGTCATCGGCAAAAATTTCAGACAAACAGATTGACTGCACCAGTGAGTGTGTGGAATTGGAAATTTCCTTTCGCTCGCCGCAGTCCATTGTTTACTACCTTGGCGAACTCGCTCGCGTAAGCCTTTTTGGAACCGAACCCTGTATTTCCAGCATTAAGACGGACGACCTCAACTGCGAAAAATATGCGCCGACGATCAAAATAAAGGGCATTGATTACGAACTCTTTCCTATTGCGACCGACAACATGCCCGCGCGTGCTGCCGGAACCCTAGGAGTAGAGTTTCTCGGCGAATACTATTTCATTCGCTCACTCGCCGCAAAGCCAGACCGGTCGATGCAGGCGCTGTCACTTGTGAGCCTGCTTATTGGCTTGCAAAAGAAAGCGAGCGATTTACCGACGAGTTCGTCAGTTCGGGTAATCGGGCAATAGCGAATGCTTGTCGACTGCCAAATTTATTAAGAGGGCAGCTTTCCGTGATTACGTATCTGGTTAGCGGTTATATTCTTAAGCTCGCGCGTTAACGAAAGCCCCACCATGCAATACCGCAGTCTCGGCAAAAGCCCCCTCAAAATTTCCGCCCTGTGCCTCGGCACCATGATGTTCGGCGACCAGACCGAACTCGCAGAGGCCCGCAATATCGTTTCGCATGCCCGCGAACACGGCGTCAATTTCATCGATACCGCAGACGTCTATTCTGTTGGCGCGTCCGAAACGATGGTCGGCGAGTTGCTGCGTGGCGACCGTTCGAGCTGGATTCTCGCCACCAAGATCGGCAACAAGATGTCGGAGCAGCAGAACGAGTCGCACTACTCGCGCATCTGGGTGATGCGTGAAGTCGAGGCGAGTTTATTGCGGCTCAATACCGATTTCATCGACATCTATTATCTCCACCGCGATTACAACGGCATGGATCTGGAGGAGCCGCTGCGCGCAATCGATGCATTGCTGCGCGATGGAAAAATCCGCTACTGGGGCGTGTCGAATTTTCGCGGCTGGCGCATCGCGGAAGTCATGCGCGTGGCCGCTGCGTTGAACATGCCCGGCCCGGTTGTGTGCCAGCCGTATTACAACCTGCTCAATCGCATGCCCGAAGTGGAAGTGCTGCCCGCCTGCGCACACTACGGCATCGGCGTGGTGCCATACAGTCCGATTGCGCGCGGCGTGTTGTCGGGAAAATATACGCCGGGCACCAAGCCCGCAGAAGACACCCGCGCCGGACGTGGCGACAAGCGCATTATGCAGACCGAATTCCGCGAGGAATCGTTGGTGATCGCCCAAACGTTGCAGCGGCATTGCGCCAGCAAAAACATTTCGCTCGCCCATTTCGCAACAGCCTGGGTATTGGCAAACAACGCGGTGAGTGCTGTCATCGTCGGGCCGCGCACATTCGCACAATGGCAGGATTACTTTGGCGCTCTAGAGATCGCCATCACCGCGGAAGACGAAAAACTGGTCGATTCATTGGTAAGCCCCGGGCATCCCTCCACACCGGGCTACACCGATCCGGTTTATCCCCTGGATAGCCGGCGACCTGGCAATTTGTAAACCAATGGGAACTTCTCGAAACCTCATTCCCGTTCGCCCAGAGCCCGTCGAAGGGTTGAACGGGCCACAATGAATCAATCGGTTAGCCCACATGTGCTTCGACGAGCTCAGCACGAACGGGGGTTTTTAGAAGTTCCCCAATAGAAAACTGCCCGACTGGCGCGCTTCTCCAGCCAAAATACCGCCGGAAGGCGCGCCAGTGCTTGATCTACGTTGATCGC
>JANYHZ010000252.1 GCA_025362135.1 Betaproteobacteria bacterium | reverse complement strand
GTTTCGCATCCAGCCGAAAAGGAAGAGTCCGAGTTCACTCGTTGTCGTTCGCGGAAGCCACGTCGGGCGAGGGTGTGGGTGCGCTCGCGGTCGGTTGCTCGGGCTCTTCGCTTTGGCCTTCGCTATCACCGCTGGGCGCGTAGGCGGCGCGGTACTTCGCGATGAGCGCGGCTTGCGAGCGCGCGGTCGCGCCGCCGATCGACTCGAGCGCCGTCGCCGCAGCCGCCGCGACCTCCGGCGTCGACGACGATCGCGTCATCGTATCGAAGAGCGCGCGTTGCGCGTCCGCGCCCCCAACCGATCCCAGCATGCCGACCGCGGCGAGGACGACTTGCGGCTCGCGGTCACGCAGCGCTTCGACGAGGAGCGGCGTCGCGGTGTCCCCTTCGATCGACATCGTCGATTGAACCGCCCCGACGCGTCGCTCCACGTTCGGATCGCGCAATGCATTGCCGAGCACGCGAAGCGCACGGTCGGGCGCCGTCCGCGCGAGCCCCTGGACCGCGGTCTGCGCGATCCCGTCGTCCGCATCCGTGGCGAGCTGCTCGAGCCGCGGCGCGCTCGCTGCCCCGTCGCGCTGCGCGAGCGCCTGGACGGCCTGAAGGCGCAACGATGGATCTTTGCTCGACGTCAACGCGAGGAGCTCTCGTTCCGCGTCCGCGCCCTCGATCGATCCGAGCGCGCGCACCGCCGACGTCCGCACCTGTTCGTCCTTCGATCCGATCGCGCGCGCGATCGTCGGGAGCGCGCGCGGATCGCCCGTCTCGCCCAGCGCGCGCACCGCCTCGAGCTGCAGGCCATCGGGGCCGCGACCGTCGGCGAAGTCGGCAAGGAGACGAAGCGACTCGGGATCGGTTCGCCGCCCGAGCGCGTCGATCGCTTGGTGCCCGATCGGACCGCCTTCGCGGGCGAGTGCGACGAGCGCGTCGCGTCCCTCCGGCGTGTCGTCTTGTCCGAGCAAGCCGACCGCGACCTGCGCCGTGCGCCCGCCTTCGTCGCGCGCCATCCGCGCGCAGAGCTTGCGCGCTTCGTCGGCGCCCTCGGGCGACGCGAGCAGCTTTTGCAGCGCGGCTTCGCGACCTGGACCGGGGCGCTTCGCGAGATCCGCGACGGCCGCGATCGCTGCAGGGCCGCCGATTTCGACGAGGGCGCTCACCGCGCGTGTCGCCGCGTCGGGCGCGCCGCGCTGCGCGAGCGCGAGGAGGTCCGGGAGCGCCGCGTCGTCGTGGTGCGCGGCGAAGTAGTCCGCGGCGACAGCGGTCGACGCGGGATCGCCCGTGGTCAAACGCGCGAGCATGAGCGCGCGCACATCGTCGCCGTCGGAGTCTTTGAGCGCCGCGAGGACGAACGGCGCGCGCCGCGGATCCGCCGCCGCCGCGACGAGCACGCGATGCGCAGCCGCGTCGGGCATCTCACCGAGCGCCGCCGCCGCGGTCTCGATGTCGCCTCGATCTCCGTTCGTCAGCGCCGCTTCGAGGATCGCGATCGCGTCCGCTCCGCCGATCTTTCCGACCGCGACCAGCGCCGCGCGTCGCGGCGCCGTAGCCCCTTCGTGCGCAATCTTCGTGAGCGCGGGCAGCGCCGCGGGATCGTGCGTGTCGCCGAGCGCCGCGATGAGCTCGAGCTGCGACGCGCCGCCGCGTTCGTCGAGCGCTTGCACGAGGAGCGACGTCGCCTCTGCGACGTGCGCCGAGCCGAGCGCGAGGAGCGCTGCTCGCCGGATCGCCGCGTCCTCGCCATGCGCGAACGCAAAGACCATCGCGCGCGCCTCGGAATCCTCGACGCGACTCGCGAGCGCGAGGAGCGCCGCGTCGCGCACCTCGGGATCCCGATCGCGCACGAGCTCGCCGAGCCAGCTCCGCGCCGCGCCCGCTCCCACCTTCCCGAGCGCCTCGGTAGCGCAGACGCGGATCGCCTGGCGGCTTCGCTTGTCCGTCGCGTCGACGATCGCTTGTGCCGCCGCCGCGTCGTCCACGTACGCGAGCTCGCCGAGCAGCTCGCACGCGTCCGTCGGCGTGCGCGCGCCATGGAGCTGCGCGAGCAGACGCGCCGCCCGGCTCCCTTCGGGCGCGGCAAGCGGCTCGCCGACGAATGCGAAACCGGGCGCGGTCCCGTACGAAGGGCTCGCGCTCGATGTCGGTGATGCGGTCACCTTCGGCGCGGCGCGGAACGACCGCACGGCGAAGAAGACGGCGAGGCCCAGCGCAGCGAAGGTGGAGATCTTCCAGGCGATGTTCGCTCTCGGC
>JANYHZ010000243.1 GCA_025362135.1 Betaproteobacteria bacterium | reverse complement strand
CTGCGAAGAACTGTTGCACGCCGAGTCCTGGGCTCTTGAGCGCCGCGAAAACGAGCCCGCGCTCGATGCATATGCACTTTCAGAAAAGCTGCTTGCGCTCAACGATGTCAACGCGCTCGCTGCAGTGGCACCGATCGCGATGCGACTTTGCCGACAGTTCCACGCCCAGGGGCGTTCATTTGAAGTTTTACCGCTCGCCCAGGCCGTGCACGAACGGGCCGTCAGTATCGGATCAAAAGAGCTGGCACATCCTGCTGCAAACGCCTACGGGCTTTTGTCGGCGGATACAGCCGATTTTGCCGCTGCGATTGATTATCACGGCCAGGCGCTTTTGATTACGGACGATCGGGGTGATTTGGTCGCGTCTAGCCGTATCTGGAACAACATTGGCATCGCGCTTTCTGGGGTAGGCCAGTACGACAATGCGATGAAATGTTTTCAGCGAACCCTGGAAAAAATTGAATCGTTACCCAGCCCACAGTTCAGTCGGTATAGCGCGTTCACGAATCTTGCGCAATGCGAATTTTACTTGCGCGACACGCATTCCGGACTTTATTTCGCAGAACTTGCACTTGAAGAATCACGCTCCGCTTCGGGCAGTGAACAGGTTGATATCTTCAGCCAAATCCTGTTGCACCGCAACACGGTCAGGCTGCTCGTCGACGTTGGGCGAGTGGCTGACGCCAAGGTTCATGCGCACCTCGCGATTTCGCTAGCGCGAGCTGATGGCGGCTTGCGCGCTTCCATCGCGGCTGCTACCGCGCTCGCTGTGCTGGATATTGCAATGGGTGAGAACGATGTGGCGCTAACGCGCCTCGAATGCGCTCTAGCCGACTCCCGCAGCGTTTGGCCGGCGTTTCGAGACACGCTCGCTTGTGCCGTGCGAGCCGAAGAAGCAATCGGCAGCCCGGAAAAAGCGCTGATTCGACTGCGGGAACTCTCCGGGCTTTTACATGATCGAGGACGACGTTCTGCCATCGGCCACCTGGCGATAGCCAATTGGCGGCTGGAAGGCAGCGTGCAAAATTTGGTTGCATACAGAGCGGCGGAGTCGCGACTGCAAACGCGGCTTCAGCAGCCTTCGGTACCGCCGATGTGGCAGACGTATAGCCGAATCGCGGTGGGAAATGCGATGCAGGTCGATGCGTCCAGCGAGCACGGTTTGCGCGTGGGCGCACTCACCCGCCTGCTTGCGCAGGCTCACGGCTATTCACCAATCGACGCGCTTGAGGTAGGCCTCGCCGCACAGCTCCACGACATCGGTTTGGCGGCCGGACATGAAAATCTTTTGAAACCACACGCAGCATCGTTGTCGGGAACTTCGCACGTGGACGCTGCGCATTGCGAGGCTGGGTGGCAGATTCTTTGTGACGATTCGCACGCGCGACTTTTGCTTGCGCGCGACATCGCCAAATACCATCACGCCTGGTGGAACGGCAGAGGCTATCCGAGCGGTGTTGCGGGACTGGCGATCCCGATCCATGCACGGATGTGCGCTGTCGCAGACGCGTACGATTCGCTGGTTGAACATGCGTCATTTGATCGAGATCGTTCCATGAACGACGTTTTTTTGCAGCTTGAGCTGGCTGCCGGTAGCCAGCTTGATCCACAACTCGTCCGGTGCTTTATCAAGGCTGTCCGTAACGAAGCCGATAACGAAGGTGTCTCTTTTGTGGCCGATGACGGCCTAACCTGTTTCCATCAACTAATCGCTGCGCTTTCGAGCGGGCGCAATTTCATATGAAAACTAAAGCTAAAACACAAACTCAAATTTCCGCACCGGTGATCTCGGAGACCGAGAAAAAAATGCTGGAACTCCTCGTTAGGGGCGCATCGAGCAAAATCATCGCGCAAAGTCTGGGCTACAAGGATGGCACTGCCAGAGTTTATCTCCACTCGCTGTATAAACGTATCGGGGTAAACAACAAGACGAGCGCGGTTACCTGGTATCTCGGCAACAAAGCCGATGGCGCTGCCACCCAAGGCAATTTCCGGGAAAAGTTGGCAGCGCGGGCAGAATCGTTTGGCGATTTTGCAGTAGACACGGATTTGCTGGCCAGTTTGGGCGTGA
The DNA here is from genome assembly GCA_025362135.1 of Betaproteobacteria bacterium. Taxonomy (GTDB): domain Bacteria; phylum Pseudomonadota; class Gammaproteobacteria; order Burkholderiales; family Usitatibacteraceae; genus UKL13-2. Next base: position 9,955 of record JANYHZ010000243.1, on the reverse strand, counting down.
TGGCAATATTTGTTGGGCCGCATAGTAAGATGTGGGAGGTTGCCAGCCGCCTAAAAGAGGGGAACGCCCGAAGCGATCCGCTGGATGTAGAGAGAGTTCGCGCCAATTCGAGGCATTTGTGGAATGCATTGTTGCGCGGTGATTTCGCGGAAGGCAAACGAGAATTTGAGAAGGGCCTTTTCTCCAAACTTTTTGTCGAATCCACAACCGACGCTGTTGTCTTGTCGTCGATGTTGATGCTCGGTGGGTACTCCGCAAGCGCCAGGAAGGCCCTGGCCGCGATGCCCGCCCGCAAAGGTGCGAGTCTTGGCATCACGCGCGACGAACGGGCTGCGCTCGCGGCAATTTCTGATGCTGTAGACAATCAAAATGAAAGCGCGCTTGCGGCGCTACACCAGCTCGCGGCAGACGGCGTTGCCAAGCCGGTTTTTCGCCAACTCGTTGTCGTCGCGCTATTTCATCTCTACAAAATGCGCGGCGATTTAGACAGGGCGCGCGTCTTTGCAAACGCCATTTGGGCAGACGCGGAGTCAGTCCGGCACCATCTTCAGGCATTGGGCGAGAAGACGCTCAGTTTCGAAAGTCGCGTACCCGAGCCGCCAACGGTGGCTCCTGCTGTGCTGAGCCGGTACCTAGAGAAACTTTTGGCCTAGCCTAAGCAAGCCAGCCAGTGAACTGGCTGGCCTTGTCGTATCTACGTGGTTAACGCAATTACGAGTTGACCATTTTCGTTACCAGCAGGCGACACCGTCCCCTCCGCCAACCCACAGCAGTTGGTCGTCTGTGAGTTTTTCAAATAGGGGGTCTGCATCCTTCGGCGACGATTTCACCACGTCTTCTTTTGACGTGAACGCGTTCGGGGCGACTGCGATTTCTGACTTGTTCATGGCGGGTCCTTTAAGGAAAGTTGAGAATGCCTCGTGGGGCTCTGCCATTGTTACACATGTTATTTACAAATGTCAATTATTTAACATGCATGCTGCTTGTGCGTGACGTGCAGAGCGTGCTTGGGATCCCCAAGGACCTGAACACACTCTTTTTCCTTTTGATGAGATCATGAACGACGCGCGCAGGCGAACCGACGTCGCGACACCGCCTGGACGATAAATCGCTGAATTTGCCCTTAGGGGCTATCGCCGAATTGCAAGTTTGGAAATGGGCACGCGACATTCGAGCATGGATCGCATTTCAGGTCGCTCTTTGAAGCACCGGTTGAAATTCAGCTACGTCGCCCGCCAAGGCACATTTCAACCGTTATCGTCGGACGACGGACGCTAGAAAATGCGCACGCAATCCTCGATAGTTCAGGATGCCGTGGGCCCGACCGGGGGACCCGTTCACGCAGAAGTGAGAAAGCGAAGTTGCTGATCGTTACGCGCCGTACGGTACCCAGATATTTTTCACCTGCGTCGCCTCGCGTAGCACGTCGTCGATATTTGGCAGCGCCCCACAAGCATCCATCACGAAAGTACGTTTCATGTTGGCGGCACTCGCCTTTTGCACGGCGGCCTGGCCTGCCGTGGAGCCCGCGTACCAGATGGCATCGATATCGTCATGCTCGCTCAGGGTTTTGGCAAGCTCGTCCCGATTGCCGGTGACGATATTCACCGTGCCGTGGGGTACGTCGGAAGTTTCCAGCACCTGGTAGAGATCGGTGGCTGTAAGCGGGTATTTGGGTGATGGCACGATCACCAGCGCGTTTCCCATCGCGAGCGCGGGCGCGGCCAGCGATACGAGTGCGAGCAGCGGGTTATCGTCGGGCATCAGTATCGCGAGCACGCCCATGGGTTCGGGCACAGCAAGGGTGACGTTTCGTTGGGGTACGCCGTGGATGCTGCCATCGTATTTGTCGGCCCAGGCGGCGGCTGTAAAGAGTTGCTCGATGGATGCATCGAATTCAGCCTGGGCCGTGTTCGCAGCTGCGCCAGTTTGCTGCATAATGCGACGCGCAAATTCGCCAGCCCGCGCGGCGAGGTTTTCGGCGAGGAAATAGATCACTTGGGCACGGTTGTGTGCGGTGGCCTTCGCCCAACCGTTCGCAGCCGCACGCGCCGCTTCGACGGCATTGCGGATGTCTTTTCGATTACCCGCACCGACTTCGCCAATCAAGTTTTTGTTCGGTCCGTAGATGTTGTTGGAGAGGCCACCGTCGGGGCGGGCCTGCTTACCTGCGATGTACATTTTTGCCGTGCGGTCGATGGCAGGAACAACCGATAACGAAGCACCAGCACTGGTGCGGCTTCCGGAGTCTTTTTTGCCTGCAGTGCGCGCCAGTGCTTGTGTTTTAACTTCTTTCGCTGGTTTGCGCTTTACATATTCGAACAATCCCTCTTTGCCGCCTTCGCGACCGAATCCGGATTCGCGGTAACCACCGAAGCCGCTCGCGGCGTCGAACTGGTTGGTGCTATTGATCCAGACAGTCCCCGCTTTGACTTGCGTGGCAAGATCGAGGGCAAGATTTATGTCTTCGCTCCAGATGCTGGCGGCGAGCCCGTAGCGCGTGTTGTTGGCGAGCTTGACCGCTTCTTCCGGATTGCGGAATGTCATCACGGCGAGAACCGGGCCAAAAATTTCAACTTGGGCGATGGTGGAGGCTGGCGCGACGTTGGTGAATAGCGTCGGCGGGTAGAAACAGCCTTCGCGCTTCAAGCATTCTGCGGCCCAACTTGGCTGCCACATGGTCGCGCCTTCGTCAGACCCCTGCTTTACCAATGCCTGGATTTGCTTCAATTGAATCGGCGCAACGATGGCGCCGATATCGACCGCTTTGTCGAGCGGATCGCCGACGCGCAATTTTTCCATTCGCGCGCGAAGCTTCTTGACCATTTTTTCCGCAACACCTTCCTGCACCAGCAAACGCGATCCCGCGCAACAGACCTGCCCCTGGTTGAACCAGATTGCATCGACCACGCCTTCGACTGCGCTATCGAGATCGGCGTCGTCGAAGACCATGAATGGTGATTTGCCGCCGAGTTCGAGTGAGAGTTTTTTGTGCGTGCCGGCTGTGGCTTTGCGAATGATGCGACCGACATCGGTGGAACCGGTGAACGCGATCTTGTCGACGTCTGGATGCTCGACCATCGCCCCGCCAGTGCGGCCATCGCCGGTGATGATGTTGACTACACCCGGCGGCAGTCCGACGCTCGCACAAATTTCGGCAAACAGGAGTGCCGTGAGCGAGGTAAATTCAGCGGGCTTCAGCACGACCGTATTGCCCATCGCAATCGCAGGTGCGATTTTCCACGAGAGCATCAGCAACGGAAAATTCCACGGGATGATTTGCGCGACGACACCGAGCGATTGGTGATCTGGCAACTCGCTGTCCATCAACTGCGCCCAGCCGGCATGGTAATAAAAGTGGCGCGCCACTAATGGAATGTCGATGTCGCGTGTCTCGCGGATTGGCTTCCCGTTGTCCATCGTTTCGAGCACGGCAAAAAGACGCGAGTGTTTCTGGATTTGCCGCGCGATGGCGTATAGGTAGCGCGCGCGAACGTGGCCGGGAGTTGCGCTCCAGAACGGATAGGCTTTGCGCGCGGCTTTGACGGCGGCGTTTACATCGGCAGAGGTCGCTTGCGCAATGCTGCCCAACTTTTTTCCGGTCGCGGGGTTGGTGGAATCAAACCACTCCTTTCCCGAGGGGCTTTTCCATTCGTTGTTGATGAAGAGCTGGAATTTGGCGTTGTGCTCGGAGATCCAGTCCAGTGCGGGTTTGGCGGCTTCTGGGGCGGGGCCGTAGTTTAGGGTTTTGGTGAGTTCTGCGACTTTCATTCTTTGCTTTCTGTACCGTTACTTGGTGGATTTTTTACATTGCTGTTTCTTGTACACGCAACCCTTGAGGTTGTTCGCCGAGGAGGCGGCGATTTATTTGACTTTACCTTTTCAATTTAAACAATCGATTCATACAAGTCGTTCCATTCAGGATTACCCACTTGAACCAGATTTACCTTCCAATCGCGATGCCATTTCTTAATCAATTTTTCCCGTGCGATTGCTGCGAGAACGTCCCCATGCGCTTCGTACCAAACCAGATTTCCCAAATCGTGCTGCTTTGAAAAGCCATCAACCGCACCGCTACGGTGTTCGCAAATCCGCTTCACCAGATTGCTCGTCACACCAACGTAAAGTGTGCCATACGGCTTGTTCGTGATGAGATAAACGAAGTACATCTTGAAATAACAACCTCAGCACAGGGCCTACACCCATCGCGTACTCTTTCAAAATTGCGCAGCCGGCTCACACTGTCTCCCGGGCGAAGGCCGGGGAGACAGTTTTTTGATTGTCTATCCCAGGGGCTGATACTGCATCGACGCATACCGCCCATAAGCAAAATGTTCCAACTGTCGCTCAATATCGTTCACAAGCGCGGAAGCGCCCAAGCGGAACAAATGCGGCTGCATCCACTCATCCCCAAGTTCTTCCTTCATCAGGATCAGCCAATCGAGTGCTTGCTTGGCGGTACGGATTCCACCTGCGGGTTTGAAGCCAACTTTATGGCCGGTCTGCTCATAATATTGGCGCACTGCACGGACCATCACGAGCGAACCGGCGATGGTGGCGTTGGAAGGTTCTTTCCCGGTGGACGTTTTGATGAAATCGGAACCAGCCTGCATGCAAACGATGGAGGCACGCATGATATTTTTCAGCGTACCCAATTCCCCAGTGGCGATAATGGCTTTCATGTGTGCCGCGCCGGAAGCTTCACGGAAGGCTTTGACTTCGTCAAACAATGCACGCCAATCACCATTGAGCACGTGTTCGCGGGAGATGACGATATCAATTTCGGAAGCCCCGTCTTTCACGCTGGCTTCAATTTCCGCTATCTTCTGCGGGAAGGGATTGAGGCCTGCCGGGAAGCCAGTGGAAACTGCCGCGACAGGAATACCGGAGCCCCGAAGTGCTTCCACTGCGGTGGCGACAAAGTGGTGATACACACAGACGGCACCGGTGGCGAGTTTATCGGCGTAGCCGATATCCTGCAGCAATTCATTTCGAATCGGCTGGCGGGCCTTTGCACAAAGGCGCTTCACGGTGCCGACGGTATCGTCGCCACTCAATGTAGTGAGGTCGATGGTTTTGACGGCGTGGATCAGCCACGCAGCCTGATGTTCTTTTTTGACGGTACGGCGGGTGGACATGGTGCCAGCGCGTCGCTCCACTGCGCTGCGATTCACGCGCACGTCTTTGACCGGACCGAGATCGAATCTGGTGCCGGGATTGCGGTCGCCATCCTGGTGAACACCGGATTGGTTGACGGGAAGCAGGGATACCTTTGCCATCGCGAACTCTATCGTACGAAAGTGAAGAAAGATTATACGCCGCAGGCATAAAAATGCGTCTGCGTTTCCCGCTTCCAGCGACGACATTTGCGTGTTAAATTGTGGTGGTGTTCTCTCTCGCAAACGAACGACAATGAAAGGCAACCTCATGACGCGGCGCACGATGGTTCTTTTCTTCCTTGCCCTGCTTGCGGCATCTCCACTGATGTGGATGAGCGTGGATCCGAATGCAGGTAACACGCTCCTCGCACTCACGAACGGAACAAAGGTACCCGCATCTTTGAACAACATTTTTCGATGACTGCGTCGGACCGGCATCGATGATCCGAACGTAACCAACCGCCGACCACGCCAAAAAATCAGGAATCGTCTGCAGCCCGCGCGATCACTTGTTTGATGATTGCAAAACTGAACCCACGAGATTGCAGATAGCGAATCTGTTTGGACTTCTCTTCTCCGGATTCCGCAATTTTTCCGAATTTTCTCGTCCATAGCGCGCTTGCGCGATCCTGCTCGCTATCTTTCAGCGTTGAAATTATTTCGCTGACCTGCTCTTCCGCAACACCCTTTTGCCTCAACGTGTGCGCGACGCGTTGTACGCCGTATTTTGCGCCAAGACGACGCGAAGTCGATTCGGCGAAACGGGATTCGTTGAGGAAGCCCTGGGCATGACACCAATCGGCTGCGGCTTCGACGTCGACCGCTTCGAACCCGCTGGCGCCAAGCTTTTTGATGAATTCGGTGCGGGAATAATCGCGACGGGAAAGTAGTTTCAGCGCAGCCGACACAAGCGCTTTGTTTTCTGGCTTGTTGGCACCTTCGGTAGCGTCGCGGCTTCCATTACTCATGCGCATCCATACCTATGCAGCCAACTCGCAATACTCAACGATTGCAGTTGGCGCGGGAATCTGCCGACCGTCCTCACAAAGCCCATCCAGGTGGTGGACGATCGCATCGTGAATATTGGCCTCGATCTCGTCGATTGATGCGCCAGTTTTCATAAAGCCGGGCAAATCTGGCACGTATGCACAGAAGCGATTCTCTGACTTTTCAATCACAACGGCGTAACGCATGCAGTGGCTCCTTGCACGAGGTGTTGCGTTGAAAGTCTAATGTTGACGGGAAAATAGCCAACCCAGACTCTGGCAATGCGAACACACCATGCGGTGTTGCCATCCGGAAGCTTGACAGGTTGGACACTTTTGCCACGCATTCTTCGTGACACTGCTGGCAAATTTTCCAGAGCATGGTTTGCCTGCACGTGGGCGACCACACACCTGATTGATCGCGCTGTCCGAAAACGAAAACGCAGAGCAACGCGTGCAAACCGCGACGGGATGTTCGCGCTGGGGACGCGCTTGCAAACGTGAACGCAAATACCTGCTGGATAAATGCGGTGCTTGCGTTTGCTGTTTCAATATTCCCAGAAAAAAATTGGCGTGCATGGCAAATTCCAATCAATTCAAACGAAAAAAAGGCCGCTCTCGCTCAATACCTTGAATCCGAACGGCCCAACCATCGACTATAGACAGCGAGCGGTTATTCTTCGACTTCTTCGCTCTTGTCGCTGCCAGCACCAACATTCGCACCGACACCGACAGCCGCGCGAATCCTGGCTTCAATTTCTTGCGCCATTTCAGGATTCTCTTTCAGAAACTTGCGGGTGTTGTCCTTACCCTGACCAATTTTTTCGCCTTTGTAGGCGTACCACGCGCCGGATTTATCGACGATTTTGTGGATCACGCCGAGTTCGATGATTTCACCTTCGCGAGAAATACCTTCGCCGTAGAGGATGTCGAATTCAGCAATGCGGAACGGCGGCGCCACTTTGTTTTTCACAACCTTCACGCGCGTTTCGGAGCCGATCACTTCATCGCCATTCTTGATTGCGCCGATGCGGCGGATATCGATACGGACAGAAGCGTAGAACTTGAGTGCGTTGCCGCCGGTAGTCGTTTCGGGACTGCCGAACATGACACCGATTTTCATGCGGATCTGGTTGATGAAAATGACCAGCGTATTGGAGCGCTTGATGTTGGCGGTGAGCTTGCGCAGTGCCTGGGACATCAGGCGCGCTTGCAAGCCGGGTAGTTGATCACCCATCTCGCCTTCGATTTCTGCACGTGGGGTCAAAGCCGCCACCGAATCGATTACAACGATATCGACCGAGCCAGAGCGCACCAACATATCGGCGATCTCGAGTGCCTGTTCGCCGTTATCGGGCTGCGAAATCAGCAGGTCGTTGATATTGACACCGAGTTTGCCCGCATATTGCGGATCGAGCGCGTGTTCGGCATCGATGAAAGCAGCGGTGCCCCCGGTCTTTTGCATCTCGGCGATGACTTGCAGCGTGAGCGTCGTTTTGCCGGACGATTCAGGGCCGTAGATTTCAACGACGCGTCCGCGCGGCAAGCCGCCGATGCCCAACGCGATATCGAGCCCCAGTGAGCCCGTCGAGACTGCGATGATGTCCGGGATGCAACCGGCTTCGCCCATTTTCATGATCGAGCCTTTGCCAAACTGCTTTTCGATTTGCGAAAGCGCAGCGGCCAGGGCCTTCGATTTGTTTTCGTCCATAAAGCCTTCTTTCATCATGTTCATGGCGGTCTCCGGTAATTTAGGCGTCTCTCGTGAGCTACAAATACGAGCGATTCGACGCGGGTCTATACAAAAATACATGGCTGTATTTACGTACAGTACCGGAACTTTTGGGGGTTTGCAACAAGTTTTTGCTTCTAATTCATTTTCTGCAACGAAGCCTGAACAACTCAGGCGAGATTATGCAGTAGCTGGGTGAGAGCGTGCGCGACGGTCTGTTGACGCACATCTGCCCGGTTACCGCTGAAATGGCAAACTTCGGAAACGATGGGTTTTTTCGGGAATTTCCACGCAAACCAGACGGTACCCACTGGCTTGCCTGGCATGCCACCATCAGGCCCGGCAATCCCGGTCACCGCCACCGCAACTTGTGCGCGCGAATTCGAAATTGCTCCCTCAACCATGTCGTGCGCGGTCTCCGATGACACTGCGCCGTAATCGACCAGGGATTCACGTTTCACGCCAAGCAGGTCGACTTTCGCCTCATAAGAATAGGTGACAAAGCCGCGATCAAACCACGCCGAGGAGCCCTGAATACGCGTGATTGCCTCCGCGATGCCGCCGCCGGTGCACGATTCTGCGGTCGCCATCATCAGGCCGCGCGCTTTCAACGCGTCACCAACCTTTGCGCTCAGTGCGGTGATGTCATCGTCAGTCATGGAATCCAGGTTCTTTGAATGTCAGGTAGGGAAGGTACAAGTTTAGCCGTGGTTCGGGTCGACACGGACCGAACAGGCCAGTTTTATTTGAGCGCGCCTGCGGACTGCAAGCGTTGCCAGTAACCATAGCGCGGCGCGAATCCGAATCGGCGGTAAACCTTGATGGCAGCTTCGTTCGTTTGATCAACCTGTAAAAATGCCGATTTTGCGCCCCGCACCCGGCCCCACGCGAGCAGATGGGCAACCAGCAAGCTCGCATATCCTTTACCGCGCGATTTTTCTGCGGTGCGCATCGCAAAAATTCCTACCCAGCCATTCTGTACGCGTGCCATGCCGCTGCAAACCAGCCCGTTGATTGACTTGAGCGCGAAATACTGTTCAGGCCCGCGCCACAGCGATTGCCGCGCCGCGTCGCGCTCGGCAATGGTGGGCGTGCTGCCTTTCAACTGGTGTACATCGGCGATGCCATCGACATTGTTGCGCTCGAACACACGGAGCCCTTGCGGCACGACCAGATTTAGCGGAGCCGAGGAAATATCCAGCGTCATCATGAATGTATCCATCTCGCGTGTGTAGCCACGGTGGCCGAGCTGGCCGTCCAACTCAGGCGGTGACAGGATATCGTTCAAGCGAAACATCGCGCTCTGCTCATGCTGGCGATACCATTGCTCGACGACATCAATTTTTGCTTCAAGCGGGATCGAAGACGGATAGAAAACGGTCGCGCTATTGGCGCGGCGAACGTCGTTTCCGGATGCGCGCACGACCCAGCCATCGTAAAGCCACTGGTGAATCGCGGGCGATGTGGCCAGCGTCAGTTCCTCGAGAAAACGAACTTCATCCGTAGACGCTGAAGGACTAGGCAATTCGTGCACCGCGCGCGGAGTCAAAGAAATAAAGTTTGTCTCCTTCAGGTGTCAGGCACAGCATTTCGCCATTACTGTGACGTGAATGACCGTCCACTCGCACCACGCACGACGAGCTAGCGATGACGCCGTGTATAAGAGAATCGGCCCCCAGCGCCTCGGCATTCTCCACCCTGAATGGCATGCCGCTGACGGTCACCGCAAAGTGCTCAGGGCGCACGCCGAGCGTGATGGTGTCGCCGTCTTTGGTTTTTTCGCGGATGTGCGCAGGCAACAAAACGCTGACACCCTCGGCGAGAACCAATGCCCCGCTTTGCACGGTACCCGGAAAAAAATTCATCGCTGGCGAACCGATGAAACCCGCGACGAACATCGAGGCCGGGTTGTCGTAAACCTCCATCGGCGCGCCGATCTGTTCTGCACGCCCGGCATTCATCACGATCATGCGCTGCGCCAGCGTCATCGCTTCGACCTGGTCGTGCGTGACGAAAATGCTGGTGGTTTTCAATTCGCGGTGCAGCTTCTGGATTTCCAGACGCATCTGCACACGCAG
>JANYHZ010000241.1 GCA_025362135.1 Betaproteobacteria bacterium | reverse complement strand
GGCGAATTAGCTTTAATCAAACAAATCATTCAAAGAAATCGAGCTGCCAGTGTCCAAAGCCGAATCGATTAGTGAATTGAGGGCTTCAAACGACTTGAACTTGGTGTAGTTTGGCACGTACAACTCAGGTACCTCAACACGTAACCAGATCCATTTTCCCGCTCTCACAATGCCATTGCTAGCATTACCAAGATGCGAACCATACATGGTTTGACTATGGGTATGCACAGTTAGCTGAAAACAGCCAACGTTTTTTGTGTTGCTATTTTCCCAGATGCCTACGATATGTTGGTCAATGGAGCGAATTCGAAATTCATGTTCATAGGATTGCCGATTTTCTGATCGAGCTCCACACATATTCTTGCCCTTCAGTCCAAAGTACGCGTCCGAATAGGTCGCCATATGTTCTAAATTAATTTGCACGCCTCGCCGATATTGTTGCTCTTGTTCTGGCTGAGCGTGGATATAGTTCTCGAAGTCGAATCTCGATAGCCAATAGCCCGCGAGAGAATGAGATGGTGTTGAACTGTCCAAATTTGAAGGGTATTTCTTTAGCAATTGTTTTTGAGTGGCGACATGCGCTTTCTGATACAAAGCCATGCGATGATCCTTGACTGTCGACGGGGCAATTCCCAACTGATGCGCAATCTCTTTTTCTGTTGCGCCATCTAGAAGTAGGCGCATCACCTGTTCCTGTCGAGGGGTTAGCGTTAGTTTATCCATGTGTACCCTCAACATATACCCCCTCTCGGGGGGGTATTTTTTACTCAACTAGTGGGTGGTCGTGGCAGATCACGGAGATTATATTGGCATTGACAGCATCTGACGCCAATTAGAAGTTGTCATCTCCCAGTGTTTACAACCTTAATTCGGAGCTCACACATGAACAAGCATGCAAAGCGCACCACAGCCCCGCGTCCCCTGATAGCCGTATTTGCAATAGCCCTTGGATGCGGCGTCTTCCCTGCTCAAGCACAACTGCAATATCGGCAACAGCAGAACTACTACCAAGCACCACGTTACTCGTACGCTCCACCGCAAGCGTACAATTTTGGGCCGACCTTTCAAGCGCAACCTCGATACGTAATGCCGCAACAACAGCAATGGAATCCACCACAAGTAAATATTCCTCAAGCCGCACAATTCATTAGAAATTCTGCTTGGGCACTTGAAGGCGGAGCAGGCTATGTCGTAAGGAGAAACCTGTGGGGGCAAGTGATCATTCAATCCTTCGGGCCAGTGCAACATGTTTACTAGTTTGAGTTAGAGGAAAAGAGGGGGATTTTTTAACTTGCCGGATGTGTGAGCCAAAAGGGGCGGCGTGATCTTTTTCTGATGAACGGAAACAATAATCACGCCGCACCCTTTTGGGATAAATGGGGTCAGGCTCGAATGGCACTTACTTAAGCCTCGCTGGGTGCCCATGTTTTCGGATTTTAGCTCTGGCGATGTCGCGGGGTTCGATGTGTAACGGATAGTTTTTCGGTCGCCGCTTGACAGCCCGGGGCTCGACGCGATCAGGGCGATTGCCAACCCGTTGTTGCGCGATGAGTTCAAACAGGAGTTCACGGCGATCATCGTGCAGCATGAGTTCGCGATGTTGCGGCAACGCGATGCATATCTGCACCGTATGCTTGAAGCTGAGCTGGCGAGGTAGACAGTGCACTTGGCGCGCGGCATGTGCCATCATCATTCGAATCAGATTGTAGGCCAGCAGATAGACCCAAATTTCCTTAAGCGCCATGTTCGGGTGCAGACAACTCAGCCGGTCCATTCCCAGCGTGGTCTTGATGTTGCGTAGGTCGAGTTCGACGTGCCATCGATCCCGGTAGAGCAACTTCAAGTCGGCCTTGCTGGTCAGTTTTGAACACAATAATGTGGTTATCAGTGTCTTTCCGCCGACGCGCAACTCGCGAACCGTCAGCGTCTCGGGTGCCTGTTCATAGGCGGCCTGCGTCATCCAGCCGGGCCTGATGACGGGCTTTTGAAACACGATCAGATGATCCCGCGCGCCCAAGCGCCGACCGCGGCGAAAGTCGGTCATGCGCTGACGGGAACAAGGGAATAAGGGGCCAGGCTCGCATTAAATTTGATACCGCCGATGTCTTGAAATGCGAGCCTGACCCTGAGGTTTCCCCACGAATCATAACCGTACCTCCGCGCCGCCTGTGGCCGCTGCCGCCTGTTGTCGCAGCGCATAAATGTATGGCCAGGCGTCGGCAATCTTTCTCAATAAGTCCGGCCTCTCGATCACCCGCGTAGCGAGCGTCATCACCGAAATCGTCTTGCGATTCCTGATGTTATTGCTCATCAGTTGCAATTCAAGTTGTTGCGCCAGTGCCGCTTCACCGATCAGTCGCTTTGCTATCGCTGCAATGTGCGCGATCAGCAACAGCGCCTGTAGCCGCTGCTTCTCTCTACTCTTTGCCTGTGCAAGCCCCATGCCGTGTGTCGCATTCTTGGTGTCGCGAAACTGCTGCTCGATGCGCATACGCTGCGAATAGATTTTGACAATGGCCGCCGCACCGAGGTAGGCCAGACTCGGCGAATAACTCAGCAGCCACGGCTCGCGATTGCACTCGGCGGACTTCTTGGCTTGCGTGTGACGCTTCTCTTTGCCGCTTGGGTACTTGAGTTTTCTGCCAGTCGGCCGGGTTTTGATGAGCGCGAACCGACAGCTCAATGGTCGGTTGCGCACCGCTTCGTATTCGCCCAAGTCCGTGGCCACAGCAGTGGCTTTTGCATACAGCTTCTTGGCCGCAAACCACTCCCCGTCTGGCTGCCTGACGAAGTCGCGGTTGCGGGTGCGGCCAATCCAGCACCAGCCTTGTTTGGCGATGAGCCGGAACCAGGTGGTGCGAAAGCCTGCATCG
>JANYHZ010000235.1 GCA_025362135.1 Betaproteobacteria bacterium | reverse complement strand
AGCCCGGCAGCGGCGAGACCGATGACCACGGCGTTGTCACCAGCGAGCACGAGATCGATCATGATCACTTGGAACAATGCGCCGAGAGCGCTGGCATCGCCGAAAAAATACAAAATACCAATCCTGGCCCAAGAGCTGCCGGCCGCCGCAGTGCGACAGGCGCGCGAATAGGCGACATGTAGGAAGCGCTGTCCCCGCTTGCACCCTCAGGTGCGCATTTCGCCGCAAATAAGTGGCAGCGCTCTTAGAGTTCGACCAGGTCGAGGTCGTCCGCCAAAACGTCCTTGGCAATCGCCACCACGCTGAGGTGGTGGGTAAAAAGGATCGGCTGGAACAGGCTCGACGTGCTGGCAAAAGCCTTCACCCCGGAGGCGGTGCGGTCGTCGTCAAAAGTCTGGAAGATATCGTCGCCGATGAACGGCACCGGCTCGGCGCGGCCGGCATAGTCCTCCAGATAGGCAAGCCGCAGCGACAAATAGAGCTGATCGCGGGTACCCTCGCTCATGCCGTTGATCGCCACCCGCTCGCCGCTCTTGCGCACGCCGACCAGGCGCGGCTGGTCGTCTTCGCCATAGTCCTGCAGCAGCCCGTTGAACGAACCGCCGGTGAGCGTCGCAAATAGCGCCCCGGCCCGCACCATCAGCGGATCCGACTGGTCCTCGCGATGCTTGTCGATCGCCGCATTGAGCATGGTGGCGGCGATCCTGAGCACAGCCCATTGCCGGGCGGTGGCGATGATTTCGGTTGCCGCGCTGGTGCGCTCGAACGCGGCGAGTTCCGCGCCGGTCCCCGCCTCCAGCGCCTCGCGCCGGGCATTGAGCTGGCCCAGTTGCCCATAAAGCCTGTTGTTCTCGATATGCAGTTCCTCGGCCACGCGCTCGAGATCCTCGCCGTCATATTGGGCCCGCTCACGATCGAAATCGCTGAGGTCGGCACGCACGGCTTCCTCGGCCAGCCCCTCGGCCTGCCCGGCAAATTCCTTGCGCCGCATCTCGAGTTCCTCGCGCAGGCTTGCCCGCGCCGCCAGCCGCGCCAGTTCACCGCGCAGATCGGCATTGTCCGGCAGCATGGCGGCCAGTTCGCTCAACGTCTCATAGGCACCGTCATGGGCGGCCCGGGCGGCGGCGAACTTGGATTCGGCGAGGCCCAGCCGATAGAGCGCGTCGTCGCGCCTGGCCTTTGAAGCGCGCGCCGCCTCGGCCCGCTCGCGCAAGGTGTCGATGACCTGCGGCGCCGGCAGGTCCGACAGCACTGGAGTCAACTGGCGGCAAAGCGCAAAAACTTCCTCTTCGAAGGCGATCAGGTCCCGCCGCATACCCGCCACCCGCCCGGCCCGATTGGCGCGCTGCCTGCGCACTTCGGGCACGCTGGTCCAGACCGAGAGCGCGCCCGCGGCGCCGGCAAGGCTGGTGCCCGCCGTAAGGCCGATGTCGGGCAATGCCGCCTCGAATTCTTCCTGCCAGGTCCGCTGCTCGCGCCGCGCCTTGACCAGTATCTCCTCGATCCGCCCGATCCGGATGCGGGACGCCTGGCGCAGGCTTTCGGCAGTGAGCCGTCCCGACCACGCGGCGCTGACCTCCTCCATCTGCGTTGTGACCAGCCGTGCCAGCGCCGTCGCCGGCAGCGCCTCGAGCCCATCGGCTCCCAGCCCGGCGGCGATATTGAGCAGTGCCTCGCGCACCCGGTTGCCGAGATGGCCGAGCCCGGCGATCTGATGGGCGAGCGTCTGCGCGTCGCGCCGGTTGGCCAACAGGTCCTCGACCGAATTCAGCCAGGCGATCATGGCATCGGGCCCCACCGGCACAACGCCCAGCGGCGCGAACAGCGCGCCATAAGCCTGCGCGGTACGGGTCTGTTCCTCGCCAAGCTGGGCCAGCCATTTTTCCATCTCGGGCCGTTGCGCGTTGAGCTCGGCCAGCTTCTCCTGATAGCCGGCGTGGCGCGATATGCGCTCGGCGTCGGCGATGGCCCGGTCGGCGACGCTGTCGGCCTCGGCGCTCTGCTCGCGGAAATGGGCGATGACCCCCGCGGCGTCCGCCGGCTTGAGCTGATGGCTGGTCTTGAGCAATTGTCCGCGCAGCACATCGAAGGTGCTGTCGCGCTCGCGGCGCAGCGCCTGCAGCGCTTCGCGATAGGCGATGGGACCGCCCTTTTCGGTGCCGCGGATCTGGCGCTCGATTTCCCCGGTCTCGCGGTTGATACCCTCGAGGCGGATGGTGGCGGCGCGGCGATCGGCCAGAATGCGCTCGAAAATCGCCCGATGCGCATTCACCCCATCCGCCGATGGCAGCATGTGGCGCGACACCGCGTTCAGATCGGTGACCGGCGGCACAAGTCTTGCCGCGGTGTCCAGCAGTTTTTGCGTCAGGCTGGCGTGCCGGGTCTCGAGATAGACCTGATCCTCGAGCTGCTTGAGTTCGGGCGCCAAGGCCGCCAGCTGATCGCGCCAGGGTTTCGGATCGATCAGCACGCTGTCATCATGCTCGACCTCGTGCTGGTTCTCGAACGCGTCGCGCTCCTCGACGAGCCGGACTTCGCTGCCGGCGATGGTACTTTCCAACCCCTGCCCGCGTTCGACCAGCGCCCGGATGTTTTCGATGGTGGCATCGGGCGGCTGCAGCCGCAGCACCTCTTCCACGTCGGCGAGCCCGAGGCGCTGCGCATACTGGTCGAGCGTCGCCGCCAATTCGTCGCGCTCGGCCTCGATGCGCGGGGTATCCTCGAGCTTGGAAAGATAATCGCCCTTGCGGCTGAACAATTCGATGATCTCGCCGGAGTGCGCTAGCATGGCATCGTCGATCTCGAGCGAGGCAAGGCTGGCATTGGCGGCGGCGACCTCGTCCTCGGCCGTGCGCTCCTGGCCGCTGGCGCCTTCGGCAGCATCGAGCGCCACTGCGCAGGCAGCGATGAAACCGGCTGGGATCTCTGGAAGATCATCGAATTCGGCGAGCCGGGCGATGCGCTCGTCAATCGCCTCGACGATGGGCTGCAGCAATTTGAGCCGGGCGAGGCGAACCAGCGCGGCACTGGTGGCGGCGCGCTCGGCCTTGATATCGGCCAGCCGGGCCTCGACGGCCTCGATCTCGGTGATCAGGGTACGCCAGTCGGCGGCCTTGAGCTCCTTCAGCCGCTCCTGCGCCAGCGCCCCGTCATAGCGCTCCAGCGCTTGGTAGAAGCTGCGCTCACGGCTGGCGCGCGGCGCAAAAATCGCGTCCGCCTCGCTCTCCAGCGTGCGCCCGATGCGCGAAAGGCCGGTCAGCCCGGACGCCGCGGCAAACAGCGCTGCGCCCATCTCGCCCTCGCTTTCGAGCATGGCCGAGCCGCCTTCGCGCAAAGTCTCTGAGTTAAGCCCGAAGGCGCGCGAAAACACCTCGCGATCGAGATTGCCGAGGAACGGCACCAGCGCGTCTTCCTGGAGCGCGGTTTCCTCGCCGTCATCGGCCAATAGGGTATTCTTGCTGCCGCGCCGGCGCCGGAAAG
>JANYHZ010000221.1 GCA_025362135.1 Betaproteobacteria bacterium | reverse complement strand
TGCTTCATGCCGCCGGAAATTTCGCCGGGATGCTTTTGTTCGGCGTGCGACAGCCCCACAAGCTTTAGCGCCGCATGGGTGCGCTCTTTCAATTGGGATTTTGATTCGGTCGCCGCAAATACGCGCTCGACCGATAAGTAGACATTGTCGAAGCAGGTCAGCCACGGCAACAGTGAGTGATTCTGGAAGACGACCGCACGATCGGTGCCGGCACCTTTCACTTCGCGGTTCGACAGTAGTACTACGCCGCTGGTCGGATAGAGCAGCCCCGCGATCATATTCAGCAACGTCGATTTACCACAGCCCGAGTGCCCGATGAGCGTGATGAACTCGCCCTGCTGGATGAGCAGGTTGACATCGCGCAGGGCCTCAAAGCGCCCGCGTTTGGTGTCGAATTCCATGCCGACGTGTTCGATATTGAGAAATTTTTGCATGATAAATTTCCTTTCAGGTCTTACTCAACTGACGTATTCGTAGCTGAATTTCTTGGCGATAAACACGAGCTTTTGTTCGAGCAACAAGCCAACGATGCCCACCACAAAAATGGCGATGATGATGTGTTCAACGTTGAGGTTGTTCCATTCATCCCACACCCAGAAGCCGATGCCGACACCGCCCGTGAGCATTTCAGCGGCAACGATCACCAGCCAGGCCACGCCGATGGAAAGACGAATGCCGGTGAGGATGTAGGGGAGTGTGGCCGGCAATAGAATCTTGCAGGTGACTTTCCACGGCGAGAGATCAAGTACCTTGGCCACATTCAGGTAGTCCTGCGGCACGCGCGAGACACCGACAGCGGTATTGATGATGAGCGGCCAGATGGCGGAAATAAAGATCACCCAGATGGCAGCAGGATTGGCGGCCTTGAACACCAGCAATCCGATCGGTAGCCAAGCAAGTGGCGACACTGGACGCAGCAGGCTGATGATGGGTGTGAGCATGCCATTGAGAAACGCGACACGACCGATGAGGAACCCAATCGGGATGCCGACGACAGCAGCCATGCCAAAACCAATACCGACGCGCTTGAGTGAGGCGAGGATGTTCCAGCCGATGCCTTGATCGTTAGGACCCTTTTGATAGAACGGGTCGCTAAACAACTGCACCGCCGACGCCCATGTTTTCGCAGGCCCCGGCAGATTGGGGCTCGACCCTGCGACAATTGCCCACACGCCAACGAACATCAGTAATCCCAGCAGCGGCGGCAGGAACACCATCGCCCACTTCATGATTGCTGGTTTCATGCTGCTCTCCGGTTTGGCGACGACAGCGAGTTTCGGTGTCTTAGCAAGCGCGGCGCTGATCTGCGGCGGGGCATCGACAAGAATTTCATTGGCAACAGTGCTCATGGCTTCTCTTCAGTGATGAGTGGATTACGCTTTGATCTTGAAAGAGGCGGCGTATTTCTTAGGATCTTTGCCGTCCCACACGATGCCGTCGATCAGCTTCGATGTTCGCAGGTTTGACTTCGGTACTGGTACCTTGGCCATGACCGCGGCGTCTTTGTAAATGGCAATCTGGTTGACCTGTTTTGCAATGGCCATGTAGTCGGGCTCGTCTTTCAGCAAGCCCCAGCGTTTGTGCTGCGTGAGGAACCACATGCCGTCCGACAGATACGGGTAATTCACGGTGCCCTCGTTATAAAACTTCATGTAATCGGCATCTTTCCACTTTTTGCCAACGCCGTTGTCGTAGTCGCCCTCGAGCCGCTGGTCAATGACATCCACCGGGCAGTTCACGTAGGATTTGTCGGCAATGATCTCGGCCACTTTCTTGCGATTGGTCATCACGTCGATATATTTGCTGGCGTCGAGAATGGCTGCCGTCATGGCGCGCGCGGTATTTGGGTACTTGCCGATCCACTCGGCGGTCGTTCCTAATGTCTTCTCTGGGTGATCCTTCCAGATTCCCTGTGTCGTTTCTGCTGTAAAACCGATCTTGTCGTAGATCGCGCGGTTGTTCCACGGCTCGCCGACGCAGAAACCGTCCATGTTTCCCACCCGCATGTTTGCCACCATCTGCGGGGGCGGCACGACGATGTTTTTTACATCCTTGAACGGGTCGATGCTGTAGGTCGCAAGCCAGTAGTAGAGCCACATCGCATGCGTGCCGGTCGGGAAAGTCTGGGCAAAGGTGTATTCGGCTCTGTTGTTGTCGATGAAGCCCTTTAGCCCGGCACCGTCTTTCACGCCTTTCTCAGCGAACTTGTTGGCGAGCGTGACGGCCTGACCGTTGTGGTTGAGATTCATCAGAATTGCCATGTCTTTTTTCGGTCCGCCGATGCCGGTGTGCACACCGTAAATTAGGCCGTACAACACGTGCGCCGCATCGAGCTCGCCGTTGACCAGCTTGTCACGCACACTCGCCCACGACGCTTCCTTGGATGGCACGATCTTGATGCCGTATTTCTCATCGAATTTCAATACCGAAGCGATGACGACGGACGCACAATCGGTGAGCGGAATGAAACCGACCTTTACTTCTTTCTTTTCCGGCGCGTCGGAACCCGCCGCCCACGCGGCCGAGCGCACACCTGGTGGAACGATGGCCATCAGTGCTGCACCACTGAGCAGCGCACCGGTGGCGCGGATGAAATTGCGACGCGGAATTTCAGCACAGGCTGGCTCAGCCGGGAGGTTGTTCGATTCATGATCCATCCTGATTCTCCAAGTGTTGAACAAGTCAGTGGCGCAGTGAAAGCGCGTAAAAGAGCGTTCAGGCGGGAGCGCCTGTCTCGCTGGGAAGGTTCACGCAAGCTGACAAATATTCCTGCCTGAACGCCGTTGTCCAGTGTCGCATCGGCATTGATGCGCTTACAAATTACCCAGCAAATTCGATGCCAACCCCTGAATCGCGGCTAGACCGTTGATCTGCCGGGATAATTTCACACAGCTACCGGCATGCGCCAGAAACACAAAAACTGCGCGCACCAAAACCGGCGTGCGCGGATGCTGCAACGCACCATTTCGGCTCGCTTATTGTGGAAATATGATGGCTAAGCGATGAAACTGGCCATTTCGATGACACGCGTTGCGGCGTCGGCCATCTTGATGCCGCGATCCATTGCGAATCGGCGCAACATCTGGACGGCTTCATCTTCGGCGATATTCTTCTGCTTCATCAAAATCCCTTTGGCGCGCTCAACGTCTTTGCGTCCCGCGAACTGCGTCTTGGCGTCGGCGAGTTCCTGCTTGAGCGTTTGTTCTGCCGCGAAGCGCTCCACGGCGACCTCCAGAATCGGTTGCAGGCGCGCCTCGGACAGGTTGTCCACCACATAAGCTGAGACTCCATCGCGAATGGCAGCACGAATCGTTTCGCTGCTGCGATCACCGGAAAACATGACGATCGGGCGCGGGCGATCACGCGACACGAACGCAAGGCTCTCCAGCGAATCGCGCGACGGTGACTCGGTATCGATGATGATCACGTCCGGGGAAATGGCGGCGACCGCGTCATAGATTTCCAGCGGTGAGGCCAACAGCGACACGACAATGCAGCCGTTGACCTCGAGTGCCGCGCGCACGTCAGCTGCGCGGTCTGGATCTTCATCGACCAGCGTGACTTTGAGGCGGGTTGGCTTTCGAGGCTTTATACTTCAGGTATATGCAAGCCGCGTACCACGCCGTTGGCTTGCTATCATCCATCCATGACGACCACTACTGCAAAATCCGCCCTGCTGCTATTTGCGCACGGTTCCTCCGATCCCGGATGGGCTGCGCCTTTTGTCAAACTCAAGCGTGCAATACAGGTACGCGACGCCAGAAGGCTCGTTGAATTGGCGTATCTCGAACGCATGGAGCCGTCGTTTGATGTAGCGGTGGCGGCGTTACAAGCGCAAGGCATCAGGGAAATTACTATTGCGCCGATTTTCCTCGCTATCGGCGGGCATATGCGCAAGGATTTGCCAAAGCTGATCGAAGAAACCCACTTAAAGACCGGCATCGCGTTTCGTGTGTTACCAGCGCTGGGCGAAGTAGATGCGTTGCTTGGCGCAATCGCCGACTGGGTAACAGACGCCGCAAAGCAGGCGTAAAAAAGCCCGGTTCATGCGGGCTTTTTTCTATTTCATGTTGCTTGAATTACTTGCCTTGCCACGGCGTTTTTCCTGCCGGCTTGGCGAATGCCTTGCCAGAACCGCTCTTGCCAAAGCCACTGAAGCTACCTGGGCGCTTGGCGTCATTGCTTCGGCCGGGCGGGCGTCCGCCTGGGCGTGAACCTGGATGCGACGGCTTTGAGAATACGCGTGCCTTCGGCTCCAATCCCTCAATGACGCTAACGGGAATCGCCTGTGAGGTGAAACGCTCGATCAGCTTGACCTGGAAGTGTTCACGCACGTTGGCGAGGCTGATGGCGATACCGTTCTTGCCAGCACGACCGGTACGACCGATGCGGTGCACATAGTCTTCTGCCGCACGCGGCAGATCATAATTGATCACGTGCGAAATACCTTGCACGTCGATGCCGCGTGCAGCAACGTCGGTAGCAACCAACACGCGCAAACCGCCTTTGCGCAGCGATTGCAGCGTGCGGGTGCGGGCACCTTGCTTCATGTCACCGTGCAGCGCCGCCACCGAAAAACCTTGCTCATTCAAGCTGCTGGCCAAATCATCCGCCGCGCGCTTGGTTGCCGTGAAAACGATCGCCTGGTTCATCTCTGCATCGCGCAAGAGATGGCCAAGCAAGCGATTTTTGTGGCCCATATCATCGGCAAAATGCAGCCGCTGTTCAATATTTTCGTGGCGCGCTTGCTGGCTATCGACGGCGATGCGCACCGGGTCTTTCAGCATCGTGGTCGCGAGGCGGACGATGTTGGGCTCCAGTGTGGCCGAGAACAGCAGAGTCTGGCGGGTCGCTGGCGTTTTCGACACGATCGCTTCCAGATCATCCTTGAAACCCATGTCGAGCATGCGGTCGGCTTCGTCGAGCACCAGCAATTGGAGACGCGACAAATCGACGCGGCCCGATTGCATCTGGTCGAGCAGACGGCCTGGTGTTGCCACGAGGATGTCTACGCCACTTTTCAGCAAGCGGTTCTGCACTGGATACGGCATGCCGCCCACGATGGAAATCGTTTTGACTTTCTTCATGTTGCGGCCATAGGTCTCGGCGGCCTTGGTGACCTGCATCGACAATTCACGCGTTGGTGTAAGCACCAGCACGCGCGGGCCACGACCGACGACGGGATGCGCTTCGGTCAGCAATTGCAATGCAGGCAACATAAACGCAGCAGTCTTGCCGCTGCCCGTTTGCGAGGAGACCATCAAGTCTCGTCCAGCCAAAGCTTCAGGGATGGCGCGCGCCTGGACGGCGGTAGGATCGGTGTAGCCAGCAGCGGCGATAGCCGCGTTGATTGGGGCAGCAAGGCCCAAAGATTCAAATTTCATTTTTCAGTTTTCCCGCGCGGCCATTCCGGTGGACGCGCATACACAACAATTGCGACAGTGACAAAGGTAGGCACGCCGTCCGTCATCGGAAACAGCAGAACACACTACGCTAGCAGGCTGTCGATGACAGGCTGGAAAAGACGCAGAAGTCGGCAGGCCAAAACACCGGCACTAACCGAATCGCAATCCTTGAGGAAAAACCGGAGGCTAACGAGAAACCGAGGGTTTACAGCAGGAACGCTACAGGAAGATTTGAAGCTTTCTTCCGGGGAGGTCAGAGACGATGAACATTTGCGATGCTTAGTTGCTTTACTGCACCGCACAAACAGAAGTGTACTTGAAACGGTGCTGATTCTCAAGGCTTTCTTCTGCTTTTCTGTTGCGGTGCATCGGAAATTGAGCCCGTGACCACACGCCAAATGAGATAATTCGCGCCTTTCTTATTTGGCTTGGGCTCGGTGCAGTGAGCATCAAACTATCCATCCAATCAATATGAGCACCGCACTTTCCACTGAAGTCAAACGCCGCCGCACCTTCGCGATCATCTCGCATCCGGACGCGGGTAAAACCACGCTGACCGAAAAGCTGTTGCTATTCGCCGGTGCCATCCAGATTGCGGGCAGCGTCAAGGCGCGTAAAGCCCGCCGCCACGCGACTTCCGACTGGATGGAGATCGAAAAAGAGCGTGGTATATCCGTCGCAAGCTCGGTCATGCAAATGGAGTACCGCGATTGCGTGATCAACCTGCTCGACACGCCAGGCCACCAGGATTTTTCCGAGGATACTTATCGCGTGCTGACTGCGGTCGATGCTGCCTTGATGGTCATCGATAGCGGCAAAGGCATTGAAGCACAAACGCTGCGCTTGATCGAAGTTTGTCGTGCGCGCGACACGCCGATCCTCACGTTTATCAACAAAATGGATCGTGAAGGCTTGCCCTCCCTCACGTTGATGGAAGACATCGAACGTGTCTTGAAGATGGACATCGTGCCCTTCACATGGCCGGTCGGGATGGGTCGTGAATTCCGTGGCGTGTACGATTTGCGGCTTGATCGCATGCGTATTTTCCAGTCCGGAGATGACCGCAAGAATACCGCAGACGACGAAGTACTCCAGGGACTCGACAACGCCATCGCGATTGAACGCTATGGTGCGGAGTACCAGCAAGTTCGCAACGAAATTTCCTTGCTGCGCGAAGCCAGCCCCGCGTTTGACCGGGAGAATTTTCTCGCTGGCAAACAGTCGCCGCTGTTCTTCGGCTCGGCGGTGAATAATTTCGGCGTGCGCGAAATCCTTGATGCACTGGTCGATTTGGCGCCGCCACCGGCTCCACGCGCAGCGTTGCAACGCATTGTGAGGCCCGATGAGGCCGCGTTCACCGGCGTCGTATTCAAGATTCAAGCCAACATGGATCCCGCGCATCGCGATCGCATCGCTTTCCTGCGCGTTTGTTCGGGCCGATTTGAGCGAGGCATGAAGCTGCGGGTTTCGCGCACGGGCAAAGATATTCGGCCCGGCACGGTCGTATCATTCTTGTCGCAGAGGCGCGAGCTATTGGAAGAAGCCTTCGCGGGTGACATTATCGGCATTCCCAATCACGGTACGCTGCGGCTGGGTGACACGCTAAGCGAAGGTGAAAAATTGCAGTTCACCGGCCTGCCTTATTTCGCGCCGGAGATTTTTCAAACGGTTGAGATTTCCGACCCGATGCGCAGCAAGCAATTGCGCACCGGCCTTCAGCAACTTGGCGAAGAAGGCGCGATTCAAGTATTCAAGCCCATTTCAGGCGGTAGTCTCTTGCTTGGCGCAGTCGGAATGCTTCAGTTTGAAGTGGTATTGCACCGCCTGAAATCCGAGTACGGCGTAGACGCGCGGCTGGAGCCATCGCGCTATCGGCTCGCACGTTGGATCTCCTGCGACAACGCGACGACGCTAAAGCGCTTCATCGATGCCAATGCGCACCGGATTGCGCACGATGTCGTCGAAGCGCCGGCGTTTCTTGCCGCGCATGTCTCCGAATTGGAAGTATCTGCAGAAAGATATCCGAACGTGCAATTTCACGCGCTGAGGGAGCATGCCGGGCATGTTTTTCAAACGGGAATGTAGCCGCAAAATTAATTAAGACACCAGCATTGGTCGGCTTCTTCAGGCATTTTTGGCTGAAGAGCCTCGCGCAGCCTCACTATTAGTGCCCATGCGGCGCGTCGCGGGTTATAAGACGAACGGCCAATCAGCGCATCCGTTTCGCGCCGATATCAATGCGGAACGTGTCGCGTGTCGATACCGGCGCACTGATCTTCTGCTCGGTGTCGACCGTCCAGGGCAAAGGCAAATCGTCCTGGAGGACGGTCAGTGTGTGCGGGCCGGATGCGACATTAGGGAATCCGAAACTGCCGAGGGCATTGGTTCGCACGCTAAACCTGCCATCGAGCGTCACCAGCACGTTTGCCGCACCACTCTCGTTGCCGTCGCGCCGACCATTGCCGTTGGCATCCAGAAATACACTGCCTTCAATGCTGCCTGAGCCGCTGCCTGGTGCGCCGCCAAGCGGGATGGACGGCATGCCGGCGCGCGAGCTGTATCGCAGTGTGAGAAAAAAACCGCGGTCATTGGGCCGCGCCCGGATAATTTCGGGAGCGATCAGTGGACTCTGCACCACTATTGTTTCGGTCAGCACGCCGAGATTCTCGTAAAAGGATGCGCCAAACGACCAGTCCCGACTGATCTGCCAATCCACGCCAAGATTGGCGGCGAGCGCCGTTCCACCATTGACGCCACCACGGACATGGCGCGCGCGAAAACTGCCTTGCATAGACAGGCTGTTGGTCAGCGGGATGCGTCCGCTAAGGCCAAGCGCGGCGGCATTCTCGCGTGGTCGCGGCGATTCAGCCGAGGAATTTGAAGGCTGCAGCGTTTCCAGGCTGAGTGTCGTCGATAGGGAAAGTCCATTCTCGGCATAGACGGAATGATCGAAAGTCACGGCCTCGCTGCGTTGTCCGCGTTGCGCGGTCGCAGCGTCGAGTTGCAGCCGTGAGACGCCCAGCGAGTTTTGCCACTGAACGTAGCCAAACCCAGAACCGCTATTGACACCAAAGTCCCTGACGGCGAACCCGCCGCCGATTGAGACCCCTGCACTTAACAACCGACGCGCACTGGCACTGCCGTACCAGCCGCTCGGTGCTTTCCCCGATACACTCGCGAAGGACTCAACGTTGGTCGAGACATCCCATCGCAAAGAGTTGTAGTCATAGCGATAGCTTGCCCCCTCCAGGTCGGCTGGCAACGGTCGGTCGATCCATGCGAGGCCCTCACCAAAATGGAAGATCGATACTTGATGGCGGTGCCCGCCGTCACGCCAGATTGCGTCCCCCCAGACACCGACCGCGTCAGCACCCTGGGTGCGCGATCCGATGGCACTGGCCTGCCAGTTCACTCCCGTCGTCAGGTCATTCTTCGCAGCGCTGAAATAAAAGCCACGGGGGCTGACGCGTCCCGCGGCGTCGTTGACTGCTGCTGTCTCGGGAAGGATGTTGTTACCTTGCCCCACAGCCGCGGCCACAGTCCACTCGCCCGTCGTTGCCTGAACGAAAGCGCTGTTCGCGTGTCCGCCCGAACCCACGAAGCGCGATTGTGGAAATCCCTCAAACCGTCCAGGCTCGCCAACACTGGCGCCGAGCACGAGACTATTGCTTTCCTGGTTGCGCCAAATTGTCGAGCCACCCAATACCTGCGTGGAGGGCAATGCCAGCCTGCCGTTTCTCTGTGCCAGGTCCGGTAGCAAGAGGTTGGTAGTACCGAGCGCATTGTCTGCGCGCCAGCCGCCATCGAAAGGTAATCCGGTTTGCCGCAGGCTCCAGCTGGTTAATCCTGTGGCACTGTGCCCGCCAAGCGCTAAGGCATGGAGTGATAACGCACCGAAATTCGGGGTTTCGACATAGGCGTCGACCTGCACACCTTGCGTGTCTGTCCGAGTGGCGTCGGACGACACCGACGCATT
This sequence comes from Betaproteobacteria bacterium, assembly GCA_025362135.1. GTDB lineage: Bacteria > Pseudomonadota > Gammaproteobacteria > Burkholderiales > Usitatibacteraceae > UKL13-2. The sequence goes on along the minus strand of JANYHZ010000221.1, from coordinate 2,630 downwards.
GCGCGACGATTGAAAATTGCGCGAGAGTTGCAGCGAAATGCCCCGTGGCCATCCCAGTGGATCGTATTCTGCAGCTGCGGTGTCCTCTTCGTCTTTCGATTGCGCAATATCCATCACCCGATCTTCATAGGGTCGGCGCGCCGTGTCGACTCTGGTCGATTCGAGCCCGGGTGGGGTTGGTGCCGCAATCTGTTGCGCGTGAGCAGCCGGCGTGACAGTAACGACGAACCAGGTTACAGCCGCGACTGGCAGTGCCAGACGCCAGCAGCCGCGCCCGTACCTGCGCCGCCGCAAACTACTTCGCGGCGGGTTCCGGGACAAGAGGCTGTACCTTTAACGTGGGCGGCGTAACGCTAGTCGATGGTGCTGTCTTGGCGACGGGCACATCAAAACGCAAATCAACCGCAGTTTTCTGATTGCTCCATTCGAGATTGCCTTTGACTGTCATTGGATAAAACAGCTTCGCCACCTCGTTGCCCGGCACATTTGGAACAAGCGGAACGACACGCGTTTGCCCGGGCAATATGGGCAGCGCCTCAGGCACAAAATCGATTTTCCGGCCTTTCGCATCCACCGCCGTAACGAATCCACCGAGGCGGCCATGCGCATTGCCGGTATTGCGTACCTGCAACTGCGGTACAACGATGCCTTCATGCAGCCCTGTACTGGCGTGACTAATCTCCAATGCAGGTCGGACATCACCAACGGTCACATACACAATGACGCCAACCCGTCCACTGACCGGGAAGCTCAAGGCGCCCTCCGTCTTGATGACTTGTTCCAACCCCTCGATCATGATCGCAAAACGACATTCCGTTGCGGGGGTGTTGACTGGTGGCGAAATTTCAAAACGAAAACGAATTTTACCGTTCGCAGCCAAGGACAATTCTCGTCTCTCCAGCGCAACCCAGGGTCGGCAGCTATTCGGCCCAAGTTCCTCGGAGAACACGGCGTTGCCATCGGACGCGAGCGACCAGTCGTTGGTATAGACGCGGTAGTTTCCTCGCTGGCCCGCCAAGTGTGTGATCTCTACGACCTGACGCAAAGTTTTGCCCGGCTCTGCGGCCACTTCGAATCTTGGGGGAGAAATAACGGCGGAGAACCCTTGGGCATGCACAAACGCTGTCGGCGATAGTGCCGTGATAGCACAAGCCAGCGCACCGATAACCGCAGCGCACGCATGCATGCCGGAATGCATTGCGCGGAAGTTGATTTTGTTAGCCATGGTACACATGCGCCTCTTACTCCACGTCAATTTCAAATTGAAACCTGAGTTGCTGGGATCGGCTCAAGCGAATTCCATCTGCCTCAATTTGAACGTCCAGTACGTCTTCCATGCGCCGTTCGCGAATGGTGCCTGAATAAACCAGTGTCCGTCCACCCGGAACCAGTTGACCTTCAAGCAACACGCCGTGACTGCGCCACGCGATTTTGACAGAACCCGTCGATTCGGCTGGCAGTACCATGTAAATCTTGCCGGACTTTCCCAACCAGGGTGCCGTAACCAATTTCACGTTTACGCGGGTGCGCCCTACAATGGCGTTGTCGCGACTCTTTGGCGTAACCGACCGCCAACTCATGGTGGGTGTACCGTCGAGCACGACCGTTGCGGAATCGTCGATCACGACAGGGCCCGCCCTCGCGGTGCCAACCGCTGCGGCAGAATTCGCCGCATGTACGCGAATCCCGATGAGTGTGGCGAAAAGCACGAGGAGGGTCGCGGCGAGCCGCATGCCTCCCAAGCGAAATGGCGATCTTGATTTGACATTCACGGCGAGGTCATCGTGTAAGTTGCCCGGCCATTGTAGACCCCCGCCGCCACGAGGTTCGTATTGGCATAGCTGAACGTGTGACAGTTCTCGACATAGGTGTTCGAGCTGATGTTTCTTAGAAATAACGTCGCACCATTGAACGTGCCTGCGGGAATATCTGCGGCCGGGTTCCCCAGTGCGGTGCTGGTCCAACTAATCTGTGTAAATGGCAAGGTGTCAGCCCCGTTGGAGAGCGACGCAGGGGTAGTGACCTGCAATGCGGCCACGTTTGCGGTGGTGCTCGGTTCCCTGAAGTAGCCGCCAACATAGACTTGGTTCAGCGGCACACACACGGTGAAGCCGTCATAGGGGCTGTTAGCCTGGGCGCTGTTGCTCGTCATGGCTTGCGCTGCGCCGGTACCGACGACGTTTGCTGGCACCGTGACGCTCACGCTATTGATTGTGAAATTTGTTGCGTTCGTCGTCGAGTTGCCGATGCCGAGATAAACCGTGCGCGCACCGGGTGTGATCGTCAGCACCCAAGCTTCGGCGCTAAGAGCTGTACAGCAAAGCAAACCCAGCACCCGCAACTTCCACGAAGCACGATTTGCTCGATTCAATTTTCTGGAGATGTTATTCATGGAGTGAATCATGACCTTTCCAATAACAAATGCCAGCTTTGGGCTGGCATTTGTATTTATTGAGCCCTGAAAACGATTCTACAAGACTGTGGCAGTATAAGTTACACGACCGTTGGCGGTTGGGCCGTAGGTACCGAACGGGACGGTGTTGGTATTTTTGTAGGTGTAGGTCCAAGTCGAACCGACGTTGGTCACCTTAGCCACTGGCGCAGGAGCGAAGTTTGCGCTGGCACCGGAA
>JANYHZ010000213.1 GCA_025362135.1 Betaproteobacteria bacterium | reverse complement strand
CCGGCGCCTCGAAGAGTTGGGGGGCAAACTACAATCGCTGGTGTTCGAATACCTGTCCGGTATTTCCAAAATCCGTACCAGTGCGTCTGAGCAGCGCGCATTCGTGAACTGGACCGACCGTTTTCTGCAGTTCCGCCGCCTGCACATTCGTAGTGAATCGTTGGCGAACACGGAACAGTTGGCGCTCAACATCCTGATGCCGACCATGTTGTTGTTCGTTTATTTCGCAGCCTCCACGGGAAGCCTTGGCGGCGTTTCGCCCATGTCCGTCGCCAGGTTCTCCACAGGAGACTTCATCGCGTTCAACGCAGCGCTTTTCAGCCTGGTCGGCGGCCTGTACGGCTTGATGACAACCGCCATCGATATCGTGCAACTACTGCCAGTATGGGAGCGCGCCAAACCGATTGTCCAAACACTTCCCGACTCGGCTGGAAAGCGTAACCAGCGGCACGACCCGCTAGGCGGTATCGAACTCATCAATCTTGGTTTTCGCTATCCGGATGGGCCGCCTGTGCTGCAAGACGTCAATTTCTCAATCTCACCAGGTTCATTCGTTGCCATCGTCGGCCCGAGCGGATCCGGCAAGTCGACATTGATTCGTCTACTGCTGGGCTTTGAAACGCCGACAACTGGCTCCGTGTGCTATGACGGGCACGATCTGGCGGCACTCGATACACGCCATGTGCGAAGTCGAATCGGCACGGTTTTACAAGGAGGGCGCCTGTGGCCGGGCGATCTTTACGCGAATATCGCCGGGACCAGCAATTTGCCAGTGGAGAGCGTTTGGGAGGCGGCCCGGATTGCCGGGATGAAAGATGACATCGAAAACATGCCGATGGGACTCTACACCACCGTCAGCGAAGGCGACAGTACCCTTTCAGGCGGACAGCGCCAGCGAATTCTCATTGCACGGGCGGTTGTTCACCAGCCGCGCATTCTGCTTCTGGATGAGGCGACGGCAGCGCTCGACAACGTCACGCAAGCTGTCGTTCAGGAAAGCCTTGCGGGGCTCACCTGCACCCGGCTGGTGATTGCGCACAGACTCAACACCATACGCAACGCCGACTTGATCCTCGTCATGGATCAGGGAAAGCTGGCCGAACAAGGAACCTTCGACCAGCTTATGTCCGGACAGGGTGTGTTTGCGACTATGCTCCAGCGGCAGTTGGTGTAATCCCACCGCGAACTGCCGCACGCGGTACTGCGCAATGGACGGTGTCAAGAGCCTTTTTTGACCGGAACAGTCGCGGACGCCAATTGCGCGCCGCTCAGATCCGTCGGTAGCCGGGTCGCGGTCACTACCATTGTGTCCAATTTCTGGACTGCGCCACCGCTCGGGGGCAGCCGAGTCGCGGTCACCACCATCGTGTCCAGTTTTTGAATCGGCTGGGCACCTTGACCGCCAGAAACGGCATCAAGGGCGGCATCGCCAACTTCATCGTCCTGGTTGGCCTCGCCCGACTGGGCGGATTGCTTGCTGTTGGAAGACATGATGACTCCTGTTATTAAAATACCGGTACGCTCTCCGTTTTGTCGAATGGCAGGCATTCGGCTGCGCGGATCGCAAAAGTAGGGTCTACCGAAGGATCACTTCGACAAGCCCCGATTGTCGTTTTTTTTGGAAATAAATACTGCACCACGAATTTCCGCCACATTTGAGTGCTTGTCAAGTGTGCGCGCGGGGGGGGTGATTCAAACTGATGTGCAGAGCGGGTGATGAGGGTTTCTAGCACGCCAAGGTGACGGTGTGCCAGTGGCTCGCGCCGCGATTAAAGGGAAAGGATCGGCCTTGGCGGCGATACGCGATCAGCTCGGAAATTTATTAAGAGCTTGTCCGTAAATAGGCCGGTAGAGGCTGGTGAGGTGATTTGGGTGCTGGGCTAGGCGCAAACCGCAACGACAGCAACGCTATCGTGAGGATTTGCAACAACGCCCCGCGCCCAAAGCGCCCGCCATGCCGACCCGGACTATTTACGGACAAGCTCTAAGTGATTGTATGCCTCGTTGATTTGGCGCAAAAGCATCGCGATTGCAACAACGGACAATTGTCGAATCCAAACTCGATGCTCTCTCGCCATGAATCTCGCGGAATCACTACTCTTTGCACTCAAAGATCACGGCGCACGCCAGATTTTCGGCATCCCCGGCGATTTCGTGTTGCCGTTCTTCAAGGTAATCGAGGAGTCGTCGATCTTGCCGCTGTACACCCTGAGTCATGAACCCGCGGTGGGTTTTGCCGCTGACGCGGCAGCTAGAATCTCCGGTGTACCGGGCGTCGCGGCGGTCACCTACGGGGCAGGCGCACTCAATATGGTGAACGCGGTGGCGGGCGCCTATGCAGAGAAGTCTCCAATGGTCGTGATCTCAGGCGGGCCCGGGCGCGGTGAATCCGGCAGCGGTTGGCTGTTGCATCACCAGGCGAAACGGCTGGATTCGCAGTTGCATATATACCGGGAGATTACCTGCGACCAGGCGCGGCTCGACGATGCCGTCCGCGCGCCTGCCGAGATTGCGCGCGTACTCGCAAGTTGTCTGCGTGAAACGCGACCGGTCTATATCGAAGTGCCGCGCGACATGTCGATGAAGCTGTGCGCCCCGGTAGTGCCGATAGCGCCCGAACCCGTTGACGAGGATGCGCTTGCAGCGTGTGTGACGGAAATCCTTGCACGCCTGACGGCCGCCCGGCGACCCGTGTTGATGGTCGGCGTCGAAGTGCGGCGCTTCGGCCAGGAAGAAGCACTTGCTGAATTGGCGAGCCGACTGGGCATCCCGGTGGTCACCAGCTTCATGGGCTGCGGACTGCTTGCCGAATCAGCAACGCCCCCAATGGGCCCCTATCTGGGGATGGCGGGCAGCCCCGAAATTACCGGGCTGGTGGAGAACGCCGATACGCTATTTCTCCTCGGGGTGATTCTTTCCGACACCAACTTCGGGGTCTCCCAGCGACAGATTGATCTGCGCCACACCATCCACGCCAATGATCGCCAGGTCACACTTGGTTTTCACACGTATTCAGATATTCCGCTCGCGGCGCTCATCGCCGCACTTCTTGCTCGCATCATCGCCCAGCCGCCACCTTTGCAAACTGGCGGGCGGAGGTTCCCGAAACCACCGCCCTGCCCCGCCGGACTTGTCGCCGATGATCACACCATCGCGCCGGATGACATTGCGCGTGCGATCAACGATCTTATGGTCCGGCATGGTCGCATGCCGCTCGCCGTTGATGTCGGCGATTGCCTGTTCACGTCCATGGATATTGACCACACGCACCGTGTGGCGCCGGGATACTACGCGACCATGGGTTTCGGCGTCCCGGCCGGGCTGGGTTTGCAAGCGACAAGCGGCCGACGCGCGCTGATTCTGGTCGGCGATGGCGCGTTCCAGATGACCGGCTGGGAACTTGGCAATTGTCCGCGTTACGGATGGGATCCGATTGTGGTGGTGTTCAACAACGCCGCCTGGGGCATGCTGCAAAGTTTCCAGCCGGAATCCGCCTTTAATCATCTCGGCGAATGGAATTTTTCCAGCATGGCGGCAGGCATGGGAGGTGATGGTGTGCGCGCACGGACCCGCGCCGAGCTGGCCGACGCGCTGGCGCGGGCCGTCGCCACGCGCGGACGATTCCAATTGATCGAAGCCATGATTCCACCCGGCGAACTCTCGGCAACATTGAAACGTTACGTTGCCGCTGTGCGGCGAATGTCTGCATAAAAAACAGCGATTGAACAGTATGCGGCGTCACGCCTTGTCCAAATTTTTTAGCGTCGTCGCCGCTTGTGTACGAATCGCCCCGCGCTCCTCAACGGCCACGCACGACGCTCTTTACAATTAGCGCTGTACCTGGATTTTCCTTCAACATCTTTTCATGTTGATCGCGGAAGTCCCTGTAGTGTGTGCGCCAGGCGCATTCACGTCGGCAGAAGGCAAGAGTCCTGGCCCATGCACTCTTGGCCATCGCGACCAACGCGGGAATCTCCATAAACAGAAACGCAGGCACCGCTCACCTCGATGCATCGATGCATCGATGCATCGAGGTGAGCGTCCCAAGTTGAATCAACAACTTAGAAAACACGCTTCGATAATCACATCAAGTACGGCGATTATTAGCCGTTTCCAATATCAAAATCCACCCAAGTCAGGACACACAAAAAACTGTCGCCCTCAGGCATTTTCGTCACTGCAAATTCACAAAAATGCGGTAACGACCGGCGTGTCGCCAGGAATACACCTCATCACCGCACAGTACGAAGGCAACGGTTTCTATGGTTCGAGCACTTCTAGCGCCCTGACACAGACGGTCATTCCGGGTGGACTCCAACCGTTCATTTACCTGATGCTGGATGATTGAGCATGCGGGCTGTGGCGATTTCTCGCCACGGCCAGAGATCATCGGGTTCGCTGATGCGATGGTCCCGTCAGCAGGAAAGTGAAACTCAATATCTGGAGCGGCTTCCGGGATGAGAATACCTGTGGAGCCGCGCCAAATGGCGATCTATGCTTTATTCTGCGGGTACGCCAGCGTCAGTCACCGCCATCGTCGATTATTCCTTCAGAAATTCCTGCACGGTGTCCCAGGCGATGTTTTGCAGATGCGTGGCGGTCGCTTCATCGAGGCCAGCGAAATACTTGAGACCGACTGGTGACTTGCGAAACAGCGATGCGTAGACAGTACACGCCGAAAGATACGTTCCGGCAAGACTCGGGTGGCGTTTGTCCGGGGCATAAAGATTCAACTCAGGCTTCTTGCTGATCGAACGCGCGAAGGCGAGCCCGGCGGGAATCACGTAGGCACCGTTGGCATTTGCCGCTTGCGTGTAAGCCTCGGCCAGCTCGTTGGTCATTTCCGGTTTGTCTGCGTACGCCCACGACATGAAGAAAATCGGTTTGGTGCCAAATTTGCGCACGGTATCGCTATGCTTTTTGGCGTACTCGTGGAACACGCTCTTCAGTTGCGGATGGATCGGACATTGACTGCAATCCATCATGATCGCAACATCGAAAAGCTTTTCTTTCGGGTCGTTGAAGACGATGTTGTTGCTTCGATCAAACGAATACGACGAGACCGCGTTTGGGCGGAAATATGATCCCACATCGTGCCAATCCAGGCCGGAGCCGCTGATCGTCACGGATACGCCGCGCATCTTCATCGTCGGCGTGGTGGCACCGATCAATTGTGTGACATGCCCGTGCAAGCTGTTGTTGTAATAAAAAAAACTGTTGCCAACATAGAGGGCGGAGGTCGGCACCTCCCCCAGATCACGCACCTTCGGCTTCGTCTGCGCGAAACCAGTTCCGTGCACAAAAAATGCCGCCAAAAATAGGGCCACAAGCACCCCGGACATCGAACGACTCCCAACCGGATGGGACGACTTACCTGCTTTTAACTGGCGCATGATTTTCTCCGTTTGCGGTGTGAAGCTCCTCAATTGTAGTCATAAATTGTGATGGCTAATGGCTAAAATCCGCCTTAAATCAAACCTTGTCCAGATCCCTGAGCGTCACAATCGCCTGCGCGCGAATCGCCTCACGTTCTTCCCCGGACAAGCGCGCAATATTTTTTACCATCAGCGCCGTGCGTGGATTGCCCTTCAACATCGCTTCATGTTTGTCGAGGAAGTTCCAGTAGAGCGTCGTAAACGGGCAGGCGTTGCTACCGGTTTTGACTTCGGGCTTGTAGCGGCAACCGCCGCAATAATTCGACATGCGCTTCATGTACTGTCCACTCGCGATGTAAGGCTTCGAGGTAAAGCGCCCGTTGTTGGCAAACAATGCCATGCCCGCGACATTGGGCAACTCAACCCAGTCAACCGCATCGACGTAAACGGCAAGGTACCAGTCTTCCAAGTCCTGCGGCTTGACCTGGGCAAGCAGACCAAAAATGCCGGTCACCATTAACCGTTGAATATGATGTGCGTAGCCGTGCGTGAGCGTTTGCGATATGGTTTGACGCATGCAGTTCATCTGTGTGTCAGCCGTCCAATACCAGGCGGGCAGTTTCCGTTCGTGTTTGAAGTGATTGGCCTCCCGCATCTCCGGCATGTCGAGCCAATAAAGCCCGCGAATGAATTCGCGCCAGCCTAAAACCTGCCGCACAAATCCTTCTACCGCTTCAATCGGCGCGACGCCATCGTTTAGAGCCGTCAGCGCTGCATTGATCACTTCACGCGGATTTAGCAGCTTCACATTCAACGCCGCCGAAATATGGGCGTGATAGAGGAATGGCTCGTCGGCCCACATCGCATCCTGGAATTCGCCGAAGTGTTTCAGTCGTTCGTGGGTAAATGATTTCAAGGCGCGCAATGCATCTTTTCGCGTGACCGGCCAGGTAAATTCTTCGAGCCTGCCCGGGTGGCCAGCGAAGTGACTGTTAACGTCGGCAATCGCTCCGCGCGTGACGGCGTCGGGCGCGACTGAAAACCTCGCTGGTATGTTGGCGGGCCCCGCCTTGGGGAACGCACCGCGATTCTCGGAATCGAAATTCCAGCGACCCTTCAGTGGCTGATCGCCCTCCATCATCACGTTGTAGCGCTTGCGCATCATGCGATAGAAGTATTCAAGGCGAAACTGCTTGTATCCTCGCGCCCACTCTGCGAATTGGCGACGGGAGCACATGAAATGCGTATCTTCGCGCATCACCAGATTCACTTTCGATTCGGCGGCGAATGTCCGCAGTGCCTGTTCTACCCGCCAGTCGCCCGGCTCTGTCATCACGATTTTTTGTGGTTGGTGGCGTTTGATCGCGTCTGCCAACGCAGCAATCAAGCTGAAAAAACCATGCGCCCCAATTCTTTGATAGTCAACGGTAATTTTCCTGGTTTGAAGAAGCGCCGAAAAATGACGCATCGCCGAGAAAAAGAAAGCGGTGCGAGGCTTGGTTGACCACACGTGCGTGGACTCCCCTGGCACTTCGGCCATAAAAACACGATCCTGCCTCAAATCGAAATCAGCAAACGCCGCGGAATTTTCATCGAGCTGATCGCCCAGAACGAATACCAGATGACGACAAGTTTTCATGCATTTCCTGACTTTTTAGTGCTGCGACATTTGTCGCTACAATATTTTACTGCTGCCCAATTTTTAGCCCAGGCTTTACGCCAACTCATTGGCCTGCCGCAGGCCACGCAGGGCTTCGCGGGAAGGGTGGACTTGTTGCCCTTGAATTCCGTCTTCATTGGTTCATCCTAATGCCGGTTAGCGATTTGGCAAACTCCATAACCAGGTCGCAACCACCGCACAACACGCCGCCGGAATCCATCGGACCAAAGCGTGGATGCTGAACCAGCCAACGCTCCCACCGTTCGCTAACCGGAATATCAAATGACGACGGGTATTCATTACTTCTCCACTGGTAACACGCCCGCTAATTTCTTCCCGTTTGCCATTTCGCCTTTACCTCCAAATCAATATCGAGATACTTCCAAGGCTCAAGATGAATGGTGTGTGGCATGTAGCCAATCAACCACGGCTGCGTTACGGCGGAACGTTGCAGATAGAGATGAATCGAAATCGGCATATACGCGGCGGCGAGCTTATCGAGCTGGCGATAAATGGCGCTGCGTTCCGGGGAATCGAGCAGCTTTTTTGAACGCTCAAACAAGCGATCAAATACCGGCAGCGCAAAGTGCGACGTATTGGCATAGCCTGCCGCCGGGCCGAAAAGGATCACATAGAAATCCTCAGCGTCCGGGTAGTCCATGTTCCAGGCCGAGAAGCTGATCTGGTATTTGCCCGTCTGTTCGAGCAGGAACACTTCCGATTGGTGGGCTTTGCGGATCGTGAGGCGCAGACCAATCGATGCAAAGGCCTTCGCATAAAGCTCGTCCCAAACGCGAAAACGTGGCTCTTGCGCGGTTACGATCTCAAGCGTCAGCGGTTTGCCGTCCGGTGCCGCCCGCCAGCCATCGCCGTCGCGATCAACGTAGCGGAAGGTATCGAGCAGGGCACGTGCGCGCGCAAGGTCGCGCGTGAACACCGGCGTTCGGAATGCCGAATCGTGCCCCGTCACACCCGGCGGCACCACGCCATGCGCCGGCAATCCGGCACCGTACATGGCGACATCGATTGCCGATTGGTGATCGAACGCAAGCGAAATCGCCCGGCGCAGCGCGACTTTTTCCGGCGTGTAGCCGCCGATGACAGGATCCTTCATATTGCAGGCGGTGAACCAGATTCCGGGAAACGCATAGTGCTGCACGCCCATTCCCATCTGCAGCAACGCCGGTACGAGCCGACCCTGCTGTAATGCGCCGGGCCGAAACGCGACCGGGATGTCGTTCAGGTAGTCAAAGTCCGCGCTGCGGAAGGCGAGCCACAACGGCTGGTGCTCGACAAACATACTGTATTCCACCCGGTCGACCATCGGCAATCGGCGTCCCTTCAAGCGTGCGGCAATCGCCTGTGCGACCGGATCATCGCCGGGTTCGGCATCGAAGACTTCGTGCCTGAAATTGGGATTGCGCTCCAGCACGATCTGGCTGCTCTCGCGCCACTGCACCACGCGAAACGGCCCTGTACCCACCGGATGCTGCCTGATGCCGTCGCCGTAATACTCAACCACCTCGCGGGCGACAGCGGCGAGAT
>JANYHZ010000204.1 GCA_025362135.1 Betaproteobacteria bacterium | reverse complement strand
GGCTCCAAAATGTACGAGAGCGGCACCTTGGCCGCATTGACAGGCCGATATTCGTCCTGCGTCTTGAAAAACAGATCCCGGTTCGTGACGGTCAGCACCTCCGCCACATTGTCGAGCAATGCGCCGCGGATGAATGCCTTTTGCAGAAGGCTTTGATCATCCGCCAGACGGATGAAGGGTTTGGGATGTTGTTCGCGTGATACCGGCCAGAGGCGTGAACCTGAGCCGCCGCAAAGAATCGTTGGAATTAGCTGCATAGAGTTTTTTCTCGGGCGGGACACTTTGAAACCGAAGTAGCCCAAGTGATAAAGTTATCCTTGAAACAGCCGAATAGTTTACATTACGCAACGCTCTCCGACTAAATCAGAACTCAACATTCGAATGCAGAATGATGTTGACTTTTGTTGGACGGGCGCATTAAAAACAAACGAAAAATCAATTCATTTCTGTTATTCAATGACTACCGCACTCATTACCGGCATCACGGGCCAGGATGGCGCTTACCTCGCAGAATTGCTGCTGAATAAGGGCTATACGGTTTACGGAACCTATCGGCGTACCAGTTCGGTCAACTTCTGGCGCATCGAAGAACTGGGGATTGCAGGCCATCCAAACTTGCACTTGGTCGAATACGACCTGACAGACTTCGGTGCGACGACACGATTGCTGCAAAAATTTGACGTTCGCGAAATTTATAATCTGGCGGCGCAAAGCTTTGTTGGCGTGTCGTTTGACCAACCGGTGGCAACGGGCCAGATAACCGGCCTTGGCGTTGTCAATTTATTGGAGGGTATCAGGCTGGTCGACTCGACGATCAAGTTTTATCAGGCGAGTACATCCGAAATGTTTGGAAAAGTACAAGCCGTGCCGCAGGACGAAGCTACCGCTTTCTATCCGCGCAGTCCGTACGGCATCGCAAAGCTCTATGCGCACTGGATGACAATTAACTACCACGAGTCGTATGGCATATTTGCCTGCAGTGGCATCCTGTTCAACCACGAATCGCCGCTGCGCGGGCGTGAGTTCGTCACGAGAAAAATTACCGATAGTCTGGCGAAGATCCGGCTTGGAAAGCTCGATGTTCTTGAACTGGGCAATCTCGATGCAAAACGCGATTGGGGATACGCCAAAGAATATGTGGATGGCATGTGGCGCATGTTGCAGATCGATAAGCCGGACACGTTTGTTCTGGCGACCAACCAGACGCGCACCGTGCGAGACTTTGTGACGATGGCTGCGAAAGCGGCCGGATATCAGATCGAATGGCGGGGCCGCAACGAAAGCGAGGAGGGCGTAGACGCGGTTTCGGGCAAAGTACTGGTTCGCGTCAATCCTAAATTTTATCGACCGACCGAGGTCGATTTCCTGCTCGGGAATCCTGCTAAAGCGACGCGTGAACTTGGCTGGAACGCCGGGACGACACTTGAAGCGTTATGCCAAATGATGGTGGAAGCAGACATTCGTCGCAACGAGATGGGTTCAACTTTTTAGAATGCCGACCGCACTTGTCACCGGCATCAATGGATTTACCGGCAGGTATTTAACCGAGGAATTACGACTCGCCGGTTACACTGTCGCAGGCATCGGCATTGACGAGGCCGTAGTGCCGGGCATTACCATGTCGAGGTGTGATCTGACTGATCGCGATGCGATGCTTAAGATCGTTCCCCAGCTATCGCCGGATTACGCCATCCACCTTGGTGGAATTGCATTTGCGGCACACGACGATGTGGATTCAATTTACCGTACGAATATTGTTGGCACGCGCAATCTTCTGGAGGCATTATCACGCTGCGTTAAACCGCCAAAAATGGTGCTACTTGCGAGCAGCGCTCACATTTACGGCAATGCGACCACTTGTCCGATCGATGAGAACACGGTCGCCGCGCCTGCTAGCGACTATGCGGTCAGCAAACTCGCGATGGAAGCAATGGCGAAGCTGTGGTTAGATCGGTTGTCGATCACGATCATCAGACCCTTTAACTATACGGGCGTAGGTCAATCGCTGAATTTTTTGCTTCCCAAGATAGTCGATCATTTTCGGCGCAGGGCAACAAAAATTGAACTGGGTAATCTTGATGTCATTCGTGATTTTTCCGATGTGCGCGACGTCGTGCGCCGCTATCGCCTCTTGTTGGAAGTGCCCGCACGGGGAGAAATTTTTAATATGTGCTCCGGGACTGGCCATGCGCTGCGTGAAATACTGCTGATGATGAAACAGCTCGCCCATCACGACCTGGAAGTGGTGGTGAATCCCGCATACGTGCGTGACAACGAAGTACATAAGCTGATTGGTTCGAACGCCAAGTTGGATAAATTCATTGGGACTTCCAAAATTACGGATCTGCAGGAGACGCTAGCGTGGATGCTCCGTGATTTGGATCCGGTCATTGTCTGACTGCAAAGTCCGTCTTCCCAGGAAAAATGGCCAGGAGGCGAGGAAGTACAGGTGTACCGCAGCATCAATGTACCTCTAGCATCTGCGCACTTTTTCGGCAAGTTTTGCCATGAAAGCCGCGCCAGTTCTTGTGTTTGCCAAATAAATCTACCTGAATGCCAAAACGATTCTTATTGTTGCAGGGTGTAAGCAG
>JANYHZ010000163.1 GCA_025362135.1 Betaproteobacteria bacterium | reverse complement strand
CTTGATTGCAGATCGCCGTGAGCTTGATCATGCGCGCTTCAATAACGGCGACGAAGAGCTCGGATTCTACAAGCTCTATTACCAGATGCTGATTCACTGGCTTGAGCCGGGCCATCACTATTTCATTTATCTGGACTGGCAGCAGAACAAAGAACAACAGCGATTTCACGATCTGGCATTAATTCTAGAGCGTCGGCTAAAAGGGCGTGCCGATATTGCGTGTCTTGAGCCGGTTACATCTACAAACCTTCCATTGCTCGGTTTGGCAGATGTATTGATCGGGGCGGTGGGCTACACGTGGAATGGGCTGTCAGGTAGCGAAGCCAAACTCAGGGTGTGCGCGCAAATTGCCGAAGCGGGCGGTATGAAAAATCTCGCTGTGAGCACAACAAAGTCCGCGCATAAGGTGAATATTTTTCGCTTTGAGGGTCAGCGAAGTGCCTGATCCAAACTGGCCGCTATGTGAGTTTGCTATCACCGACTCCGTTGAACTTAAAGAGGCGTATCGAGAGATTTTTGAGCGGCAATATGTCAACTCGGTTGTGCGAGATTGGCGTGATAGACGCGTTCGCTTCCATCGCCTGACTTTCGATCATGCATTTTCGGAGGCAACCAATTACCGAACCGGGGTTGGCGTACATGACATACCGTTGTCGCTGCCTCGGGCTAAACGAATTCTTTGGATAAGGCTGACGCTCATTGCAGATAGTGTATCGATTGACGTGCTTGCACAACTTCGGAAAGATGGTCGTGGGCGTATGCGTAAACGACGCACTTTGATCGTGTTGGACAATCGTTATGTGGTCGTGCTGGAGCCGGTTGAGAGGGGTGAGTTCGCTTTCGACTTTGTCACCGCGTTTCCTGCGGACCAAGCATATCTGGACAAAATACGACGCGGCTCAAACGTGGTGGAAAGAATGCCGCCACGAAAATAAAAATGCCCCAGTCTTTTGGCGACTGAGGCGCGGCCACATTCCAAGGCCTTGGGCGAAGGAATACAAACATATTGCCACTTTCTTCCATTTTTATCCAGCTTTAGCTATCCCTAGTTGGGGATAAAAGGTGCTTACTTAAAGTGGCGATTACATTGAGTCAAGAAGATTTGTAGTAATAAATAGTTAATGGGGTCAGGCTCGAATTTTCTGTAAAGTCCCCGTCCAGCTTACCGTACCAGCCATTTTTGTCTGAAAACGCGCGCCAATATTAGGTTTAAGAAAATTCAGGCTGTCAATCACTCTTCATATGCTATTTGCATATAGCATATGAAGAGTGATTGACAAGAAGCACAAGTCGTCTATATGCTATATGCAAATAGCATATGGCGGACATGAAATTATGAATTACCCAATCAAATCAAGCAACTCCCCTTCGCCAAAGCGCGCGAAGAGTGGCCAGTGGGCGCTCAAGCCGCAAGACGTTGTGGTGGCACTAAAGCTGTTTGTCTTGCGTGGTGAGCGGCTGACGTATGAAGAGCTTGGCAAGAGGCTAAAGCTTTCTCAGTTTGAAGCGCACGCGGCGGCGAAGCGTTTGGTCGCGGCCAAGTTGGCGACGGAAATTGAGGGGGAGGTTCGCCCGATCATCGCGGCGTTCAAGAATTTTATTTACTACGGCGCGCCTTACGCTTTTCCGCCTGTGCGCGGGGAAATGACGATCGGCTTTCCCACGGCGTATGGTGTCAATCCATTGAAAGAAAAAGTCTTGTTCGCCGAAGAAAATCCGCCGGTGTGGCCTAGTGCCGAGGGTACGACTCGCGGAATGACGTTGCTGCCGCTATATGAAAAAGCCCCGTTGGCAGCGGTTGAAGACAAGGCGTTATACGAAATGCTTTCCTTGTTCGACGCCATGCGCATCGGTGCGGCGCGGGAGCGCGAGCTTGCGATCATGTTCCTCGAAGAACGATTTCGCTGATCAATCGACGGCTTGGCCAACATCATGATGACGCCCATCACTGCGGACGAAAGAAATCTCGCCATCCTGACAACGGTTGCGTCCGCGCTGGGCCCGCTACGCGAATCGCTGGTATCCACTGGCGGTGGAGTGCGCCCTCACGGTGACGCTGCCGAACGAATTGGTCATCAAGCTCGTCACCGCGCCAGTTTTTCTAGGCACCAAACTGGAGGCTTTCAAAGGGCGGGGCAATGGCGATTACATGGCGAGCCACGATCTTGAGGATGTCATCACCGTCGTCGATGGCCGCGCGACATTGCTTGAAGAGGCGACGCAATCACCGCCTGAATTGCGTGCGTATCTTGCAACCAAGTTCACACAACTTCTTGGCAATCGGGATTTTATGGATGCGCTGCCCGTGCAACTGCCGACTGACTTAGGCAGCCAGGCGCGCGTACCGGGCCTGATCAAAAAACTAAAGCAACTCTCGGAATTAGGGTGACATGGAATTTAAGGGTCCGGCCACGCATTTCTCAAAAGGCCGCGCCCAGCTTGCCATTCCAGCTTTTTTCGCCTTGAAAGCCTCGCCAGTGCTAGTGTTTGCCATGTGAGCATGGTCTCATTGTTCATTTATCAATCATGTTCATATCTGATGAACGCAAAAATAACTTGAACAATTACCGACTTTTGTTCAGAATACACTTGTGTTCATAAAACATGAACGAAGACAAACGATGAACGTATGAACGAAGCCGACATCATTGCGACCGCCTTGGCGGGCCTGACACTGTTAGGACTCAAGGCTACCCTGCAGACGGGCGACACCCGCGCGGCACACCCGCGGGCGGATGCCCTTGCGCGCATTGCGAAAGGTAAGATGCACGTGGACGTAGTGATCGAAGCAAAACGCAACGCCACACACGCAACGCTCGGCGCGATACTGGCGCAGGCAAAGGCGCAGGCGTTCGCGCACGGCAAACCGGTCATTCTGGTAACGGACTATGTGACGCCGCCGGTTGCGGATCGTCTGCGTGCGGCCCAACAGCAATTTATCGATGTGGCGGGCAATGCCTATCTGGAGGCGCCCGGATGGTTTGTCTTCGTGGTCGGCCAGAAGCCGGTGAGGACAGGCGCGCCCAAGCATGCGGCCAAGGGCGCCACACCGGCAGGGATGAAAGTGGCCTTTGCGTTGTTGTGTGATCCAGCGCTTGCCGGTGCGCCATACCGCACCATCGCCCTGGCGGCGGGGGTTGCGCTCGGGGCGGTGCCCGGTATCCTCGCGGATATGCGCGATAACGGCGAGCTCGTTGTGCACGGCAAGGTCAGGCGCTTGCAGGCCAATAAACGCATGCTCGATCAGTGGGCTTTTGCGTATGCGCGCACGCTGCGCCCGAAAACACTCACGGCCACCTACACCACAGAAAATTTCCGGGATTGGGAAAAATGGACGCTCGATCGCAAGCAAGTGAAGTGGGGCGCCGAACCAGCCGCCGCATTGCTCACGCGCTACCTACGGCCGGGCATTCTCACGCTCTATACCGAGAAACTGCCGGTCAAGATGATGATCGATCATCGGCTCAAACCCGTGCACGGGCCGGCCAACGTGGCAACGATAGAAATCCGCAAGCCATTTTGGGGCGCGACGATCGCCGCCGGCCCGCGCGAAGATACGGTGCCGCCAGTGCTGATCTATGCGGACCTACTTGCCACCGGCGATGCGCGCTGCATCGAAACTGCACAACAGGTGTATGACGACTATCTTGCACGACTTCTCCCGGCAGCGTGACCTTGCGCTGCATGCCGAGGCGATTCACGCCGTGCAGAGCGTGGCGGCAGCGCTGGGCGTGGATGTTTTGATCGCCGGCGCCTTCGCGCGTGACCTGCATTTGCGTTACGGCTATGACATTGCACCTTTACGACAAACCGAGGACATCGACATTGCGCTGGCGGTGCCGAGCTGGCAGGCCTTCGCTGAATTGCGGCAGCAGTTAATCGACGAAAGTGGGTTTGCGGAAGCCGTCGGCATCCCGCATCGGCTTCGGTATCGCGGCGGCAACATGGAATTGCCAGTCGATATCGTCCCGTTCGGTGGTTTGGAAAGCTCGGACCGGATGATTGCCTGGCCCCCCTCGGGCGACGAAGTGATGGATGTGTTTGGCTTTCGTGAAGCGCGCGATGCGGCGGTCGACATGATGATGCCCGGCAATGTGGTGATCAACGTCGTGTCGCTGGCCGCGCTGGTCGTATTGAAATTGAATGCGTGGCAGGCGCGCCACTACACGGCGCCACGCAAGGATGCCTATGATCTGCAATTCATTACCAGCCATTATCTTGATGCCGGCAATCGTGATCGTTTATGGGCGGAATTCATAGCATGGACAGAGGCCGATGATTTCGACTATGAGATTGCCGGCGCTCGAATGCTCGGCTACGACGCGGGTGTGATCCTCACAAAAGATGGTCGCACGCGCGTGGCGACGTTACTTTTGAAGCAGACTAACGAAGACGGCATTCGCTTGCTTGCCAGCGACATGAATAAAAATGACCCTGACCGTGCCATTGCGCTATTGCTTGCGATGCATCAGGGCCTAACTGAAAGTGAAACCACGTGAACTCCGCCACCATCGTCCAGAAACTCTGGAACTACTGCAACGTTCTGCGTGATGACGGGATGAGCTACGGCGACTACGTCGAGCAACTCACCTATTTGCTATTCCTGAAAATGGCCGACGAACGCAGCCAGCCACCATACAGTCAACCAAGCATGATCCCGAAGGCGTATGCGTGGCCGGCGCTACTGGCGAAAGACGGCGACGAACTGTTCGACCACTACCGCCATACGCTGGAAAAGCTGGGTGCCGAAAAAGGCATGCTCGCGCTCATCTTCAACAAAGCGCAGAACAAGTTTCAAGACCCGGCCAAGCTGCGGCGGTTGGTGGTGGATTTGATCGACGCCGAAAATTGGTCCGCGATGGGCGCGGATGTGAAGGGCGACGCCTACGAAGGCCTGCTGGAAAAGAACGCGCAGGATACGAAGTCCGGTGCCGGCCAATATTTCACGCCGCGCTCACTCATCAAGGCGATGGTCGATGCCATTTCACCGAAGCCGGGCGAAACCATTTGCGACCCTGCCTGCGGCACGGCGGGTTTTCTGCTTGCGGCGCACGACTATCTGGTGGCGCGCAACGTCAATCTCACCAAGATCGAAAAGAAACATCTGAAAGACACCTCGATGCGCGGCTGGGAGCTGGTGCAATCCACCGCGCGGCTGGCAGCGATGAACATGATGCTGCACGGGATTGGTTCTGAGGCAAGTGTGCCGATTGTGGTCGCCGATGCGCTGGCGGCCGACCCGGGCGATCGCTTCGACATCGTGCTGGCGAATCCGCCTTTCGGCAAAAAGAGCAGCACGCAAATCGAAGGCGCCGACGGCAAGCGTTCTACCGAGAAAGACGTGATCGAACGCGATGACTTCTGGGCCACCACGTCGAACAAACAGCTTAACTTTGTGCAGCACATCAAGACACTCTTGAAACAAAACGGCCGCGCGGCAGTAGTGCTGCCGGATAACGTACTGTTTGAGGGCGGGGCAGGCGAAACCATCCGCAAGAAGCTGCTGCACGAATGCGACGTGCACACGCTGCTGCGTTTGCCGACCGGATTGTTCTACGCGCAAGGCGTGAAAGCGAACGTAATCTTCTTTGATCGCAAGCCTGCCTCCGAAACGCCATGGACCAAGAAGGTGTGGATTTACGACCTGCGCACCAACAAACACTTCACGCTCAAGACCGCGCCGATGAGGCGTGAAGACCTGGATGAATTCGTCACGCTCTACAACCCGGCCAATCGGCATGTGCGCAAGGCTACATGGAGCGCCGAAAATCCCGAAGGCCGCTGGCGAGCGTACGACTACGCCGAACTCATTGCACGCGACAAGGCCAGTCTCGATATTTTCTGGTTGAAGGACGATAGCCTTGCGGATTCCGATAACCTGCCGCCGCCGGATGTGATTGCGCAGGAGATTGTTGAGGATTTGGAAGCGGCGCTGGAGCAGTTTCGGTTGATTGCGGGGGATCTGGGCGCGGAAAACATTGAGGAGACGAATACGCCATGAGTGGAACTACACCGTTTTCGCTGCGCATTTTTGTTGAATAAACGGGGCCGCGCTCGCATTTCTACTGTGGTGACCGCGCTGGGCACTGTGCAGCGGGACACCCTTTTAATGATTGTCAAGTCAGGAAAGTGGCGGTACCCATTCTGCGCCAGGCTACCATTTCAGATTGCCGGAGTCTGTCGAAACCTTCGATAAGCGGTTTGCCGCAAAAGATGACAATCCTCTACGCCCTCACAACCTTTGTAGCTGCGTTTCTGCTGTTCCTCGTCCAGCCGATAATCGCCAAGCAGCTTTTGCCGTGGTTTGGCGGGTCGGCAGCGGTGTGGACGACCTGCCTGGTGTTCTTCCAGTGCATGTTGCTGGCGGGATACTTTTACGCCGACTGGACGACACGTCGTCTGACAGCAAAGCGCCAGGCGAGCGTTCATCTCGGACTCCTCGGCATCGCCCTCGTGCTGCTACCGATTATCCCTGATGCTTCCTGGAAACCGGGCGGTGGTGACGAGCCGGGATTGCGAATACTGTTACTCCTTACAGTCACCATCGGCTTGCCGTATTTCCTGATATCCACCACCAGCCCTTTGGTACAGGGCTGGTTTAGCCGGAGTCACCCAGGCACCAGCCCGTACCGGCTGTTTGCGCTGTCAAATTTTGCTTCGATGCTGGCACTCCTGGGTTACCCATTTCTGATCGAACCATGGATCACTACGCGGCATCAGGCGTTAAGCTGGTCGGTCGGTTTCGTGGCGTATGCATTTCTGATCGGCGCGTTAGCCTGGCAACGCTTGCGAGGGTGCGAGACTCCACTGACACAAAATCAAACGACGATCCTTCACGACTTGGCAGCGGATACGCCGCCACCGTCAGCCCGAGACAAACTCACGTGGATCGCGCTCTCCGGTCTGGCTGCGGTTTTCCTGTTGGCCATTTCAAACCACCTGACGCAAAACATTTCTTCGATTCCCCTTATGTGGGTTTTCCCGTTGGCGCTGTATCTGCTCACCTTCATCTTGTGCTTTGACGCGAAGGGTTCTGGGCAAGGGTGGTACAGCCGGAAGTGGTTCCTGCCAATGCTGGCGGTGATTCTGTGTGCCATGTCCTGGACGCTTGCCGACAATGATTTCGAATACCGGCTCTACTGGCAGGTAGGCGTGTTCGCCGTTGGCTTGTTCGTGGCGTGTATGTTTTGCCACGGTGAATTGGCTGCGATGAAGCCGCATTCGCGTTACCTCACGACGTACTATTTGATGATTTCGATCGGCGGCGCGCTCGGCGCGATTCTGGTTGGCGTCATTGCGCCTCTTATGTTGCCCGCCTATTACGAACTGCAACTTTGCATTTCGGCAATGGCGGCGCTGGCAACGTTGCTTTTATGGCGTCAGGTGCACATGCTGGTCATCTTCATCGGTGTGGCGATCACTTTATTTACGGCTGCTGCGGGATGGCACGCGGCGTCCGAATTTCGCAAGGATGTCATCGTCATGACGCGCAATTTCTATGGGACGCTACGGGTCAGGGAAACGCCACAGCCGACGATGGAATATCGTCGCCGCACGCTCATCCACGGCGCGATTTCGCATGGTGATCAGTACATGTGGTCGCCAATCAATCGTGACCCCACAACCTATTACAAAGAAAAATCGGGCATTGGCCGCATTCTGTTGTTGCTGAAGAGTCAGCACCCTGAGATACCGCGCCGTGTCGGCATCATTGGCCTGGGAACAGGAACTATTGCGGCATACGGGTCCAAAGGGGACGTATTCCGCTTCTACGAAATCAACCCGGACGTCGTCACTATCGCGCGACGCGACTTCACCTACCTCAAAGACTCGGAAGCAAAGATTGAAATTGCGTTGGGAGATGCGCGACTCAATCTGGAGCGCGAGCCCGCGCAGGGCTTTGACGTTCTCGCCATCGACGCATTTTCCAGCGATGCCATTCCAATGCACCTGATTACCCGCGAGGCGATGGAAATTTACGAGAAACATTTGAATGCAACGGGAGTGATTGCCTTCCACGTATCCAATCGCTACCTGGACCTTAAGCCGGTCGTGAGCGCGATCGCCGAATCCCGAGGGCTCAATGTGGCATGGGTACGCGAAACCTATAACGATGGCGGGACACGAAGTGACTGGATCTTGCTCGCGAAGGATAAATCGCTTTTGAGCAAGCCTGAAATTGTTGAAGGGACACGGGTCATTCCGCCGATGCCAAAGCGGCGCGTCTGGACGGATGATTTCAATAACCTTTTGCAGGCTTTGCAGTGAATAGCGGGCTCGTATGTTAGGCATTTGAGTGTCTGACCAAGCGGTATTTCGCGAGGCTGGAAAAGTATGTGGGCAAGGGCGCGACCAAGCGCAAATCGGGCGCGTAAACATCGCAATGCGCATGGTGCCTGTCCTGCAAACGACACCACGGCCATGATGCGTCCTTGCCTGATCGCGATTTGCATGCGCAGAATATGACTGCCCCGCACCAACACGCCGGAGAACTGAAAATGACTGACTTTGGAACAACGGCATGAACCCGTATTACGCAACCGGCTTTTTGAGCGCAATGGTGTTCTGGGTGTGGCCAGCTTTCCTGTATAAAGCGATGGACGTGCATTGGCTGGTGGTGGTTATTGTCTCGGCCTTGCTGTTTCTTGGCGTCGGCAGAGTCGCGTCTGATCTCCACGTACGTTTTATCGCGCCGAGGGCTCCGCCACGCGGGCCTACAGCCGCCATTGTGGCAATGTGCGGATTAATCGTTGCGCTGGGATTGTTGACGCGTGTTGTGCACTATTTCGTCTTGAAATCGGCTTAGTACTCCAACCGCGACCGCTTAAGCCGTAAGTTGCTTTAACGAGGCCAGGTTAAAGCGTCAGCTTCGTTTTTTCCGCCGGTGCCTCGCATTGCACATCGGCACCCTGCCGAAACAACGCCTCGCGCATTTCGGCAAGCTTCAGATCGATGTCGTCATCGGACTGGTCCGGGTCGTGGTGGAAGAGATGCAGTCGCTTTACGCCGGCCCGCGCAGCGAGGTCGGCGACTTCGCTTACACAGGAATGGCCCCAATCCACTTTGGATGGGTACTCGTGATCCCGATAGGTGGTGTCGGTGATCAGCAGATCCGCACCGCGAATGAAATTGGCCAGCCGTTCAACATACGCAAGGTCATAGCGCGGGTCGGTCTTCAGGTACAGCTCGTTGTCCGTGATGTAACACACGATCCTGCCGTAGCAACTGAGTTTGTAACCGAGGCAGTAGCCCGGATGTTTGAGCAACATCGTTTCGATTCGCACCGGGCCGAATTCGAGCGTTTCCTCGCGCAGATCGCGGAACAGCAACCGCGCGCCGAATTCTCGAATGGTCACGGGAAAATAAACGCTCTCCATCTGTGCCGCGACGGCACGCTCGATGGTCAGGTCGCCTTGATAGGGGCCGAACAGTTCGATCTGGTTGCCGCGCACGTACAGGGGCCCGAAAAAGGGGATGGTGTTGATGTGATCCCAGTGCGTGTGCGAAATGAAAATCCGTGCCGAAAGACGCTGTACTTTTGCCGCACTGATGCTATCCGAAAGCTGCTTGATACCAGAGCCACAGTCGAAGATGAACAACGGCTCGCCGCTGACCTCGATCGTAACGCACGAAGTATTTCCGCCGTAGCGCAAAGTGCCCGCGCCACATACCGGCAGTGTGCCGTGCACCCCCCAGTACGTTACCGTAACGCGCTCAGACAATATTTCATCGATCTGCTTCATCAGGGTCTCGGGCTTGATCGGCTTGACGATATAGCCGTCGGCCCCGAGTTCCTTGGCACGGCGGCGGTCGAAATCGTAGGCCTTCGATGTGCACATGATGATCTTGATGTCGGCGAGGTCCGGCCTTTTGCGCACTTCGCGGCAAAGCTCGAAGCCGTCCATCTCCGGCATGATTACGTCGGTGATCACGCAGTCGGGCCGCTCGACGGGAATTTCGCGTAGCGCGCGCACGCTGGAACTGAATGACTTGACCGTATGCCCCACCGCCTCGAGCACGAGCGTCATCAGTTGGAGTATGAATTCGTCGTCATCTACGATCACGAACTTCATGGCGGCGTGCTTTATTCTAGTTGGAGTCCCGGCCTGAGCGCACGGGTCATCCCCCGCGAAGCAGGGTGCGCAATTGGCATCGTACCTGAAGGTGCGCCCGTGCGTTGGTGAACCTGCTCGTCGAAGAACATGTAAATGTTACACAACCATACATCGCCATCTGGCGCGCATCTCCGGGCAAAAAGACGCCAGGAGGCCGATGGATAGGCGTTCTACGCGCTTTTATCCGTTCTGTCTGCTAGGACACGCCTCCCGCGCGTCGCAGCTTGATGCAGATGAATCCACAAATGGCGGTGAAACCTGCGAACCAAAGGAACGACCACAACGGAGCACTGAGACCAAAAATGGGCGGAAACGTGTCGGCACAACCGCCGTATGCCGCCAAAAATTCCGGCCACAAGGCACGCGTTGGCAGGGCGTAGACGATTTGACCGACGAGATCGGTGTCACAGCTCGTCATCGAATCGCCCTTGGCCACTTGCCAGAGCGCCAGCGCTGCTCCAATCGCGGCAAACACAGTAAGCAAGATGGCAATCACCAATGTCGCAGTCCGCCCGGTTCCGATTGCTGCTGCACCGAGCGCGACGACGGCGATGGTCAGATAGCCGTAGCGTTGCAGAATGCAGAGCGGGCAGGGCTGCTGTTGGCCAGGACCGTATTGCAGGTAATACGCTGTACCCAGTAATGCAACGCAACTCAGGCCGATGACGGCGAAGATCCATCGCGCACGTGACGCTGCCAGCGTTTCATTCATCATGCAGGATTGAGCTCAGACCAGCACCCTTAGTTCCCGCAGCATGACGGACAACATTGCCAAATCGCTTTCCCTTGCCGATTTCAGATCTGCCATCACTTCGCGCATGCGCGTCAGCGCTTTGTCGTGATGTTTTTCCCAGGCCTGAATCAAGGCGTCAGGATTGATTGGCTCGGGGGACAGCTTCAGCACGCCGCTCGCAAGCTGCCGCTGCAGATTCGCCAGGTCGTCGCGCATTGCCGCGCGTGCCATTGCCTGCCAATGCGACTGATAGGGAAGACTTGCGATCTGACCCGCCAGCCAGCGCAAGTCCAACTTGCCGGCCAGCGCAAAATACACTGCTGCCGCCAACGCGACCTCGCGTTTCAATTCATGCGAGATCTCCACGATGTCAAGCACCGAATACATCGCATCCAGACGCGCTGCCGCGCTGGCAAGGTCTGTCGGCACACCCTTGCCCACCAGCCTGGCCTCAACGTCCTGCAGCGCCTTTAGGTCTTCCGGGGTGAAGAATTCAGGCAGACGGTCGGAAACCGTGGCCACGCCAGAGGCAAAAAACGCCAGCACTTTGGCAATCGGCATGCGGTCTGTACGGCGGCGCAGAAACCAGAGCGTGCCGCGCAGCACCAGACGTCCTGCGTCGATGAGCATGTCGTTCTGCACCGCAGCGGGAACCTTGCCATCGAGCGCATCGATGCGATTCCATAAATCACCGACCACAAAAATATCGCGCGTGAGGA
Organism: Betaproteobacteria bacterium; assembly: GCA_025362135.1. Lineage (GTDB taxonomy): Bacteria > Pseudomonadota > Gammaproteobacteria > Burkholderiales > Usitatibacteraceae > UKL13-2. The sequence goes on along the minus strand of JANYHZ010000163.1, from coordinate 5,064 downwards.
CAAAGCAGCGCACGACTTCCGGCGCGGTCGCACCAGTCTCCTCCTGCATGCGGTGTACGAACACACTGCCCGTGCGGTTGATGGTGCTGTTGGCGATTTCAGTCGCAATGATTTCCCGCTTCAGGGGATGCTTTTGCATCAATGCCAAGTATTTTTGCTGCAGTGCGGTCGGGAAATACGTGATGAGCGCATCGGCAACGTACTTGTCATCGATCAGGTCAGACTTCAGCAATTCGTCAAACAACTCCATCTTGCTGTAGGCCAGCAACACCGCACGTTCTGGCGAGGTGAGTCCCTGTTTTTTACCTTTGCGTTCGCTCATTTCTTCGTCGGACGGCAGGAATTCCAGGGCGCGATTCAGGCGCCCGGTTTTTTCCTGGTGGCGAATGAAACGTGCCTGTGCGTCGATCAGTTTTTCGCCACGCACGCCGGAGACCGACAGGGTCTGTGTCTGAAAATAATTGTCTTTCAGCACCAGTTGGCCCACCTCGTCGGTCATCCCGGCCAGGAAGGCGCTGCGGTCTTTTTCGGCAAGCTTGCCCGCGTCGATGATGGCGCCGACGAGAATCTTGATATTGACTTCGTGATCCGAACAATCGACACCTGCAGAATTGTCGATGGCATCCGTATTGATCCGTCCGCCGGTCTGCGCGTATTCGATGCGGCCCAGTTGCGTGAAACCGAGATTGCCTCCTTCGGCGACTACCTTGCAGCGCAATTCATTGCCGTTGATGCGCAGTGCATCGGTGGCGCGGTCACCAACTTCGGCATTCGATTGATAGCTCGCTTTCACGTAGGTACCGATGCCGCCGTTGTAGAACAAATCAACCGGCGCTTTCAGGATCGCGCGCATGAGTTCAACCGGGGTCATCGCGTCGCCAACACCCGTGATGCCGAGAGCCGCTTTACCTTCCGGCGTAACGGCAATGGTCTTGGCGCCGCGTGAAAAAATACCGCCTCCTGACGAGATAAGTGCCTTGTTGTAATCCTCCCAGCTTGAGCGCGGCAGGGCGAACATGCGCTCGCGCTCCTTGAAGCTCCTGGCGGCATCCGGATTGGGGTCGAGGAAGATATGGCGGTGATCAAAGGCGGCAAGCAGCCGGATATGTTTGGAAAGCAGCATACCGTTGCCGAACACGTCACCCGACATATCGCCGACGCCAGCGACGGTGAAGTCAACCGTCTGCGTGTCGATACCGCCGGGATGAACATCGGTGATTTCGCGGAAGTGGCGTTTGACACTTTCCCAGGCACCTTTTGCGGTGATGCCCATTTTTTTGTGGTCGTAGCCCACCGAGCCGCCCGACGCGAACGCATCACCCAGCCAATGCCCGTACTCGATGGAGATGGCGTTGGCGTAATCGGAGAACGTTGCGGTGCCTTTGTCTGCTGCGACAACGAGGTAGGGATCGCCTGGATCGTGCCGGACCACGTGATGCGGTGGAACCACCAGGCCTTTGACGAGGTTGTCCGTGATGTCGAGCAAGCCACGCAGAAAATTCTGGTAGCAGGCCACACCTTCCTTCATGTAAGCCTCGCGGTCACTCGAGGGAGGGGCCATTTTCAACACGAAGCCGCCTTTGGAGCCTACCGGCACGATCACCGCATTTTTGACCATCTGCGCTTTGACCAGACCAAGCACTTCGGTGCGGAAATCTTCCGGCCGATCCGACCAGCGCAATCCACCGCGCGCGACTTTTCCACCACGCAAATGGATGCCTTCGAATCGTGGCGAGTACACAAAGATTTCAAACAACGGCCTGGGTTCGGGCAACTCCGGCACCTTCGCCGATTCAATCTTGAACGAGAGGTAAGGCTTGCGCACGCCCTGTTTGTCAGGCTGATAGTGGTTGGTGCGCAAGGTCGCCCGCATGACGGCGAGGAAGCGCCGCAAAATGCGGTCCTCATCCGCATTTGTAACCGCATCGAGCGTTTCCTTGATCGCCGCGATGATGTTCTTTTCGTCGTCGATGCGCTCGCCTGGATAGGCCGGGTCAAAGCGTGCGTGATACAGCTGCACCAGTTGCTGCGTGATGGCGGCGTGCTTTGCCAGTGTCTGCTCAATGTATTGCTGGCTGAAGGTGAAGCCGGTCTGTTTCAGATATTTTGCATAGGCTCGCAGCAGCAGAATTTCATCGGCGGCGAGCGAGGCGGCGAGGGTGAGCCGATTGAAGCCATCGTTTTCGACTTCGCGCTTCCAGATAAGCGCAAAGGCCGATTCAAACTTCGCCTTGATGCGCTCCAGATCGAGGTCAGCATAAGTATGGGTGAGGCCGAAATCGTGAATGTGCAGGGGCGGGAGATGGTTGCGCGCAATGACGTAGGAACGCTCGTTCTCGACCTTGACGCCCATGTTTTCAAGCATTGGCAATGAGCCCGAAAGCGGTACTGCGTCGCCCAGTTTGATGAGTCGAAAGCGTAGCGCATAGTTACTCGGCGGCGCATTGCTGCCGACGGTGGCGGGGCGATAAAGCGACATGCCAATCGGGCTGTCATCTGTAAGGTTTTTGGCGGTCACGAAATCGGCAACGGCCTGCTCTGCATTGACATCTTCGCGATAGGCCGCAGGGAAGGGCAGCACGAATTCGCGCCGTGCCTGATTGGCCACATCTTCGCCGAGGCCCGGCGACTGGCTCACCAGTGTGAACACGCCGTCTTCCCATTTACGCAGTGCGAAAATCACTTCTGCTTCCAGCGCCTTGATATCGGTTTGCAGCGTGGTGCCCGGCGCGGTACGGATCAGCATGTGAATGCGCGCAAGCACGGATTCGGAAAGCTGCACGTTGAATTCGGCGCTGACGCCATTGAACGCGCGCTTGAGGATTTCCTGCAACTTTACGCGCGTCTCGGTGTTGTAATTTTCACGCGGCAGGTAAATCAGGCAGGAGTAAAACCGCGCATAAATATCGCGCCGCACAAACATGCGCGTGCGTGCACGTTCGCCCAGTCGCAGGATGCCCATGGCGGTATCGAACAATTCTTCGTCGCCAATCTGGAATAATTCATCGCGCGGGAATGTTTCCAGAATCGAGAAGAGGTTTTTTCCCGCGTGACTCGATGGCGGGAAGCCGGCGCGTCCCATCACGACAGATATTTTTCGCCGCAGCAGCGGAATATCGTGCGGATCGGCGTGGTAGGTCGAGGAGGTGTAGAGGCCGATCATGCGGCGCTCGCCAACCACATTGCCCTTGTCGCCGAAGCGCTTCACGCCGATGTAATCGAGATAGCCGGGGCGATGCACCGTGGCGCGTGAATTCGCTTTCGTCAGCACCAGCAGCTGCGGTTTTCTGGCGAGTGCTTTCAGTTCCGGCGATAGTTCATTGAAACTTTGCGAAACACCACCCAGCTTCGGCTCCCGCAGAATTCCCAGGCCGGACTTGGGCACGATCTTCAGACTATCCGTGCCGTTCGACGGCGAGAGTTCGTAGACGCGATAGCCAAGAAAGGTGAAGTGATTGTCCGCCGTCCATGCCAAAAATGCGCGCGCTTCATCGAGTTCCTCCGGCGGTACCACTTTGGCGGCACCGCCCATGTTGGACAGCATCTCGGCGATCTTCGCTTTCATCAATGGAAAATCCTCAACCGCAGCGCGCACGTCAGCCAACACCGAGACCAGCCCGTCCCCCAAAGCCTTGATGCGCGCCGGATCGGTGATGCGCTCCGTTTCGACGTGAATCCAGGACTCCACGCGCGTGCCACCCTTGGCGTCGTCGAGCTTTGTGAGTACGCCATGTTGATCGCGTGTTGCGTCAAACAGCGGATGTAAAACAAGCTGAATCGCAATACCTTGCCGATTTATTTCCATGGCGATCGAATCGACCAGAAAGGGCATGTCATCGTTGACGAATTCAATGATCGTGGACGGCGCTTCCCAGCCGTTTTCGGCCAGCCGTGGATTAAAGATCCGCATCTTCGGTGCACCGCGCTGGAATTCATTGCCGAACGCGAGATGCGAAAGCGAAAGTGCTGCCCATTCGCCGGCATCGCGTGCGACAAAGTCTTCGGCATCGACTTCATTGCAGTATTTGGCGGCAAACACCTTAGCCTGGTCGCGCTGGGCAGTGGGCACCTTGGCGGCGATCAGCCTTTCAATTTCAGCAATTAGTGCGGATTTGCGATTTTCTGCCTGGGCGGACATGTTGAGTTCCCGAGGTTTTTTATAGAGACGAGATTATATTCCCCCGTGGTTACCGAAAGCTTCTGCGTGCGCCTCACGCATCATTTTTGGACGCTTATTTGCTGTTTCGGAATTGAGCGTCAATGTTCAACGTGCAAATATGCAGATCGCCACTCGGTGCGGCTGCTGGCACAAAAATGACCTGCAAGCCGCGCCAGTGCTGGATGTTGTCCACTACTTCATCGATTGCTTGACTGGTTGTGTGCCGAGGCCGCCGCAATTGCCAGTTTCCCTGGCTTGTCATTTCGAACCCGGCTTCATCGGGTGAGAAATCTGCTGTTGTTTGGTTTGGCAAAAAAAGAAGCAGATTTCTCACGATGCTCGAAATGACAGTGCTATTTTTGCGGTGGCCATTGATCCCACGCCGTCGCATCGACGTAATCACCCCACAATTCAATCTGCACAGGTGTACCTGCGTGCAGCCGCTGCGCCGCCGCGCCACGCACATAGCCGAGTCCCACGCAGGCATTGGCCTTCGGACTCCAGCCCACCGACGTTAATTCACCGCTTGTTTCGCCATCGATAACGATTCCCTCGCCGCCCCAGGCGTACGCGTTCGGCGAATCGAGCATCACGGTGACAAGTTTCTTTCTCAATGGTTGTGTTTTCGCGTTCAGCAAAGCCTGCTTGCCGATAAATGGTGTGGCCTTGTCGAGATTGACGGCATAGGCAAGCCCCGCTTCAAATGGATTCTCGTCCGGCCCGAGTTCCGCGCCCCAGGCGCGACGACCGGCCTCGATGCGCATTGCGTCGAGCGCGTAGTAGCCCGCATCGCGAATGCCAAGGTCCTTTCCTGCGTCCATTAATTCGAGGTAAACGTGCCGCGTCATTTCCGTCGGCACATAAAGTTCGAAGCCAGGTCCCCCGACATAGCTCATGCGCGCCGC